>CAZNWF010000093.1:0-11029 GCA_964576485.1 uncultured Geobacter sp. | reverse complement strand
ATGGTGGCAAACAGCTTCCAGATCGGGTTGGGGGTGCTGATATCCTCCACCCCGTAGAAGATCACCTTTTCCCGTATACCGTTCTCTTCCAGCAACGACTGTATCTCCAGGTGTTCCATATAGCCGGCGTGGATCTCAAAGGCATCCAGCCCGGTGGCGATGCCGGCGGTGAGACGGGTTTCAAGCCCGAACGGCTCATCGTTCCGCTGGATGGAGATAAAGACATTACGCTCGTAGATGATGTTGCTACGGATAATGCAGTGCACCACATACGGCGGTACTACACTGTACTCCTTGACAAAGAACAGACCGGTGCCGGGGATATTCTTCCCCTTGGCGTAGATCTGTTCGTAAGCCATCTCAAAGGTATCCAGTTCCAGCGGACGCAGAGCGCGGTACAGGGCACGCTGCCCCCTGGTCCAGACAAGAATGGTGATCAGCGGAACCGAGGCCAGTATCAGGGACCAATAGCCGCCATGGGGCAGTTTGTAGAGATTTGAGACCAGAAAGAGCAGATCAATAACCGTAATAAAGACGGCCAGTGGCACCTTCCATTTCTTTTTGGTGTGACTGAAAATGATCACCATCATGACCCCGGTAATCGTCATGGTGCCGGTCACCGCCAGACCGTAGGCCGCCGCCAGGTTTTCAGACTTCTGGAAGATCAGCATGATCATGATCACCAGCAGCAGGAGCAGCCAGTTGATTGAACCGATGTAGATCTGTGACTTTAAGTGGGTAGAGGTGTAATCCACCTTCAGAAGCGGCAGGATACGGGTGGTAATCCCCTGATAGACGATGGAGAAGACCCCGCTGATCAAGGCCTGTGAGGCGATTACCGTGGCGGTGATGGTAAGGCACAGGAACGGGATGTACAGCAGAGGAGCCTCCCACTTGATCATGCTGAACAGGACGTTCTTGGCCTCCGGGTTATGTAGCAGATAGGCCCCTTGCCCCAGATAGTTGATCACCAGAGCCACAAAGACAAAGTACCAGGCATGGCGGATCGGCCTGCGTCCCAGATGCCCCATGTCGGCATACAGCGCCTCCCCGCCGGTGGCGCAGAGAATCACCTCGGACAACACAAAAAAACCGATGATGCCGTGGTGCAGCATGAAATCAACGGCATACCAGGGAGAGAGCGCCTTGAGGATACCGGGATGAGTGCTGATGGCAAGCAGCCCAGAGACCGTCAATGAAGCAAACCAGAGGATCATGATCGGACCAAAAGCCTTGGCTACCTTGTCAGTACCCTTGTCCTGAAAGATAAACAGTCCGATTGCGATGATGGCGGCAATCAGGATCAGCACCCCCTGACGGGTGGACTCAAAGCCGGGGATCAGTACCATCCCTTCCACAGCCGAGAGGATCGAGATGGCCGGGGTAATCACCCCATCTCCCAGCAAAAGCGCCACCCCCAGAAAGGAGAGCAGGGTGATCAGGGCCAGCCCCTTGCCCGGCTGCAGCATCCGGGAAAGGATCTCCTTCAGCACGATGGTTCCCCCTTCCCCCTTGCGGGAGAGGGACATGGCCAGAATCGAGTATTCCAGATGCACCAGAACCACTAGGGTCCAGAAGATCAGCGAGACAATGCCGTAGATGTTGTCCGGGGTCGGTTTGGTGATGGCGAAGATGACGGTCAGGGTATAGATCGGGCTGGTGCCGATATCGCCGAACACCAGCCCCATGGATTTGATGATACCACCCCAGAATGAATCGCTGTCGTGCTGCTGCATGGTGGTTACTCCCTTTATGCTGCACCGCATGCCGGGCCGGAACAAAAAACGCCGCAGGCTATCGCCCACGACGTATCAGTCGTCCGATGCCCTTCCAAATGCCTACGAGGTTAGCTGACGGGCTCGAGGTTGAAAGTCCTCTAACTGACTTGCGCCAGAATACGCCCCTGTTGACTGGGTCCCCCGCATCCAACGACCCGTTATCGTTGAATCTCGGCTGCTTTTATGTAGGGCGGAACATACTCCTTTTTGTGGTGTTGTCAATGGCCAACTTCAGCATCGCTTCCGGCGTGGAACGTATGGTGGCATCAGGAATCATTAGTTAGATCTTGCTTCATTGTTTTACTTTTTCCGGCTGACCCGAGTTTCAACTGCCCGTTTACCAATTACCGTTGAAACCTCGTGAAGTTGATCTGGATGCGACAATTCGCTCCAGGTCTTAAAGGTAAAATGGTCTATAGAAAAGCCATCATCCCTGCGGCAAAACAACCAAAAGCCTCGTCTTGCGGCTAAAGCCAATACGACTGACTGCAACCGGAGTGCATAGGACTTTGCTTGGAGAAATGCCTCTTTAAGATCCTTTTTCGTTTCAATGTCAAACTTGCATTCAATAAGCGCTACAGCACGTTCTTCCCCTGGGCAGGGATCACCTCCGAGGACATAATCCGGGAAATTTCGTTCACCACGCCCCATCCTTACCGGTAACTGGCGAATCCAGTCCTGCTCTGTAAATCCAAGCCGCATTAACAGCGGTTCCACAAGTGCAAGCTCCACATCTCGTTCATTGATAAGCGTGGCATTCAAAAATTCTTCAGCAATGGGAGGGCTCGGCAGCATGGAGGTGTCAAAGCCTTTATTTTGGAGTAACGCACCAATGATCGCGTATTCCTCAACAGTAAAGACGGTTCCGCTGGCACCCTGGAAATGGGCGCGCACAGCGGGCTTGCTTCCTAATATCGGATGGTTGGAAAGCTCTGAAAACCTGAGTGGAGTGATCTTTGCGGGAAGGCCAACACGGATCAACGAGTAAAAATAGAAAAACGGATCATTAAAACCATCATCCAACGCTCGCCAAACTGAATGCAGGTAGCTGCGAGGCGAAGCGCACCACATCAATATAATGTCACCTTTTCGAGTCTCAAGGCTACCCTGCCAATAACTGACTGATTGTTCATCTGCAGAATCAAGATACTCAAAATCTCCGTTCCCACCGACACCTCCAATGACAAACCATACGCGGGATGGTTGCGGCAATGTAGCGCTTTCCGGTTGACTCCCAAGATTTTTCGGGGCGAAGTCGTACAGAAATGCGTTCAGTTCTTGCGGGGAAAGTTCGTACTGTTTTCTGAATTCATACAGCGCCCGGTTAATGCGGAGGTAATACAGTGCCCGTTCACGCTTTTGCAGTTTTCCTGGAAGTTCCGGCAACGGAATATCAAAGGAGCGACAAATCCGCTCAAATTCATCGAAACGTCGCGCAAAGAAGTAGGGAACAAAAAACTCAGGATGGGCATCATGCAGACCGGCTGAAAGACCATCTATGGAACCATACATATCTGCATAAAAAGTATGGTTATCACCTCCCCCGCCAAACACCCGGTCAAACGTTTTACCATTCTGTTCATGCGGCCATACTACATATTCATCAGCTATTCTGATGAATAGCATTTCAGCAGTTTCAAGATTTTCAACATCTTCCTCATCTGCAAACTCTCGAATCAGCTCTCTAAGATCAACCTCCTCAAAACCGTTGATGCCGCCATCTACAACCTCGTCGTTTTTCCGTTTCGCAGTAGAACATCTGGTGCGTAAATGGCGCTGACGTTCTTGTCGTCGGATTTGCCGTTGCGTGATCCGTAAGCTCACGCTCTATGGCACGGCTGCCTTCTTCGGAGTTCGCATATAAATTCCAGATAAATCGGTTAAATTGCATGGTTATCTATCCTTATACGCCGAATTGTTACCCAACCAGCCACTTGACCAGATTCTGCCGCCTGATCTCCAGACCCTCATACATAACCGTATCCTGGGGAGCATCAAGGGTCAGCAACGTCCGGCTGCCACTTAAATGAGGCGCTGCCAGGGCAAAGGCACCCAGTTCACGCTTGCGGTTCTCGTCTGTCAGGGTGTCTGCCACCTGATATTGCGCCCAGCCGCCTGACTCTTTGGTGAGGAAATCAATCTCTCTGCCGCTGTCGCTTGAGCCGTAAAAGACCTCTGCACCTCGCCGTTTCAACTCCAGAAAGACGATATTCTCCAGCCGGAAGGAGCGGTTTTCTTCCACAGGCCGGACAATGGAGGCCAGACCGGTGTCAATGACATAATATTTCCGTGAGGTACTGAAATGACGACTCTGTTTCCAACTGAATTTTCCAACCTCAAACAGGGCAAATGATTTTTGCAGGTAGGCGACATAATCCATAATCGTGCTGTTTTTAAGGGGCACTCCCAATGCGACGCTCTTTTTGACCAACGCAGCATAGCTGGTGACATTGCCAACCGTTGCCAGCAGGTAACGCAGCAACTTTTCCAGTAAACCGACATGCTCCACCCTGAAACGCTTGACCACATCATCCAGCACCACCTTGGTCAAAACCCCAGAAAGATAGGAAAGCTTTGCCTCGCCGGATGGTATGTCAAAAACTTCCGGCAGGCCTCCAAAGTTCAGGTACTCATTAAAATACCTATGTATTAGCGGCTGGTTACGTTCAAATTCACGCGCCCCTTTTGGCACTGCATTACGGTACAGCAGAAACTCCCTGAAACTGAATGGCAGCAAGAAAAACTCAATAAAGCGGCCTGCCAGATTGCTGCCCAGCTCTGCCGAAAGCAGTTCCGAGTTTGATCCGGTCAGCACAATCTCCAGATTATCTTCACGTTCGTACAGGGTACGGATAAAGCGATCCCAATTCTGCACATTCTGAATCTCGTCAAAAATGACCAAACGGCGTCCGTTGACGGTGGTCTGGTTGAACAGCGTAAAAATCTGATCCAATTGTCCCAGTGTAACGCACTCAAGCAAACGGTAATCCTCAAAATTCAGATAGAGGACGTTCTCTTGTGACACAACGCCGTAAGTTACCAGTTGGCGGGCAATCCGTTGGGTCAGGAATGATTTGCCGGAACGTCTGAAACCTGTGATGATCTTGATCGGACGGGAGCCGAAGCTCTCAAGCACACGCGGCTCCATAAGGCGTGGCACCCCCTGCCGGGTCATGACCCGCTGTTGCCATTCAAAGATCAGTTGTCTGGTATTTTCTGGCGTCATTTTATCCTCTGTAAAGTATATTTATATGACATAAAAATACCTCTTTAAAGGATTTTTTACAAGCTAAAGCTGACAATCCATTTTTTAGTCTGCTTTCACCCGATCCAATCCAAGAGGTCGGAATCCAGATCAAAGATATTGGCCGCCTCCCGGGCTGGTTGTGTACCGGTGTTCATTGCCACGGCAACATCTGCCTGGGCCAGGGCCGGTGACCTCCTGATGTACGCTGATCCTGCATGATCAAAGCGTAGCAACCGGACGATCAATTTGACGTCAAAAGCGGGTCAGATGCCGTCAAGAAGCTGTCAAGAAGGTTTTACTCTGTGGCTAAACCTGCTACCATATCCTCCATTTTCCAAAATGGAGCCCCAGATGTCACAGCCGGTTGTTGCCTTAAAGATTGATGTTGATACCTACGTTGGCACCCGCGACGGCGTGCCGGTACTGCTTGAGCTGCTGGCCCGCTACCAGGCCAAAGGTACTTTTTACTTCTGCCTGGGACCGGACCACACCGGCCGGGCCCTACGCCGTATTTTTACCCACAAAGGCTTTCTGCAAAAGGCACTGCGTTCCGGCGCACCTGGCGCCTACGGCATCAAGACCATGCTCTATGGCGTCCTGCTGCCAGGACCCACTATCTATAAAAAATGTGCAGCGATCATGCGACAGACAGAGCAACAGGGACACGAGGTGGGGATTCATGCCTGGGATCATACTAACTGGCATGACTTTCTGCTCAAGAGTGATCTGGGCTTTGTCAAATCAGAACTGGGCCAGGCAGCCAAAGGATTCAAGCAGGTCTTTGATCGACTGACCACCACCACAGCGGCGCCGGGATGGACCGTTTCAGCGGACTCGCTTGCTCTGCAGGACCAGATGGGGCTGTCCTATTGCAGCGACTGCCGTGGGACTGCACCATTTTATCCTGTCATGCATGGGCAACGTTTCAGCACCCTGCAGATCCCCACCACCCTGCCCACAGCGGATGAGTTGCTGGGGCGCGATGGTCTGACCCCGGACGACCTGCCAGAGTACTATCTCAAACAGCTTAAGCCTGGCCTGAATGTACTGACGATCCACACCGAGCTGGAGGGAGGGGTAATCCGCAACTCCTTCAGCCGCCTGCTGGAACTGCTGCAGCACAACAACATCCCCTGCATCACCCTGGCCGAGGCCAGAGAACAGATTGCTGATGCTCCGGCCTGTCACCTGAGTATGGGGATGATTGCAGGCCGATCCCTGCCGGTGGCATTGCAGGGTGCCGAGGTAACGGCATGAAGGCACGTTTTTTTCGGGTTGCACGCAGCCAGCACGCCTACCTGACCTTTATTGTGGAATCCTACGAAGGGATCTGCACCGTCAGCACGGTTGACAACAAAAACGGCATTATCCGGGTGCTGCCGTCTGAAGGACAGGAGCAGGATCTGGAGGGATTGATTTGTGCCCTGCAGGAAGAAATCGGTATGGAGGAGATCGTTGATTACCAATAGCACGCGGATGACGCGGATTTTGGCTGATTTACACAGATTCAAAAATCTTGTTGTAAAGGCATGTGCAACACAGAGCAACGGAGAAACGGAGAAAAACAACAAGGATAAAAATGTTTTTTCAATTTTGACGTTCTGTTTTTCCCCTCCTTTTCTTGTTTTTTGGCCTTTATCCCGTTTTTATTGTTTTTTATCCGCGATCATCCGCCCGATCCGCGTCATCCGTGTGCTATTAGCCTTGCTACTCGGTTGCATCACGCTAAAACCTGCCGTAGCCGAAGTCATCCCCGGCATCGACATCCTGGCCCGCCGCAACTTTGACCTGCTACAGGGCAAGCGGGTCGGCCTGATCACCAACAACACCGGCCGTTCAATAAACGGTACCAGCAGCATTGATCTGCTGGCCCAGGCTCCCGGTGTCAAACTGACAGCGTTGTTTTCACCGGAACATGGCATCCGGGGCGATTCCGACGTCAAACTTTCCTCTGCAACCGACGGGCGCACAGGCCTGCCAATCCATTCGCTCTATGGCGCAAGCTGCCGCCCCACAGCGGAGATGATGACCGGTATTCAGGTGCTGGTTTTTGATATCCAGGATGTAGGCAGCCGTTTCTACACCTACATCGGTACCCTGCACCATGCCCTGCTGGCTGCCAAGCAACAGGGGATTGTGCTGGTGGTGCTGGATCGCCCCAACCCGCTGGGCGGTACGGCAGTAGAAGGCGCCGTGCCTGATGCCGCTGAAATTGCCCGCAGAATTGCCGCTGACAAAACCGGCTGCCGGTCGCTTACCGTGACCCATCCGATCCCGACCCGCCACGGCCTGACGATTGGCGAACTGGCCCGGCTGATCAACGCAGAGGCAAAGATCAATGCAAATCTTCAGGTGGTGGTGGTGGAAGGCTGGCAGCGGGAGCTGCTCTGGCAAGACACCGGTTTAGCCTGGATCAACCCTTCTCCCAACATGAAAGACCCGGTCGCCGCCCTGCTTTATTCCGGGTTTGGCCCGCTGGAGGCCACCAACCTCTCGGTGGCGAGGGGCACCGACAAGCCGTTCCATCGCTACGGGGCGCCATGGCTTGATGCAGCTGCAGTCCTGAAACAGCTGCCAGTTCTTCCAGGTCTCAGATTCAGCACCACCAGCTTTACCCCCACCGCCCCCGGACACCCTTTCCAGGGCAAACCCTGCAACGGCATAGAAGTGACCATCACTGACCTGAAGGCTGCCACTCTGCCGCTGGCCGGACTCTACCTGGTCCGGGCGACCAGCGGGCACACCCGAAACAGTATCATGTTGCCGGAGGGTTCTACGGTATGCTGGGAGACCATCAGGCCTGGAAGATGCTGCGTGACGGAGCGTCACCGGAACAGGTCATGGCGCGCTGGCAGGGGGGAATCAAGCAGTTCAAAAAGCTGCGGGAGAGCTATCTGTTGTATTGACCAATACCGGCCCTGATGCTATCGTTGAACGAAATTCAGGTCGTTGGAGCAAATCGTGGAATCAGTCAAATTATCATCAAAATATCAAGTTGTTATACCAAGGGCCATTCGGGATTCACTACACCTGCTACCGGGACAGATGATGCAGGTACTGGCCTACGGCAACCGGATTGAACTGATGCCTGCCCGAACCATCAGCGAGATGCGTGGCTTTTTGAAGGGGATTGATACCACCGTTACCCGCGAAGGCGATCGGCTGTGAATGTCGTCGATTCATCCGGCTGGCTTGAGTTTTTTGCCGATGGTGTTAATGCTGAACCGTTTTCCCAACCGCTCAGCGATCTTGAACAGTTGATCGTTCCGTCCATCTCTGTTTTTGAGGTTTTCAGGGTGGTCTGCCGCCAACGGGGCGAGGAACAGGCGCTGCAGGCAGCAGCATTGATGCAGCATGGCAGAATAGTTGAACTGTCCAGTTCGTTGGCCCTGTATGCAGCCAAACTCAGCATTGAGCTGAAATTGCCGATGGCAGACAGCATTATCCTTGCAACTGCCCGCCTGCATGAGGCCACGTTATGGACACAGGATAATGACTTTGAGGGAATAGACGGCGTGCGGTACTTCCCGAAACGCTAAAAATCAACCAGCCAGCGTTCAGCTTCTTTGCGGATAACCAGCTTGGCTGGCGGCAGTTTCTGCAGCCTCGTCATCACTTCATCACCTTTTTTTCCATTGAGCAGGGTCGGCTGAAACCCGACCTCGCGATGCAGGATATTCACCGGCAGCAGCTCTGCGGTCCGCCTGTCACCATCAAAACGCAGCCGTACCAGCAGGGTCCGGTCGGCTATCTTACTTTTATGGGCAAAGGCAAAATTCCCCAGGCTGTAAAAAATGATCCCCCGCTTGTATTTCTCCACCCCTTGCAGGATATGGGGATGGTGTCCGATCACCGCATCAGCACCGCTATCAATCATCATACGGGCCAGTCTGGGCTGATACTCACGCAGCCGGGTCGTGCCCTCTTCGCCCCAATGGGCAGTCACAATCACAATTCCCGCCTGTTTACGGGCAGCAACAATATCCTCCTTAACGGTCTTCTCCATCAGCGGCGCAGTGCCAGCGCGCTTATCGCCAGCCCAGAACTCTTGCGGCAGGGTCAGGGAGTAGCCCAGAATAGCCACCTTGGTGCCACGGATGTCAAAGATTACCGGCTTGCGGGCTGCAGCCAGATTCTCTCCGGCACCGACATGACCGATACCAGCCTTGTCCAACTGTTGCAGGGTATCCAGCAGCCCGACAGGGCCATAATCCATACTGTGATTATTGGCCAGAGTCACGGTGGTAATACCGGCTTTTTTAAGGGCGGCTACTGCAGCAGGCTTGCCCCGAAAGCGATATTTTTTGTCAACAAACTCGGAGCCGCGACTGGTCAGCGGTGCCTCCAGATTAACCAGCGTGATATCACCCTTTTTCAGCTCCGGGGCGATCTTTTCAAAGGGATGATAGTAACCGTCGCGAGCCACCTGCTGTTCCCACCGGCCACCCAGCATCAGATCACCGGCAGCCTGGACCACCACCTCCCCGGCATAGACCGGAAGAGCAGGAAGCAGCAGCAAAAGAAGAGAGCAAGGTAGTGCCTTGAATCGAGATAGAAAGCTTGTTTTGCGTTGACGGTAGCGGTTCATAAGTGCTAGATAGTACACCTTCATCTTGAAAGAACCAAAGGAATTTCCCATGCTTGACACTAAATTTATCCGTGACAACCTTGACCAGGCTGAGGCCGCCCTTGCCACCCGCGGCGGGGCCATATCGCTGGCTCGTTTCCGTGAACTGGATGAGCAGCGCCGCAGACTGCTGACCGAAAGCGAGACCCTCAAGGCCCTGAAAAACAGTGTCTCCGAAGAGATTGCCAAGGTGAAGGACAAGAGCACGGTCAAAGACAAGATTGCCGAGATGAAAGAGGTCTCTGCCAAGATCAAGGGCTTTGAGGATGAGTTGAAGA
This sequence comes from uncultured Geobacter sp., assembly GCA_964576485.1. Classification (GTDB taxonomy): domain Bacteria; phylum Desulfobacterota; class Desulfuromonadia; order Geobacterales; family Pseudopelobacteraceae; genus Trichlorobacter. The sequence goes on along the minus strand of CAZNWF010000093.1, from coordinate 1,099 downwards.
CCGTTGAGGAAGAGTTCAACGCCCTGCTGATGACGGTTCCCAACCTGCCCCACCCCACCACGCCGGTTGGCAGGTCGGAAGAGGAAAACGTGGTTGTGCGTAGTTGTGGCAGCCTGCCAGAGCTGGCATTTGAACCAAAACCACACTGGGATCTGGCTGAAGCGCTTGATATCCTTGATTTTGAACGGGCTGCCAAGATCACCGGCGCCCGCTTCTGTCTCTCCAAAGGGGCCGGTGCCCGGCTGGAGCGGGCCCTGATCAGCTTCATGCTGGACCTGCACACGGCAGAACATGGCTATACCGAGGTGCTGCCCCCCTTCATGGTCAACCGGGCCAGCATGACCGGTACCGGCCAGCTGCCCAAGTTTGAGGAAGACCTGTTCCATCTGGGGGACCCGGATTTTTTCCTGATCCCCACCGCTGAGGTGCCGGTTACCAACATCCACCGCGATGAAATACTGAAAAAATCTGACCTGCCGATCTGTTACACCGCCTATACCCCCTGCTTCCGCAGAGAGGCCGGTTCCTATGGCAAGGACACCCGCGGCCTGATCCGTCAGCACCAGTTTAACAAGGTGGAACTGGTTACATTTGTTCATCCTGATGAGTCCCAGGCAGCACTGGAAAAACTGACCGGCCATGCCGAAAAGGTACTGCAACTGTTGGAACTGCCCTATCGGGTGGTGGCACTCTGCTCCGGCGACATCGGCTTTTCAGCCTGCAAGACCTATGATCTTGAAGTCTGGCTGCCCAGCCAGAATACCTACCGTGAGATCTCCTCCTGCAGCAGTTTTGGTGATTTCCAGGCCCGTCGGGCCGGTATCCGCTTCCGGGAAGATGAAAAGAGCAAGCCTGAATTTGTCCACACCTTAAACGGTTCCGGCCTGGCTGTTGGCCGGACCCTGGTGGCTATTCTGGAGAACGGTCAGCAGGCCGATGGTTCGGTTATCATCCCTGCTGCATTGCGCCCTTACATGGGTGGTATGGAAAAAATCACCAAATAGGGGCTTGAGCTTCTGCCCCAAAGTATGCTAGAAAGCATACCTCTTCCACGGAGGGGTTGCCGAGTGGTTTAAGGCACCGGTCTTGAAAACCGGCG
>CAZNWF010000092.1:0-11158 GCA_964576485.1 uncultured Geobacter sp. | reverse complement strand
AGATGGATAACCGTAAAGGTGATCAGGGTGATCCCCAGCATCAGCGGCACCAGCATGGCTATCCGTTTCAGCAGGTAGGTGGTCATCTATGCCCCGCAAGGTACTGCTTGAAGGCCTGCAGAGCCTGGCCACGGTGACTGATCCGGTTTTTTTCATCCAGCGGCAGTTCTGCCATGGTCTGCTGATAGCCATCCACCAGAAAAAGAGGATCATACCCGAAGCCATGCTCACCTCTGGGTTGATCAATAATCGTACCCCTCACCCTGCCCTCAAACAGGTGCTCAACACCACTTGGCGTAACAAAGGCCATGTTGCAGACAAAGGCGGCATTGCGACTGACACGGGGAAGCTGTGCAAGTTCTTTCATCAGCTTGCTGTTATTGGCGCTGTCATCGGCATCTTCACCAGCATATCGTGCTGAAAAAACCCCAGGTGCACCATGCAGTCCATCCACCACCAGCCCTGAGTCATCGGCCAATGTCGGCAGTCCTGTTGCATTACAGGCCTCACGAGCCTTTTTCAGGGCATTTTCTGCAAAGGTTGCACCATCCTCAACGGTCTCAGGCAGATCTGCCAGATCCGCCACGCAGAGGACATCTTCAACCAGACCATCCAGTAGCGCCCTGATCTCCTTGATCTTGCCCCGGTTCCGGGTGGCAACCAGCAACTGCTTCATCGGGCTAACGCCTCCTGCTGATGGGTAAACAGCTGGTTGATGCCTGCCATGGCCAGATCACGCATGGCATCCATCTGCTCCAGGGTGAACGGCTCTGCCTCAGCCGTACCCTGGACCTCTACAAAGCGGCCAGACGAGGTCATGACAAAGTTCATGTCCACCTCAGCGCTGGAATCCTCCTGATAATCAAGATCAAGCACTGCCTGACCATCCACAATACCCACACTGACTGCAGCCACTGCTTCTTTAAGCGGGCTTTCAGCAATTTTGCCCTGGGCCAGCAGTGACGTAATGGCATCTACCAGCGCCACATAGGCACCGGTGATGGAGGCGGTGCGGGTGCCGCCATCTGCCTGAATCACATCACAATCCAGATAGATGGTACGCTCGCCAAGCTTGACCATATCAGTCACCGCCCGTAGAGAGCGACCGATCAGACGCTGAATTTCAAGGGTGCGGCCAGACTGCTTGCCCTTGGCAGCCTCACGGGATGAACGGGTGTGGGTTGCACGGGGCAGCATGGAGTACTCAGCCGTGACCCAGCCGGTGCCTTTACCGCGTAAAAACGGCGGAACAGACTCCTCGATCGAGGCAGTGCAGATGACTCTGGTGTCACCAAATTCAACTAAAACAGCACCTTCCGGGTGCTTGATAAAGTGGCGTGTCATACTAATGGGGCGCAACTGTTGTAAACTCCGTCCTGCTCGTACCATGGTGATGCTCCTTGGCTGTCTAAAGTGAAGAAAATGTACGGATTACCGTTGCTACTGTCAAACAAAAAGGGGAACCCATTAATGGATTCCCCCTGCGCTAAGCGGTAATGTTCTGGTTACAGGTCAGCCAAGAAAACTGCTACTGCTCCGGGCCCTGTTCTGAAGAATGGTTGAGTCAACAACATCTCCGCAGCAACTGCACTTCCAGGCATCAAAGGAACGGACAAAATCATAGTACTTTTCAGCAAACATGCGACCCTGGCAACGCGGACATCTCATGGCATACCCTCCTTCAATAAAAAGGTGACAGATCAAGTGCAGTCAAGTGAGTTCTATCTATTCACCTTGCGTGCCAACAGGAGTACATGTATCCTTTGAATATCCCGTAAAAATATTTTTATATTTTATTTCAGAGGCTTAAAGCTGCCATACAGCAACTTAAATTTCTTTTCTCCAACTCCTTCTACCTGCATCAGCTCGTTCAGATCTCTAAAACAGCCATTTTTTTGACGATACTCTATAATCCGATGGGCAAGTGCCGGACCAATTCCAGGAAGCAGGTCAAGGTCTGCCTCAGTCACCTGATTTAAATCCAATGGCAACCCAAGAGTCAGGAGCTGACTGGATTTCATGGTACTATGTTGAATTATAGCCCTGTTATCAGGGCCTTTACAAAGCAGGTGAACTCTCTTTCCAGTCTGGACGGGGCTTGACAAAAGGTCGGAACGCAGTGAAAGATCTTCAGCGCACAAAGGCTTGGCCACAAATATGACGCTATTCGTCAAATTAGTGGCGCTAACCTGATACACACCGGGATGAGCAATATCTCCGGTGATCTGTATGACGGCAAGGGGTGCCGATGACACAGAAAGGGCCGTCAATCCGGCAGTTTTAGCTGGTTGACGGCCCTTTCCAATCAATAATAGCGCTGCCATGATCGCAACGGCAACCATGGCAATCTTCTGATTAAACCAATGACTAGACCAATTCCTCATGATGCAGCTTAAAGTCTATGCCATCAATCAAGGCCTGGTATGAGGCATCAATAATGTTATCAGACACGCCGACCGTACCCCAACGACTTGTTTTATCACCCAGTTCAATCAGAACCCGGATAGCCGAAGCAGTGCCCTGACCAGCCGGCAGTACCCGAACCTTGTAGTCATGCAGTTTAACCTCTTTCAGCTTGGGATAAAACTTTTCCAGAGCCTTGCGCAGTGCATTATCCAGCGCGTTAACCGGCCCGTGTCCCTCCGCTGCAGTGTGCTCAACCTTGCCGCCTACCTTGATCATGACCGTTGCTTCAGAGGTTGGTTTCTGATCATCAGTGCGCTTTTCATCAATCACCCTGAAGCCCATAACCTGAAAGAATTTCTTATGGGTGCCCAACGCCTTTTTCATCATCAGCTCAAAGGATGCCTCGGCACCTTCAAACTGGAAGCCACGGTTTTCCATCTCTTTTATCTCTTCAAGAATTTCCTGGGTAACCGGGTCCTTACTGTCAAGGTTGATCTGAAACTCCTCAGCCTTGGCCAGGATATTTGATTTACCGGAGAGGTCTGATACCAGCACACGGGTACTGTTACCAACCAGCTCTGGACGGATATGTTCATAGGTTTCAGGATGACGCTGGATCGCACTGACATGCACCCCGCCCTTGTGAGCAAAGGCAGATTTACCAACATAGGCCAGATGTTTGTCAGGAGAAAGGTTGGCCAGTTCGAAAACAAAATTAGAAACTTCACGTAGATGACGCAACTGGTCATCGCTAATGCAGTCTTTTTTCAGCTTCAACTTGATGGCCGGGATAATGGAGCAGAGATTGGCATTACCGCAGCGCTCGCCAAAGCCGTTGATAGTGCCCTGAACCTGCACAATGCCCTGATTAACCGCCACAATAGAGTTGGCCACCGCACACTCGCCATCATTGTGAGTATGTATCCCCAGCGGTATGGTGATCTGTTTTTTAAGCTTTCCAATAATTTCAGCAACCTCATAGGGCATGGTGCCACCATTGGTATCACAAAGAATGATACAGTCCACCTTGGCATCCTGGGCTGCCAGCAGGGTCTTGATGGCATACTCGGGGTTGGCCTTGTAGCCGTCAAAGAAATGCTCGGCATCGTAGAACACCTCTCCTACGTTATGCTTCAAGAACACCAGCGAGTCATTGATCAGTTCAAGATTTTCTTCCAGTGATATGCGCAGTGCTTCACGCACATGGAAATCCCAGGTCTTACCGAAGATGGTAATGACATCCGGCTCTGCAGCAATCAGGGTCTTGATGTTATGATCTTGATCCGGCGTGGTTTTTGCGCGGCGGGTTGAACCAAAGGCAGCAATTTTTGCCTGCTGCAGTTTTTCTTTCTTGATATCCTTAAAAAACGCCACATCCTTGGGATTACTGCCAGGCCAGCCACCTTCAATATAATGGACTCCCAGTTCATCCAGTTTATGGGCAATCCGGATTTTATCCTCAACCAGAAACGAAATATCCTCAGCCTGCGTTCCATCACGCAGTGTTGTATCATACAGTTTTACCAGGCTCATCAGTCTGCCTCCCCTTTCATTGAATCCTGCTTTATAACGATGTTAGAAGAAAATCAGTAACCCATAGCCTAAACGGTGTCAAGCCTCTTCTAATCCCTAAATCTTCTTGATCCGTTTCAGAACCAGCAGCATATTTTTAACCAGCAACGGATTAAATTCGGTTCCCATCCCCTGTAACAGTGCACTGGCGATCAGGTCAGGAGGGCGGGGTTCCTGATACGGTCTACGGGTGCGCATGGCATCAAAACAATCAGCAATAGCCGTCATCTGACTGACCACATTCTGTTGCCAGCCAACCGGCACCACCGGGTAGCCTGACTGGTCATACCGCATATGATGTTCAAAGGCGACAATGGCTGCCAGACGCGGCACTCCGCCACTCTCCATCAGATAGCGGGCGCCGAATACCGGATGGTTCTTCATCTGCTCAAATTCATCATTTGTCAGCTTTTCAGGCTTCTTCAAGATCTCTTCAGGTATAAACATCTTGCCCACATCATGCAGCATGGCAGCGATACCGATATCATTCAGCAGTTGCCCGGAGATTCCCAGAGACATCGCCTGTGCCAGGGTAAGAATGCAGACATTGGCTGCATGGGTAAAGGTATACTCATCCTGCTCACGCAGGGCGGCCAACACCAGCAGGGATTCACCCTCACGTCGAAATGCCTCCACCAGTTCAGCAACCGTTGCCGCAATGCCACTGGGTTTCAAACGCTCTTTGCGCTTGATCGCCTCATATACCTCATTGAGTCGTGCCAGCTCCATGGCAGGAATCTCACGGAGGCTCGCAGCTTGCACCCCATTCCCGGCGGTTCCTGATGAGCTGCCCCCGGCCCCCAGAGAGCCTTCCTCGCTGCCATGTTCAGGCATTTCAACCCTGCCAAGCCGGATATGTTCTGTTGAACCTGCCTCTGCAACATCAGACTGGCGGGCCAAAAGCGCAATAAGCTGATCCACTTCATGTCGAGGAGCACCAACCAGGAATCGAAGATGACCAATACCGTGCTCATGCATAATCTGGATAAAACGGTCAAAGACCAGCGAGAATGGCTGTGGCTCACCATCAATAACCAGCTCACCATCAATTTCAAGCAGGGCAATATCCGGACGATCAGTCAAGGCACGAGTAAGACTTGTATGGGCAGCATCAGCAAGTCGGTTTACCTGGGGATGATTGAGCGTATAAAGAGCAGCGCCAGCTACCGCTGAAAGCAGATGCCGGATAAATTCATTGATTTCGTGAACTGCGACCATACTACTCATGGTGTCCTGCCCCGCACAGAGCGTAACGATTCCGCTGCCTGCCGCGCCACTTCATCAGTCCCATCAGCGAGCCTCTCCAAAAGCGGCAACACCGCTTTGGAAGGATAGCGCTCAAGAGAACGGATGATATCCATTTTAAGTCGGTTAAGTGCCTTGAATGCCAACAAGCTCCTGCTGGCGAGTACTTTTACCAACTCTGGCAGCATCTCCGGTCTGCCTATTTCTCCCAACGCCTGTACCGCTGCAGCTTTCAGTTCACACTCTACTGCGGTATAGCCACCTCCTGTTACCAGCAGCAACAACTTGCGTGCCATTTCCAGTGAACTGTTACGATCCGCCAGACTGATGGCAATCAGTTGCGTCTCCCGGTCAGACGAGTCAAGATCACGCAGCAACTGGCGCAGGGCAACCGGATCAGCCGCCTGAACCAATGTTTTCAGCACCTCAACACGGACTTTCTGGTTGGTATGTTTCAGCAACGGTCGTAACTGCTCACTTTCCCGGGTTGGCCCGAGTGTCCGTAACATGATAATAATATTACGGAGGACATACCAGCGGCTATCAGATAGTCTGGCATGCAGATACGGTCGTGCTATTTCACCAAAAGACTGCACACGGTCCATCATAAAACGTCGCAACGACATGGTTTCTTCTTCTGCCATCCGATCAAGCAACGGATCAATAAAGGCACGTCCCAAAACCTGTATTAACAGGGCGACCTGATCATATTTGGTCTTACCCCAGATAGTAAGGCCGCTTAATATCTCATCAAGGAATTCACGACGGCAGAAGGCATCACGCATACTGATACGAAGTGGTTGTGGCAAGCGGGGATCAGCAGCCTGGCTAAGGATTTTAAGAACCTGCCCATAATCTCCCAACTCAAGAAAGTGGCCGCACAGATCTGACAAATTCCGAATCAGCTCCTGAGCCGCTTCACCGGTTGGATCAGCAATCACCAGTTGCAGAATAATTTCACTGCCCCGGCTGTCAATATAGTGAGGTGCCAACGTAACAAGCAGCCCGGATACCTCCTGAGCATCCAGCTGGTTCAGAGAATCTGCACGCAAGGTATCAAGCAGCCCCTGCATATACTCATCAGGCATATAGGCTTCACGCTGATGTTCCTGAAGCAGCGTCTGCATCTTGTCACGAATTTCATCATCCTGAACATTGGTATGATACGTATCTTCCAGCTGAGGCAACAGCTTTCTGAGTATTTCCTGCAAGAGCTGTGGCGCTGCAGCGTACTCCTCTGCAGTTGCGTAGGTTTCCTGCAATACCGCAGACCCCAGATAGCGAAACAGTTCTGCCGCTGCTGACTCATCGGCAACTCCGGTTTCACAAAACCCATTCAGTATTTGACGACGCAGGAACGGGTCCAGGGCAGCAATGAAGGCGAGCAAATCTGCCTTGACTGGCGGTGCCTGGTCATTCAATTCAGACCAGTCAGCTGTTTCTGAATCGCTTTTTTCGTCAGAACCTCTGTCACCTTCACCAAGCCCCGAACCGCTACCCGGCCCGTCTGATTCGGCAGCTGACGAGAAGGATATAACCTGTTGAATTATTGCGGCAGCACTACGCAGGGTAGTGCTGGAAAGACCGCTGCCAACCCCCATGCGCTGGGCAAAATAGGCATTCAGGCTGGCAGCAAGTACTTCAGGCCGAATGTCACCATGTGCATCAGTGCCGGCAAGTCCCACCTCTCCCTTGGTTAACAAAAGTACAAACTGTTCCCAAAGAGAACCTGAATCTTCACTCTGCTCATCAGTAAGCCGTTCTTCCTCTGTACCACTAAAACGATCATAACGAATGGCACGTACTTCCAGTGACGTAATACCGGCATCCTGCCAGAGTTTTTCGATTCCTCCCTGTGCAAAAACCTCTTCGCGCTTCAATGCCAAGAGCTTGAGCAGGGCAAGCAACTCTGCATGGCTCGGCGAGCTGAAGAGCACCAAGGATCCCACTCCGCGCTCAAAAAAAGCTGCTGCTACATTCCTGCAAATCTGGTTATTCTTCTCAACATATTCATCACCCAACAGCAGACCATCACGCGTGAAGCCAAGCTGAACACCGCCGTATTCATTACAAAGAGTCTGAAATGACAAAAGAAGTTTCTGAATGGATGATTCTACTAAAGGATGGCCGGACGGATAGGCATTCCAGTTGCGCCGGGCGATATTCAGATCACCGGCGACAGCAATAATAGCCTTTGCCCGAAGAAGAGGGGTGGCAAGATCAGTGAAAACAGACTCGAGCACAGAACTCCCTGCAATTGGAATGGTTTGACTATAGCGTACAAATTGGGTAATTCAAATAGAAACTATGTTTTGACGAGGTGGATGATGACAACCAGAAGATCTGCAGGTATATTGCTTCATCCCACATCTCTTCCCGGATCAGATGGGGTAGGCTCTTTGGGTGCGGAACTCGTCGAGTTCCTTGACTTTCTTGCCCAGGCAAAATTTTCACTCTGGCAAGTCCTGCCTCTAACACCGCCGGCAGCCGGAAATTCCCCCTACTCAGCCTACTCTGCCTTTGCCGGCAATCATCTGTTGATTGACCTGCAACAACTGGTCGCAGAAGGCGATCTGTCACCACAGGCGCTTACCAACAACCACCCCGATGACCATGTTGATTTTGAGCAGGTTACCCCCTGGAAAGAGTCCCTGCTGCACACGGCTGCAAAAAACTTCTTTAACCAGGGACAAACGCCGCGTCTGCAGGAGTTCTGGCATTTTTGTGACACCACCTACTGGCTGCATGATTATGCCCTGTTCAAGGCATTGAAACAGCACTACCACCACAAGCCATGGCACCGTTGGCCCAACGAACTGGCTTTTCGCAAACCTGCGGCTCTTGAACAGGCTTCAATAAAACTTGGACCGGAGATCGGCGTACAAAAATATCTGCAATGGCAGTTTTATAAACAGTGGCAACAGGTGAGAGGCGCAGCAAGAGAACGGGGCATAGCCATTATTGGTGATCTGCCGATCTTTGTTGCCCACGATTCAGCAGATGTCTGGTGCAATCAGGAGCTGTTTCTTCTGGATGACAAAGGCAAACCGACCGTTGTTGCCGGCGTGCCCCCGGATTACTTCAGCGCCACCGGCCAGTTGTGGGGTAATCCGCTCTACAACTGGGAGACCATGGCTCAGCAGGGCTATGGCTGGTGGATCGCCCGCTTCCGTCAGATGTTTGAGCTGTTTGATCAGGTGCGGATCGACCATTTCCGTGGTTTTGAGGCTGCCTGGCAGGTGCCGGCAACAGCTAAAACCGCTATTCGCGGCAGTTGGGTGCAAGGACCGGGGGCCCGGTTCTTTGATGCTGTTAAAGATGCCCTTGGTTCTCTGCCGTTTATTGCTGAAGATCTGGGAGTTATCACGCCGGAAGTTGAAGAGTTACGAGACCGCTATGCCCTGCCCGGCATGAAGATCCTGCAATTTGCCTTTGATTCCGATGCTGCCAACCCTTACCTGCCCCACAACCACCTGCCAAACAGCGTGGTCTACACCGGCACCCATGACAATGACACCACCAAGGGCTGGTTCAGCAGTCTGCCTGCCAAAACAATTAACCGTATGTATGAGTACCTTGGCCTGAGCGGCATAGAGCCGGTTCAGGACCTGATCAGAACTGCCTTGATGTCAGTGGCGCAAACCGCCATCATTCCGTTACAGGATCTCTTGGAACTGCCGACCGGGGCACGCATGAACCAGCCGGGAGTTGCACTGGGCAACTGGAGCTGGCGCTATCAGGCAGGGCAGATAACACCGGAATTGGCGAAGCAGTATGCACGGTTAGTTAAACTCTATGGCCGCAGCTAGCCAGCACTAACGGCTGCTGAAATCAGTTGTATCTGACGCAGCAAGTTCATCCAGCAGCGCGCGTAATTGCCTGATCTCATTCGGGCTAAGCGGTGTATCCTGATAGATGGCAGCAGCATAGATGGCAACAAACTGCCGCACCCGTTCATCATTGGTTGCTGCTGCCAGCTCAAACAGACCTTTATCTTCAGTCACAACATCTGGCCCGTAGTTTGTTTTCAGTAGCTGTTTGAAACGCCTGAGCAGCCGTTCTTCCTTGGAATAGCTGAACCAGTGCAGACGCAGTTGAAACAAGAGTACCAGCAGCATAACAGCAGCAAAAACCGTCAACAGACCTTGCCAGCGTGCCCTGACCAGCTGTTCCATCGCCTGCAACCTGTTGCCGACACTGCGCACCTGGCTGATCTGACTTTCAAAATCATAGGTCACAATGCTGCGGTTCCAGCGGTAATCAAGAGCATCAACCAGAAGCCTCAGTCGTGCGGCCAGGCTTCGTTTCTGCCGTAGGTTCCAGACAGCACCAGCATTGGTAGCAAACCGGCTCGGATCAGTCCGTATCCAGCCCTTGCCGCTCATGTATGCCTCAACCCAGACATGGGCCATATCCTGGCTGACCAGGTAATACCCCCCCACCTCGTTATATTCACCGCCAAGGTAGCCGCCGACAAGCCGTGCCGGAACACCAGAGGCACGCAGTACCAGGGCAAATGATGAGGCAAAAAACTCACAATGCCCCTGTTTGGTAACAAACAGAAACTGCTGGATTGCATCCTTTCCCGTGGGAAGCCCTTCCCTGCTGTAGCGATAGCCACCATTCAGAAAGTGCTGTTCAACCAGTTCAAGCCGCTGTTGGTCAGTTGTTCCTGTCTTTTTAATCCGTTCAGCCAGTTGCAGGATCAATGGCGAGACCCCTTCCGGCAGCCCCAGATAGAAATGCCGCTTGATCCCTTTTGAGGTACGCAACAAGCCATCAGCCCCTGACCTGACCACATACCCCACCCGTCTGCCAAGCCCCCGTTGATAGTCAAAGACCAGATCCGGCGACATCCGCACAAACGGCAACCGCATCTCTGCTGGTGCATCAAAACCGATCAGGATTTTGGATGACGATGGCTCAGGATAGATTGTCTGGATAACAGGCCTTCCAGCAGGGCTGCTACTTTCATCAGGCACCGCAGCAGTGCGGGTCCAACGGCCACCTTTCAAGGTATTAAAAACCGTACCACGCCAGTAGGGAGCTGTTGCCTGTTGCGCCATCTCTGCCCGGAAGGCCAGAACCCGCGTTTCTGCTATGCTGGAGACGGCTCCCGGCTCCACCTTGTCACTGATGCCGGTTGAACCGGAAACAGATGGATTAAGAAACGTCCAGAGCGGAAACGCGGTTCTTGGCAGGATCGGAAACAAAAGGGCCATGGCAGGCACGGTCAGCAGGGTAATCAACAGGGCGGTCAGAACCACCCTGTGTACCTCCTTGCGGGTAAAGGTCATGGCCTGGTCCTGGACATGAAAGGTCAGTACCACCAGAGAAACAGGCACCAGCAGCAGCAACAGGGTCAGCCAGACCAGAAAGAGCGGATTCAGTTCAAAGAGTGATCTGGAGGCAAGACAGAAAAGAGCCAGCAGATTGATCTGCATCAGGTTACGGACGCTTTTCTCACCGCACAACCGCGCAGCAAGCATGATCACCAGCACACTGACCACCGGCTGAATCGGATTACGGTTGCTGTACTGCAGGGCATACCAGATAAAAACCGGTACCAGGGCCAGGTTGAACTGCCAGTTTTTCAGGTACCAACGCCCCTTAAACTCCTGCAGAACACCGATTACCAGCCCTGCAACAAGCACCAGACGCGGAAAGGTCTCAAGCCAGGCAAAGATCGGGATAACACCGGCAAGGGCGATCAGAAAGCAGAGGATTGTGGCGAGACGGCTACTTTTGACCATACAGAGCCAATTCTGTCAGCAGACGGGTGCCATGCTGACGGCCAGTGGCAGGCAGGATGATCTGGCCATCCAGCTCCAGACCCACCGGCTGCTCCATGACCCGTTGCTTCACCAGCCAGGCAGCCTGTGACAGTTTTTCTTCAACAGCTGTTCCAGGGAGGCGCTCAAACCTGATCACCAGC
>CAZNWF010000091.1:0-11254 GCA_964576485.1 uncultured Geobacter sp. | reverse complement strand
GCCTCCCCTTCAAGAAATTGAAATGGACTTGTGTCATAGGCACAATATTTAGTTTTACTTATGTAACATAAGAGAGGCTAAAACAAAAGGGCCGAACAAAAGTTTAAGGTGTTTTTTCAGATTTCCAGAGAATAGCCTACCTGGGCCGATTGGAAGGCAGCAGGAAACTCCTGTTTCAAACGTGCGGCAGCAGCGAAACCGGTACAGTGGCTAACCGCCAACTTTTTGATCTGCCACTGCTTCAGTACAGCAATAGTCTGGTCAAGCTGCTGCCCGGTACAAAATCCAAGGTGGGTACCACCAATAACCGCAAAAATATCGCGACGACCTGTCTTGTCTGCAACATGCTCAAGCGTATTGATCAACCCGGCATGGCAGCAGCCCAGCAGCACCACCAGTCCCTTATCGGTGGTAATCACCAGTGACTGATCATCATCAAACGGATCTCGGCTGCAACCACAGGTGTCAAGATACAGGCCACTGTCACCGGTCTCAAAGTCTGTTGTCCGTACTACCTGGCCGGTCATGCAGATGCCGGGCAGGATCTCACGGAACTGGTCTGAGAGGTTAAAACAGGCGCCCTGCCCCTCAAGGTACTCTTGAGGATAGGGCATACCCAGTGAAAGTGATTCACCGGTATCTTTATGACGATAGCGGGGGGTAAAGATGGCGGGATGACCAAACACCTGCTTGGGTCCACAGGTCCGCAGTAGCGGTAGCAGCCCACCGGAGTGGTCGTAATGGCCGTGGGAAAGCGCCACCTTCTGTAGCCCGTGCAGGTTCTTGTTCATCCGCTGGGCATTGTGCAGCAGGGTGAAGCCCTGGCCGGTGTCCCAGAGCAGCGAGCCATCCTGCCACTCAATCAGCGCACTGAAGCCATGTTCACCCAGGGTACCGGAGATGGGGCCGACAGAGTTCTCACAAAGAATGGTAATACGGTAGGTCATCGACTGTCCCTCCTCAACACATTCAGAACAAAAAACCAAAAGCACTAGCACGCGGATAAAATCTGATCCTGGCTGATTTACACGGATTCAAAAACCAAATGGCTTTAGATCTGCGAACATCCGCCTAATCCGCGTCATCTGCGGCCATTACAAATTTGGGCGCTATTTGCAGCAGGCGTCCTTGGGAAACTTCGGCACGCCCATCTTCTCCAGGATTGTAAACAACGGGCAAAACTGGGTAAAACCGGACTGAAACAGGTTCAAACCCACAAATCCGGTGAACCAGAGCCAGTTTTGATGGTGAAAATGGGCCAGCAACAAAGAAATGACAATAAAAGCACCAGCTACGATTCTGACAATACGTTCAATATACACGCTTATTCTCCTTTATACGTTCTGTTCAGCAGCTTCAGGCTGCCCGACATGGTGACGTTCTTTCCATCCCTGCACCAAAAAGTACAGAATCGGGATGGTGACCCGCGACAGGGTGGTTGAAGCGATCTCACCGCACATCATGGCAATGGCCAGCCCCTGGAAGATCGGATCAAACACGATTACAAAGCTACCCACCACCACCGCTGCAGCGGTCAACAGCATGGGACGGAAACGAACTGCACCGGCCTCGATGATCGCTTCATCCAGTTTCATCCCCTCTTTCCGCTTCATCTCGGCAAAATCAATCAGGATGATCGAGTTCCGTACAATGATACCGGCCAGGGCGATAAAACCGATCATGGAAGTGGCGGTAAAAAAGGCTCCAAACAGGGCATGGCCCGGCAGGATACCGATCAGGGTCAGCGGAATGGGTGCCATGATCACAATCGGGGTGGTAAAATCCTTGAACCAGGCCACCACCAGGACATAAATCAACACCATAACCGCAGCAAAGGCGATCCCCAGATCGCGGAATACTTCATAGGTGATATGCCACTCACCGTCCCACTTCATCCCCATCTTTTCTTCAGACCAGGGCTGTCTGGATGCCAGAACCTCAATCTTTGAACCATCCGGTGTGGGCAGATCAGCAATCTGTTTCTGCATCTTCAAAATTGCATAGACCGGCGCCTCAATGGCTCCGGCAACATCGCCGATCACATACACCACATTCTTCAGGTTTTTACGATAGAGGGTCTTTTCTTCACTGTCCTGGCTCGGCTTGACCAGTTGCGAAAGCGGCACACTGCCTTTAGGACCGGGCAGATAGATGGACGAAAGGGCTGCCAGCGAACTTCGCTGGGACTCAGCAAGACGCAGATTGATGGTCACCGGCTCTTTTTCCTTGGGCAGATGCAGTATGCCCACATCCATGCCTGCCAGTGCAACCCGCAGCGCCTTGGAAACCTCATCCACAGAAATACCGGACAGAGCAGCCTTTTCACGATCCACCGTCAGGGTCAGTTTGGGCTGGTCAGACTCACGGTACCAGTCAACATCAACGACCCCTTTGGTCTTGGCAAAGATCCCCTTGATTTTCTCTGCAACAGATGTCCTGGCCCCATCGTTAGGGCCGTAAACTTCTGCCACCAGCGTAGAAAGCACTGGCGGACCGGGCGGAATCTCGGCCACCTTGATCCGTGCACCGTAGCGGTCTGCCACGGCGGTCAGAAGCGGCCTGATCTTTTTGGCAATATCATGGGACTGAGCCTTGCGCTCGGTTTTGTGTTCCAAATTCACTTGAATATCAGCCAGATTAGGCCCTTTACGCAAGAAATAATGCCTGACCAGACCATTAAAGTTAAACGGTGCGCTGGTCCCCACATAGCTCTGGAAATCGGTAACTTCCGGCACGCTTCGCAGAGCATCTCCCATCTCGCGGGTCATCCGGGCGGTCTGTTCCAGCGGTGTCCCTTCAGGCGCATCGATGATCACCTGCAGCTCATTCTTGTTATCAAACGGCAGCATCTTGACCGTGACCGCCTTAAAGTAGATCAGGGAACAGGCCCCCAGCAGCAGCACCACCACCAGGGCCAGAAAACCGTTACGCAGCTTGACATCATGCAGTAAACGGCCCATCCAGTGCCGGTAAAAAACCGTCAATTTTGATTCTTTAAGCTCATCCTCAGTCTCATGATGCCCCTTCATCAGACGGTAGGCAAAATAGGGGGTGACGATAAAGGCGATAAACATGGAGAGCAGCATCGCCATACTGGCCCCCACCGGGATCGGCCGCATGTAGGGCCCCATCAGACCACCCACAAAACCCATCGGCAGAATCGAGCCGATAACCGCAAAGGTGGCCAGTACCGTTGGGTTACCGATCTCATCCACCGCTTTAACCGCTGCATCCAGCGGTTTCATCACGGTGGTGGTAAAGTAGCGGTGGATGTTCTCAACCACGACAATCGCATCGTCCACCAGAATGCCGATGGAGAAGATCAGGGCAAACAGGGTAATCCGGTTCAAGGTATAACCGATCAGATAGAAGATCAGCATGGTCAATGCCAGGGTAACCGGGATGGCGATGGCAGCCACTGCGCCGGCCCGCCAGCCCATAAACAGGGCGATCAGGATCGTGACAGAAATGGCGGCCAGGAACATGTGAAACAGCAGTTCATTGTTCTTTTCCCGTGCACTCTCGCCGTAGTTGCGGGTTACCGTCACCTGTACATCAGACGGGATCACCTTACCCTTCATAAATTCTACTTTTTTAACCAGATCATCGGCCACCCAGGTGGCATTGGCGCCTTTACGCTTGGCAATTGATACGGTAACAGCCGGATAATCCTGGGCACGATTTCCGGTCAGCCCTTTTTCTGCAGCAGCCGGTCCCATACCCATGAAGACATAGTCCTCAGGTTCTTTGACCGTGTCTGCTATTTTTGCCACATCATCCAGGTAAACCGGCTTGCCGCCATGTACCCCCACCACCAGTTGGCGCAGTGACTCCTGATTATGCAAAAACGATCCGGTTTCCACCAACATTTCCTTATTGGCGCCACTGAAGGCACCGGAGGGCAGCGCCTTGTTACCTGCCTGCAGGGCACCTGCCACCTGTAGTGGAGAAAGACCGTAGCCTGCCAGGCGGGACGCATCAAGGACAACCCGCAGCTGTCGGGTCATGCCCCCTTTGATCTCTGCTTCTGAGACATTTTCACTCTTCTTGAGCTCATCACAGACCTCGCGGGCCAGTTTGCGTAACATGGTGTGATCATAACGATCTGACCAGAGCGTCAGGGCAAGAATCGGTACATCATCAATCGACTTGGCGACTACCAGCGGCTCGCCGGCGTCGGTCGGCAACAGGGCGCGATTGCTCATCACCTTGTTGTAGAGTTTGACCAGTGATTCCTCCATGTTTTCGCCGACTTTATAGCGAACCGTAATGACACCCATGCCAGGCCGGCTCATGGAGTAAAGGTATTCAACCCCTGAAATTTCCCACAGTTTCCCTTCAAACGGCTTAACTACCCGTTCCTGTATCTCCTGGGGGGATGAACCGGGCATCGGCAGATAGACATCCACCATCGGAACTGAAATCTGCGGTTCTTCTTCGCGGGGGGTCATCTTGATCGCAAACAGACCCAGCAGCAGCGAAGCCGCCACAATCAGTGGCGTCAGTTTTGAATCTATGAAAGCGCGGGCGATCTTCCCCGCAAATCCCAGCTTAAGCATGATCTGTCCTCTACTTGCCGAATCCTGCAGTCTGTACTGAATCAAGCAACCCATTCCTGAAGGTCAGGATATGCACCAGCCGGTGCGGTCCTTCGTTATAGGTCCATTCTTCTACGGACACCAAAATAGTAGCACCCCTGTAGCCTGCTTCGCTTTCGGTTCGCGCACTTTTGTAGGTTGGTGGATCACATTTCATAGCCACAATCGACTGACGATCACCGGTGGAGACAATCTCTCCATTGGGGCAGCGGAAGTTGTCTGCTGCTGCAACAGAAGTAAGACCAAGCAATAGTGCAGAGACCAACAGAGCCTTTTTCATTATTTCGTACCTCCTGCAGCCGTTTGAAGACGAGCACCATCGACTGCCTTTTCCAGGCCGGCAGTCACAATCCGGTCGCCGTCAGCCAAGCCAGACAGAATTTCAATACTGTCACCCTGTAGCCGTCCGGTCTTCACCAGACGCATCCTGATGATTTCATCAGTCCCGACTGACCAGACTGCGGTCAGAGCACCACGCTCAAAGACCGCCGAGCGGGGGATCCGAACCCCCTTGACTGAACTGCCCAACGCAATACTGCCCCGACCGAACATCCCGCTTCGCACCCCTTTTTGCGGAATCGCTACCTTGGCGGTATAGGTTCTGCTGGCGGGGTCGCTGGTTGGCACCACCTCTGCCACCCGTGCAACGAAGCTGCCCCCGGTTGCATCAATCTGCACCTGCACCAGCGTACCTGCATGCACCGTACGTACCTGTGATTCAGGGATGGCAAGTTCAAGCTGGTAGCTGCCCTCATCATCTATAGTCATCAAAGGCTGGCCAGGAAAGACCGAAGAGCCCAGATCAGCCTGTTTTGCCACAATAATACCTGAAATCGGCGCCACAATCCTGGTATAGTCAGCCAGGGCACCTGCAGCCCGTGACGCTTCCTGAGTCTGTCGCAAGCGTGCTTCTGCCCGTGCCACCGCCTGATGGGCCAGATCCCGCTCGGTCTGACGGGTATCAAACTCCTGGCGGGTCAGAGCCTGTTCGTCATATAACTTTTTAAATCGCCCAAATGTGCTGTCGGCCAGTTTCTGCCGTGCCTGTGCCTCTTCAAGGCCACGTTTTGCCTCGTCAATTGCTGCAACTGCACCGGTTGCTTGGGCCAGATTTTCCTTGGAATCAAGCTGCCCCAGCACCTGACCTTTACGCACTCGATCTCCTTCACGCACATGCAGCAGGCTGACCGTACCGGGAATACGGGCTGAAACCAGTGCGCTGGTACGTGCGCGAACAGTGCCGACTACATCCAGTGTTTCCGGCAGGTCTGACACTTTTACTGCGGTAACGGTCAAGCCGCTGACCGTTGCAGGTGCTGCCGTTACTCCATGTTTGCTGTCCGAACAGCCGGTTACTGACAGACCAAGCACTATAAGACAAACAAGTGCGCTGCTATATGAACGATTCATTACTGAACCTCCTTTAAAAAGATGCCGGCAACGTGATACAGACGTCCGGTGGCCAACATCAGATTGGCATCACTTTCCACCAGATTGGCCCGGGCCTGATTTAAGGCGCTCTGGGCATCCAATAGCTCAACCATGGTCGCCAGTGCATTATCAAAACGCTTTGCCAGCAGCCGGGTTGCCTCATCTGCCGCAGCAACAGCAGAGCTGGCTACTTCGCGACGCTTGTCTGCCTCTGCCCTGCGTAGCCAGGCCTCATGCACCTGATAGCTGACTTCTTTTTGGGTCTGCTCCAGCAGCTCTTGGGCAGCTGCTCGTGAAGCCTGAGCCTGGCCACTGCCATACCAGGTGCGAAAGCCATCAAAAACGTTCCAGCGCAGGGAAACCCCGACCATCCAGGAGTCGTGGTCTCTGCCAAACGCACTGTTCTTGTCATTCATCTGCCATGCGCCAACAGCCCCCACCGCCGGCAAAAAACCTGAACGAGCCTGCAGCAGGGCAGCATCGGCCTGTTCCTTGCCACGCTCCGAAGCCCGCAGATCACGCCGTTCCTGCTGAGCCAGCCTGATCAGGCCGACTAATTCCCGCTCAGGGCGTTTCAGCTGTACCGATTCCGCAACATCCAGTTCATCTCCGGGCTGCCCGCCTGTTGCCAAGGCCAGCTGCATCCGGGCCAGGGTCAGGTTATTGGCGGCGCTGATATTCTGCTGCTCCATGGCGGCCAGTTGGGTTGCGGCCCGCAGCTCATCAGACTTGAGGCCAAGGCCAGCTGCAGTCCTGACCGTTGCCTGACGCCTGCTTTCCCGCGCCTCGTCCAGCGCCTTTACCGCTGCCTGCACTTGAGCATGGGCCTTCTGTACTTCCAGGTAGAACTGGAATATCTGAAAGGCGGTCTGCTGGCGAGACTGTTCGGCAACTGCTTCCTGACGCTCGGCACCACGCTGTGCCACCTTTTGACCTGCCCAGGCTGCGGGGACTAGGATCGGCTGCTCTACCGTTACGGAAGTTCTAAAATCGCTGGCCGGTGCAGGATTGTTCAGCTTGGCCGCATCAAAATCCTGATTGGTAAAGCGGCCCTGATTCAGCTTCATCATAAAGGTATTGACCGGCAGGTCCGAACGTGACCAGGCCTCTTCAACGGTTACATTGGGCAGATAGTATAATGAGGCGGCTGTAGCGCCGGATCGGGCTGATTCTGCCTGGAACCTGGCTGCCCGAGCCTGATTATTCCGTTCAAGCCCCTGCGTAATCGCTTCACGCAACGTAATTCGCTGTATCTCGGCAGCGTGCGCATGTGCGCCTGTTACCAGTGAAATAAGCCCCACCAATATGATTTGCTTTACCTGCATTGTCCCACCCCACATCACAATATATAAAAATTAATATATATCAAATTTTAAAATGTCAAGCTGCCTGCACATAAAAAATGCACCGGTACCGGGAAAACTCCGGCTGCCGGTGCATTCAGTTGTCATGCACTGGAGTAAGGAACCTACTTGACGATCACGAACTCAGCGCGGCGATTTTTGGACCAGGCAGCCTCGTCATTGCCCTGTACTGCAGGCTTCTCTTTGCCATAGCTGATGGTGCTGATCCGGTCAGCCTTAACACCCAGGGTGGTCAGGTACTTGGCAACTGACTTGGCCCGACGCTCACCCAGAGCCAGGTTGTACTCGTCTGAACCACGCTCGTCGCAATGACCGGCAATCTGGATCTTTGCATCTGCAACCTGCTTCAGCAGCGCCTCGGCGTTCTTTGAAAGCACGTCACGGGAGTCCTTGCGCAGATCAGACTTGTCAAAGTCAAAATAGACCGTTTCAAGGGCTACAGCTGCGGAAGCCTTTGCAGCAGTTGCTTCCTCTTGCTTCGGCTCTGCCTGCTTGACCGGCTCTTCCTGCTTGACCGGTTCTACCTGCTTGACCGGCTCCTGTTGCTTGACAGTCTGCTGCTGCACAACCGGCTCATCCTTCTTAACGACTTCTTCCTTGGCGCAACCTGCAGCCATCATTGCCACGACACCAAGGGCCACCACCATCCCTTTAAATCCGTTCCGCATCACTGCCTCCTTGTAACTACGGTATTCAACGGCCTTGTGAGCCTGATAAAACAACATACAGCGGGATTATACATCCCTTGAATCTTTTTGCAACAACCGGATATTTTATTTATTGCCCACCCGGGGTCCAGACCGGATGCTGGCTGTTACCTTTGGTTCGGCTGACCTTGGTCTGCCCGGAACCATCAGCACGCATGACATAGATCGCCTCCTGGCCACCCCGGCGCGAACTAAAACTGATCAGACGGCCATCGGGTGACCAGCGTGGCCGTTCATTATTTCCCTCAAAAGTCAGCTGCGTTTCACCACTGCCATCAGCATTGGCCACAAAGATCTGAAATCCGCCAGCCATCCGCGCAAAGGCCAGCTTATCTCCTTTGGGGGACCAGGACGGGTTGACGTTGTAAGAACCACTGGTGATCAGCCGTCTGACATTTCCGCCACTGGCATCCATGACAAAAATTTGCGGTTTGCCCAACCGGTCAGATACGAAGGCGATTCTGCTGCCGTCAGGCGTCCAGGCCGGCGACACGTTGGCTGCATGGCTGATCGTCAAGCGGTTAGGTGATGAGCCATCTTTGGCCACCGTATAGATTTCGGTATTACCATCTTTGGATAGCGACAGGGCTATTCTTGAGCCGTTCGGTGACCAGGCACCAGTGATATTCAGACCTGATCGACTGGAAACCGGCACTTCAAGGTTGCTGGACAAAGCCCGCTTGTACAGATCAGGGTTACCCCGTTTGTAGGAGGTGAAGATAACCTCCCGCCCATCGGGCGAGATATCAGGCGAGATATTGATTGAACGGTTGCTGGTCAACTGCCGGGGGTTAAAACCATCCCAATCCATCAGAAATAGCTCTTTATTGCCGGGCTGGCTGGATACATACAGGATCTTTGAGGTAAAGCTCCCCTTTTCCCCGGTTAAGGCCCGCAATACTTCATCGCTAAAACTGTGGGCGTAACGCCGCAGCTCTTTTTCACGACCAAGAAACCGTTTCGAGGTCAACAGCTTCTTGGCAACCACATCGTACAACCTGAATTCCAGGGTCAGTTCCTGACCACGCAGTTCATATTCACCACGAATCAACAGATCATACCCGGCAGAAAGCCAGGGTACAAAATCAATCGGCGTCAGGGACAAACCGTTTGCCAACGGTGCTGCATCGCGCCGTTCAGCAGCAAACAGGCCAGACATGGTCAGGTCAAAGGAGTGCACTTCTGCGGCTTCATTGGCAAGTTCCGGGCGGATCACCGCCCCCATCGGCTGGGGCGGCACCACGGCAAGCTTTAACAGACGGTTCCCCGCAGCGGTGACTTCAATATAGTTGGCTGCCTCACCATCATGCTGAACAACTGCCACCAACAGACAGATGAGGAACATACGCAGAAAAAATCTCATCGCTGAGTAACTCCCTGGGGCTTAAAAACAAAGGCCCCCTCATACACTGTTTTGGATGGTGGAGGTACAATGGTCTGTTCAGCCAGGGTTATTGCCCGCATGACTGAAAGCTCAAAAGCCTTGTCACCAGTGCTTTTTTCAATCCGTGTCCTGATAATACGGCCATCGCCATCAATGGTAATGCTAACCATCACAAAGGGGGCCTTGGTCTGGTAACTGATGGTATCGCGGAAGGCATCCTTCAGGCGGGAATGCAGATAGGCAGTATAGTCACTACCTGCCTCTGTGCCACTTCCCTTCGGCATACCGACCTTGCCCCGCGCAGCAACTTTTTTACGCAGGGTTTCAAAGGCAGCTGTCTGCCGTTGTGCATCCACCTTACCTTCTAGTTTTGCCATCCGCTCCTGAAACGCAGCCGATTCCGTTGTGGGAGCCGTTGTTGGTTTTTTCCCCGGCGCTGTTTTTGATGGAGTTGCAGGTACAGCCATGGCCGGAGGAGTGGGGGCAGGCGGAGCAGGCTTAACCTCATTACCGGTCTCGGCAGGACTACCAGAGCGCGGGTCTGCCACCGGCAGATTGACGACATCAACGTAATAGGTGGTCTGTACCGGCCCAAGGTTCGGCATCAGCTGCTGCCGCCAGACCAGAAAAGCAAACGCCGCCACGTGAAACGTGACGGACAGTGCTGTTGCGACACCCAAGCCGGTGTCTTTGCGAGCTACGAGTTGATACATAGACCTTATTTCTGGGCCGGCTCCGTCACCATACCCAACCGCTCAATCCCGGCACCTTTGATCTCAGCCATGGCCCGCACAACCTCGCCATAGGGGACACCGGCATCAGCCTTCAAAAAGACCTCTTTCTTGGTACGGGTGGCAAACATTTCGGCCAGCTTCTTACGCAGATCCCCACCTGGCACCTCATCCTTATTGATAAAGGTGCGTCCGTTTTTGTCAACCGCGACGATCACCGTATCTTCCTGGGCATTCATCCCCTTGGTGTCTGCCTTGGGCAGATTAACCTGCACCCCCTGCTGCATCATCGGGGCGGTCACCATAAAAATCACCAACAGCACCAGCATAACGTCAACCAGCGGGGTGACGTTAATCTGCGCCATCATGCCCCTATCATCATCATTGCCGCCCATGGCCATGGCGTCCCCCTACTTCCCGGCGATGTTGCGCTGCACAATGTTCAGAAATTCAGTGGAAAAACTATCCATTTCCTTCACCAGAACCCTGATCTTGTGCTGGAAATGGTTGTAAGCCATAACCGCCGGAATTGCGGCAACCAGACCAACCGCTGTGGCGATCAGTGCCTCGGCAATACCGGGGGCGACGACCGCCAGAGAAGCTGAACCGGTCTTGCCGATCCCTTCAAAGGCCACCATGATCCCCCAGACCGTACCAAACAGACCGATAAACGGTGAGGTTGAGCCGGTGGTTGCCAGAAAGGTGGTATACTTTTCCAGACGGTTAACCTCCAGGTTGGTGGCTCGACGCAGGGCGCGGGTAACGTTGGCAACCCCCCCCAGATCGGTACTCAGTCCAGCGTGGTCCGGCTTGGCACCTTCAGCCTCCATCAACTGTTTCAGTTCACTGTAGCCTTCGTTAAACAGGGCGGTCAGCGGTGAGCTGGCAAAGCGATCCACCTGTGACGCAATTGCGTCAAAGCGCTTGGTCTTCCAGAAAAAATCCATAAAACGGCCAGATTCACTGAACGCCTTCTGGATCTGGAAAAACTTGAACATGATGATGGCCCAGGAAACCACTGAAAACATGATCAGCAGCA
>CAZNWF010000090.1:0-11557 GCA_964576485.1 uncultured Geobacter sp. | reverse complement strand
AGTTACTTGGGAGGCAAGAGGCTGTGCCAGAAAAGAGTGGTGAAGGATATACCGAAGGCGCTGAGTTTCGCTTTTTGGGGAATCTTTTTGGTGCCCTGATGGCCTGTGCCGGGCTGTTAGCTGGTACTATGATGCACGAGCGCAGCCTTGACTACTGGCTGGAGGATATTGTGCCGTTGCTGCTCTTGGTGTTTACCCTGCGAGGGGTGATCAAAAGTGCAATGGAGTTGGCTAAAGACAGTATTTTTTACGAAGAACAAAAGAAACAGGTGCTTGAGGCCATGGCAAAACAGGAAGCGATGGCTGCTGCCATGGCGGGCTCAGATACAGATCTGCCAAAACTGACAACCAAACCGAAATATAGTGAGGCAGAGGTGCTTGAGGCAGTCAGCAAGCGAATTGAGCAGCAACGAGAAGAAGGATTAAAGAAGAACAAAATATTAAATTAAGCAGGTAGTATGGCACGACAGTCTGTATTAACGCTGGAGTATTTAACCGCGATAGTTCTGGAACAAAACCTGATAACCGCAGAACAGCGTGCCATGGTGCTGGCCAAGGCCAAAGCCCAGGAGGCCCTCTTAACAGCAGGTTCTCAGGGAGGGGGACGTCGGTTGCACCGTGGGGGGGAAGCCCTTTCTCCGGCTCAGGTTTTAGCCTCGTTTAACCTTGAAATTCCTGGTGGCAACGGACGGATTCTGTCTGAAGACACCATTACCGAAGCGCTTGCTTCTTTTCTGAAAATTCCCTACCTGAAAATTGATCCTTTAAAGCTTGACCTTGATGTAGTTACCTCCTACATTCCGCGCCCCTTTGCCCTGAAACATCTGATTGTACCGGTGGCGGTCCGTGATGGAGGTTTGGCAATTACCGTAGCTGATCCGTTTAATGATCAGATTTTGAGTGAGTTTGCTACAGCCCATCGTCTGAAAGTCACCCGGGTGCTCAGTTCTTGCACTGACATTCAGAAGATTTTGCGTGAGTTCTATGGGTTCAGGGCGTCAGTGCTGGCAGCTGAAGCAGAATCATCGGCTGTTATTGATCTTGGTAACCTTGAACAGCTCTTCAAGATGAAGGGTGAACACGAACTGGAGGGAAATGACCGGCACGTTATCTCAGCGGTTGATTTCCTCCTGTCGTATGCCTTTGATCAGCGTGCCAGCGATATTCATATTGAACCAAAACGGGAAAAATGCCTGATCCGTTTCCGGCTGGATGGCCTGTTGCATAACATTCACCTTTTGCCCAAGCCACTGCATGCGCCGATCGTCTCCAGGGTAAAAATACTTTCCCGGATGGATCTGGCTGAAAAACGTCGTCCCCAGGATGGCCGGATCAAGACCAGCCATAATAACAAAGAGGTGGAACTGCGGGTGTCAACCGTACCGACCGCCTTTGGTGAAAAGGTGGTCATCCGGATCTTTGATCCGGATATCCTGTTACAGGATCTGAATTCTATCGGCTTTTATGCGCGGGAATATGCTCTGTTCAACAACTTTATCCATCGTCCCAACGGGATTATTCTGGTTACCGGCCCAACCGGCTCAGGAAAAACAACGACGCTCTATTCAACCCTGCGGACCCTTTCATCACCGGAAGTAAATATCGTTACCATTGAAGACCCGATTGAAATGGTGATGGAAGAGTTTAACCAGATTGCGGTACAACAGAGTATTGGTGTCACCTTTGGTAATATCCTGCGTACGGTTCTGCGCCAGGATCCTGATATTGTCATGGTGGGTGAGATCCGTGATGAAGAGACCGCAGAAAATGCGGTGCAGGCCGCCCTGACCGGTCATCTGGTGCTCTCTACGCTGCATACCAATGACTCACCTTCCTCTATTCCCCGTTTGCTGGATCTGGGTGTGCCTTCTTACCTGGTTACCGCAACGGTGGTTGGTGTTATTGCACAACGTCTGTTACGCAAGGTCTGCCAGCACTGCAAGGTGCCACGCACGTTGTCTGTGGAGGAACGCACCTATCTGCAACTGTCTGACGAACATCTGACCGTCTATGAGGGGGAAGGGTGCAAGGAATGTCGTGGTACCGGGTATAAGGGGCGTACCGGCATCTTTGAAGTGTTAGAGATGAATGAACGGACCAGGGCTGTGATTAGTGACAAGACCGATGTTGCTGAACTTATCCGTATTGCTGAGCAGGACGGGTTTATGTCACTGCGTCAGCTTGCCATTAGAAAAATGCTGGAAGGTTCCACCACCTACGATGAAGTGATCTCCATTACCGGCTAGTATGATCATACAAAAAAGGCCCGCAGAAGCGGGCCTTTTTTGTATGATTTGCCTGATTTTAATCAGCAGCCGGCAGTTTTCTGAATTGTCCTGACAACCTTGCTGTCACCATCAAAGCGCAGGCGCAGTTCATCACCAACCCTGACTTTCCGGTCCTTTATTTTTTCCATATTGGAGTGATCACGAACCTGCAGTACAACCGGTGCATCTGTTTTGCGATCTTTTACGGTCATTTCAGCGCCACCGCCAACCATTCTGATTGCGCTGACAGTGCCGATCATCTTCAACTCACCTGCAAATGCAGAAGTTGCCAAGGTAGTCAGAGCGAACATTACAACCAGTGCGAACAGCCTTTTCATGTCTTCCTCCTGTAGTATGCCGATTAAACGGCAGAGTAATGGTGCGTCAAAGCCTCTGTTTGAATGGGTAAAGTATAACTCAAGTATTTTTTACGTCAATATTTCATCGGAATTATTATACAAAATTAACAGTTGTTTTGTTTTTCTGGTTCTTTGTTAACCAGAGTTGGCTGATCTGGTTGACAAGCAAGTCTGCTCCATGCTACCCAACCTGCTATGATTATTAACGATAGTACGTTAGAAAAAATTGTGGATAACGTTATAGACGGTAATGGTGTCAGCGATGAGCAGGCCCTGACTCTTGCAGAGTTGCCATATGCAGTCCTTCCGGCCCTTTTTGCAGCTTCCTCTCGTGTGCGGGAACATCATTTTGGCAACCGGGTGGCGCTGTGCGGTATCATCAATGCAAAATCAGGTCTCTGCCCGGAAGATTGTGCCTTCTGCGCTCAGTCTTCCCACCATGCCACTGGCGTTGCCTGCTATCCGTTGCTGGATCAGGATACCCTGTTGGCCGGGGCCAGGTCGGTTGCCAGCCATGGCGCTGCCTGCTACGGTATTGTGACCAGCGGCAGTGGCATCAGCGAAGGTGATGAACTGGCACAGGTCTGTGCTGCGATCCGTGCTATCCGTGTCGAAGAGCAGATTGCCCCCGGCGCTTCGCTGGGCACCTTGACCAAAGCTGCAGCAGAGCAGCTTAAGGCGGCCGGTCTGGTGACCTATCACCATAACCTGGAAACAGCCCGCAGTTTCTTCCCCCAGATCTGCAGTACCCACGACTATGAAGATGATGTTGCCACGGTGCGGCTCGTAAAGCAGGTAGGTCTGCGGGTCTGCTGTGGTGGTCTGTTTGGTCTTGGGGAAACCATGGCCCAACGGGTTGAGCTGGCCCTGACCCTGCGGGAGCTGCAGGTTGATTCGGTGCCGATCAATTTTCTCGATCCGGTGCCGGGAACACCGCTGGCTGTTATGCAGCAGCTGACCCCGCTTGACTGTCTGCATACCATTGCCCTGTTTCGCCTGATCCTGCCGGACGTTCATATTACGGTTTGCGGCGGGCGTCAGCGCAACCTGCGGGAACTGCAGTCCTGGGTCTTTCTGGCAGGGGCAAGCGGGATTATGACCGGTAACTATTTAACCAAGGAAGGACGCCAGCCGGCGGATGATCTGCGGATGATTGAAGATCTGGGGCTGGTGATTGCAAAGGAGATGCTGCGATGAGTAATGGATTGTTTATCACTGGCACCGACACCGGTGTCGGCAAAACCATAGTGGCTGCAACCCTGGCTCGTATCCTGCGCCTGCGGGGGGTCAATGTCGGGGTCATGAAGCCGGTTACCAGTGGCTGTGTTGAGCGTAATGGTGAGCTGATCTCGGAAGATGCCGAGCTGTTAGCCTGGGCTGCCGGTATTGATTGTACTGATGACGTTGCTCCCTATTGCCTGCGGCAGCCGATTTCCCCGGTTGAGGCAGCGCAGCTGGAAGGGGTGAAGATTGATTTCAGCAGGATTGCAGCCTGCTACCAGCGTCTGGCAGCACAGCACGAGTTTGTAATTGTGGAAGGGGCAGGGGGGCTGATGGTGCCGCTCAATGGCGGCCTGCTGATTGCTGATCTGGTCAAACAGCTGAATCTGCCGTTATTGGTGGTGGCCCGTCCCAATCTGGGTACCATCAACCATAGCGTGCTGACCTGCTTTGCAGCGGGCCAGATGGATATTGAGGTCAAGGGAGTCATGGTTAACCGCTTTCCTGCCAATCCGGGTCTTGCCGAGAAGGGTGCCTCCCATCAGATCGGCTCACTGTGCGGGGCGCCGATCCTGGGGATCTGGGATGACCTGACCGGCTCCCAGGAGGAGATCGTAGAACAGTTGGCAGAGCGGTTTAATCAGGACCCCAAAAGTGACATCATCCTGCGGGTGCTGGGCGGTGCAGAAGAGAGCGGCTGTCCAACTACAGCAACTGCAGAAGGCTGCACTTCCTGCGGCTGCTCCGGCAGTTGCGGGGGAGAATAAGCTGACGTGAACATCCCTGCTCCCTATGATCCGTTGCAGCCCTGCCTTGAGGCAACCGCCAATCCTGAAGAGCTGATGGCTCTGGCCGAGATGCGGATGCCGTTTGGCAAGTATCAGGGGCAGTTGTTGATTGATCTGCCGGAACGGTATGTGGTCTGGTTTGCCAGCAATGGTTTTCCAGAAGGACGCTTGGGCAGGATGTTGCAGACGGTGTATGAAATAAAGGTAAACGGGCTTGAATATCTGTTTGCCCCGCTACGCAAGGGCAGAATCATCAGCTGATGGCGTATCTGCCGTAAGACATATTTGCTTACTATACGCCGTAAAAAACAGCTTACATCACAGACTCTAGAGCAACATATCTGTACAGATTTACACAAAACGGCAGTTTTTACATATTCTGCATCCGGGCAAAGAAATCCATCCCCATATCAACCGGTTCTGCATCTTTGTTTGCCGCATCGCCACCTTCAAACAGTTCAGCAGGAATCTCAGCCAGAAACCTGCTGGGCTGGCGTTCTTCCCAAGTCCCATACTTACGGCGTTTCAGGCAGCGTGAGACTGTCAGGCGTTCTCTGGCCCGGGTGATTCCCACGTAACAGAGCCGCCGTTCCTCTGCCACCTCAGGGTCTTCATCAATGGAGCGGTGATGGGGTAGCAACCCTTCCTCCAGGCCAACCAGAAAGACCTGCGGGAACTCCAGGCCTTTGCTGGCATGTAGTGACATTAACGTAACGGCATCCTGAGGCTGGTCATCTCCAGCCTCCCGCCGGTTGTCCTCCAGCAGTGCGATCCGCTCCAGAAAATCTGCCAGCCCATCAGTCGGGTTGCGTTCCTCAAAACTGGCCAAGGCATTGATGACCTGTTCGATGTTTTCAATCCGCTTACGGGCCTGCACCGGGTTGTCAATGGTGCGGTACAGTTCCTGATTGATTCCCAGACGCTTGAACAGGGCGGTTACCTGGGGCGCCATGTTGCTGCTGGAAAAGTCAGCCAGTTCCTGTCTGATCATACTATGAAAGCCGTTCACCGCCTTACGGGTTGCTTCGCTTAAGCCTTCGATCTGATCAGCCATGCCCAGGGTGTCGTACAGTGACAGATTGTGTTCCAGGGACCATTGCTGCAGGCGTAGCAGGCTGGTGCCGCCGATCCCCCGTCGGGGAAAGTTGATGGTTCTGACCAGGGCGGCTTCATCCCTTGGGTTGGCCAGTACTGCCAGATAGGAGAGGGAGTCCTTTACCTCTTTTCGCTCAAAGAACTTCTGTCCCCCCACCAGCACATAGGGTACTTCTTCCATCCGTAACGCCTCTTCAAAGGCGCGACTCTGGGCATTGGAACGATACAGAATAGCAAAGTCTTTCCAGGGGCGCTTGTCACGATACTGTGCCAGTTGGAGCTGTTCCACCACCTGCCGGGCCTCTTCATCATCAGTGTCAGCCACCAACAGATTGATTCGCTCACCACTGCCTGAAGCGGTCCAGAGCGCTTTGTCACTGCGTTTGCTGTTGTTGCGAATCACCGTGTTGGCTGCATTCAGGATGGTGCCGGTGGAACGGTAATTCTGTTCCAGCTTGACCACCTTGCAACTGTTACGCTCTGAAGAAAAGTTGAGGATATTGGCGATATCTGCACCGCGCCAGCCATAGATGGCCTGATCATCGTCACCCACCACGCAGAGGTTGCCATGTCCCTGTGCAAGCAATGAAATCAGCTTGTACTGGCCGGCATTGGTGTCCTGATATTCATCCACCATGATGTAGCTGAAACGTTGCTGCCAGTGCTGGCGAACCTCCGGTAGCTCCTCCAGCATCCGTACTGTCAGCATGATGATGTCGTCAAAATCAATGGCATTGTAGGCCCGTAGCAGATGCTGATAGCGAGGGTAAATAGCTGCAGTGACCTGCTCAAGCGGGTTGGTTGACAGTTTGGGGTACTGTTCAGGAGCAATCAGGCGGTTCTTGGCAGAGGAGATCTGCCAGCGTACCAGATCCGGTTGGAACTGTTTGGTGTCGATGTTCAGGTCAGATAATGCCTGGCGTACCACGCCGGACTGGTCACTATCACTGTAGATGGTGAAGTTGGGTTTATAGCCCAGCCTGCGGATATCGCGGCGCAGAATGCGGACCCCCAGCGAGTGAAAGGTGCTGATCAGGATTCCTTCTGCCTTGGC
Source organism: uncultured Geobacter sp. (assembly GCA_964576485.1). GTDB lineage: Bacteria > Desulfobacterota > Desulfuromonadia > Geobacterales > Pseudopelobacteraceae > Trichlorobacter. Next base: position 4,773 of record CAZNWF010000090.1, on the reverse strand, counting down.
ACCTGCTGCACGCTTGACCCGTTCCTGCATCTCTTTGGCTGCCTTGTTGGTAAAGGTAACGGCAAGGATCTGGTCTGCTGGAATTTTAAGTGTGGCAAGCAGGTGGACGATCCGGCTGGTAATGACCTGGGTTTTGCCTGATCCAGCCCCGGCCAGTACCAGCAGGGGACCTTCAGTATGGTGGACAGCGATGAATTGTTCAGGATTGAGCTGTGACATGGGATAGGTGATGTATCATAGATGATCGGCTTGATCAACCGCTTCAAGGTAATTGCTGTTTGTTGCATGATTGTAACAGTGGTGTAGAATCAAATCATCGTATAACTAACCGGAGGTGGCATGTGACTGCTGCTCGCAAGCTTGATAAACATAAGGGGAAAAAGATGGATCAGGCGCAACAGGGGAGTGAAGCTGCTCCGGTAAAAAAAACCACTCAGCCGCGACGTAGAGCTGTTAAGGCAGCGCCGCAGGCTGACAAGGAAGTGCAAAAACAAGTTGACGTTCAATCCTTTGATCTGGATGACAGCCAATGGTATCTGAACCGGGAGCTGACCTGGCTGTCCTTTAACCGTCGGGTAATGAGTGAAGCTGCTGATACTCGCACCCCTCTTCTGGAACGGGTCAAGTTTTTGGCCATAGTTGGTGCCAATCTGGATGAGTTTTTTATGAAACGGATTGGCGGCCTGAAGCAGCAGCTTGCAGCAGGTGTGCAAGAACTGACCATTGATGGACGTACTCCACGCCAACAGTTGCAGGAGTGCCACGCTCAGGTGCGTACCCTGGTGACTGATAAGGCTGCCTTGTTCAGACAGTTGATGAAGCTGCTGGATGACAAGGGGATCGAGGTGGCGGGGTGGAAGGATCTCACCAGCCGTGAACAAAAAGCGTTGCGTGAGCTGTATACCCGCGACATTTATCCGCTCCTGACCCCTCAATCCATTGATCCGGCACATCCTTTTCCCTTTGTGTCCAACCTTTCCCTGAACCTGCTGGTAACGGTCCGCTATCCCCGAGAAAAGGATGTTTCGCTGGCGCGGGTCAAGGTGCCGCTTGGCGTTGGTGTGCAACGCTTCATGCGGGTGGGGAAAGGTGATCGATTTGTGCCGCTTGAAGAGGTGATGGCGGCGAATCTGGATATGCTGTTTCCGGGCATGAAGGTGATTTCCTGCGAATTTTTCCGGGTAACCCGCAATGCCAACACCGAGAAGGATGAGGAAAAAGCAGATGATCTGGTGGCGATGATCGAATCTGAGCTGCAGGAACGTCGCTTTGCACCGATTGTACGACTTGAGGTGGTGTCAGGCATGGACCCGGTGCATAAAGGCCGTCTGGCTGCAGAACTGGATCTTGATGAGGACAGTGATGTGTTTGAGGTGTCAGAGATGCTGGGGATGCGTGATCTGTTTGAGATCGCCCGTTTGAACTATCCCAAGCTGCATGATCCCCCCCATCATCCGGAAGACCATCCCCAGTTGATGTCATCCCGTAACATTTTTCATATCATCCGTAACAGCGGTGATTTTCTGGTCAAGCACCCCTATCAGTCATTTGCCAGCTCGGTTGAGCGGTTTATTAACGAGGCTGCCGATGACCCCAAGGTTTGTGCCATCAAGATGACCCTTTATCGCACCTCAAAAGAGGGGAGGCTGATTGAATCACTGGTGCGGGCAGCTGAAAACGGCAAGCAGGTAGCAGTGGTGGTGGAGCTGAAGGCTCGTTTTGACGAGGCTGCCAACCTGAGAATTGCCGAGCGGATGGAGGAGGCTGGCATCCATGTCACCTACGGCGTGGTTGGGCTGAAAACCCACTGCAAGGTGATTCTGGTGGTGCGGCGTGATTATAATGGTATCCGGCGGTATGTGCATATCGGCACTGGTAACTACCACACAGATACTGCCCGGTTGTATAGTGATCTGGGACTATTTACCAGTGATGATGCCATTGGTCAGGATTTGACTGAGCTGTTTAATTACCTGACTACCGGTCTCTCTCCGAAACGGATCTACAAAAAATTACTGCCTGCTCCCAAGCTGTTGAAACGCTCTTTGCTTGAAAAGATTGAGCGGGAGATTACGCTTCATCAAGAAAAGGGTGGGGGGCTGATTCAGTTCAAAATGAATGCACTTGATGATGGAGACATTGTGAAAAGCCTGTATCGGGCCTGTCAGGCGGGAGTGCGGGTCGATCTCTATGTGCGGGATTCGTGCCGGTTCAGACCTGGTGTGCCGGGACTTTCCGATACGGCCAAAGTGGTCAGTATTGTCGGGCGGTTTCTGGAGCACAGCCGACTGTACTATTTCAGAAACGGTGGTCAGGAAGAATATTTCATCGGTTCTGCTGATGCCATGAAGCGGAACCTTGAATCACGGGTTGAGATTCTTGTTCCGGTTGAGTCTCCATCACTGCAACAGCAGTTGCGGGAGTTATTGGATGCCCATGGAGCTGATCAACGCTATGCCTGGGAGATGCAGCCGGATGGCAGTTATCTGCAGCGTAAACCGGCCAGTGGACAGGAACAGAGCGGGTTACATCAGCTCCTGATTGCACAGGCCAATCAGTCAGCGCGGGAAGCACAACGGTTGAAACGACGGGTGACCAAGCTGCTGAGTAGTTGATCTGTGTTATGTGGTTGCGATGGTAAATCAGGCGTTGCATGGCTGTGCAACGCCTAATTTGTTGATATTTATCGTTTAAATTATTATAATGATTTTTGGTGTTGCAACTGCATCATTACTTGTTTGGTTGGTTGTAATTGTAACACGCTGATATTTTGATGGTTTATCTGTTGGCATGCTTCATGCTTTATTAGAGTACCAAACGGTACTGTTGCAGGGGGTAGCCATGAAAGCAAAAACAAATTATAGCGCAATAACTGGAATCGTTTCCATTGGTCATACTGATGTTGCCAATGTGGTGTCGTTTGCCGGTGGTGACGCCCTGCTTAAGCAGTCCGATGCCCTTTTTGACGCTGGTCAGGAACAGGATGCGCGGGTTGCCATGAAGGAAGCACTGAAAATAGCCCTGCAACGTCTTGACGCGGTGCATGGAACCGGTGCCAAGCAAGATGAAGCTGCGGATGTGGCTTTGTCAATTGGTTGTGAGACTGCCTGAAACCGTTAACGCAGGTTAAAACGATCCAGTAATTTACCCCAGACACGGCTCATCCAGCGCCCCAGTTTGATTGAGACCCGCTCAAGCCAGGTTTCTTCCCCCCGCATCTTCTTCAGCACCAATGCCATGTTCAGCCGTGTCTCGTAATCCTGCGGGTTTACGGTCTGGGCAAGGCGTAACCACTGCAACGCGCCCTCATAGTCAGCCAGCATAGCCAGTGAGATCCCCAACTGCCGCATGGAGTCGTAATCCTGTTCGTTCAGCGCCAGTGCCTTGCGGAACCAGTCCAGTGATTCCTTGTCTTCCCCCAGTTTTGAAAGGGAAACACCAATCTGGCGCATGGCATCACTGTCTGTTTTGCAAACGGTCAAAGCCTGTTCATAAAATTTGATGGCCTTGCGATCCCGGTCAAGGCGGGAATGGGCTATCCCCATACAACGCAAGGTATCGCCATCATTCGGCTCAATCGCAAGAACGCGGTCAAAGGTGCGCACAGCTGACCAAACCTTGCCGTTCATCAGTTGCCAGACCCCGACCACCCGCATCAGGAACAGATCATCAGGTGCCTGATTAAGTGCTTCGGCGAACAGGTGCCCCTGTTCCTTGCTGTTGTGGTCAAGGTAGCCTGCTGCCTCTGCCTGAAAATAGTAGTGATAGGCCGGATCATCCTTTGCAGCATCCAGAGCTTCCTGAATCGCCGCCTTACCTTCATCAATCCGTCCAAGGTCAAACAGGGTATCAATGGTGTGTGCTTGTTGTTGCAGGTCTGCGCGTGTCAATCAGCGTACCCCCTTTTTACGCCTCCTTCACACCAAGCTTTTTCATCCAACGCCAGAGGGTTGTACGGTCAATGTTTAACTCCCGTGCAACTTCAGCCCGATTACCACTGTAACGGCTTAACAGTGCGTTCAGATCGGCGGCGGTTGGTATCTTGCCGGAACGGCGCGTGTTTTGCGCCTGTTCGTGGGTTTGACCCAGAAAATTGGTTGGCAGGTGATCAGGAGTGATCTCTGTTCCGCGGCAGAGTATGACTGACTGTTCGATCAGATTCAAGAGTTCTCTGACATTGCCGGGAAAGGAGTGGGTAAGCAGCAGTTTCAAAACTTCAGGAGATACCGAGCGAACCTTCTTGTTGTAGGTAAGATTAAACCGTTGCAGGGCCATATCCACCAGCAGGGGGATATCCTCGCGACGGTCACGGAGGGGAGGGATGTTGAGGGTGACAATATTAATTCTGAAATAGAGGTCCTGGCGGAAGGTGCCTTCTGCCACCATCTCTTCCAGATTACGGTGGGTCGCCGTAATAAAACGGACATCAGCCTTGATAGGGGAACGAGCGCCCAAAGGTTGGAATTCATGGTTTTCCAGGACGCGCAACAGTTTTACCTGCAACGGCAACGGCAGATCGCCGATCTCGTCCAGAAAGAAAGTACCACCGTTACACAGTTCAAGCCGGCCGGGACGGTTTTCTGTTGCACCGGTGAAGGCTCCTTTGCGGACGCCAAAAATTTCAGACTCAAGCAGGGTTTCCGGCAGGGCACCACAGTTGACAATCACCATCGGGCCTTCACGGCGAGGGCTCAAGTCATGAATGGCACGGGCAAACAGCTCTTTGCCGGTACCGCTTTCGCCATTCAGGAAGACGGTTGCATTACTGGCAGC
>CAZNWF010000089.1:0-11650 GCA_964576485.1 uncultured Geobacter sp. | reverse complement strand
TTGCCGGTCTATACAAGGAGACGGGCCGTTATAGCGAGGCTGAGCCGCTCTATAAACGGGCCTTGGCTATCAGGGAGAAGACCCTGGAGCCGGACCATCCTGATACTGCTACCTGTCTCAACAATCTTGCGGAACTGTATGACACTACTGGCCGTTATAGTGACGCGGAATTGCTGTATAAACGTGCCTTGTCCATAAATGAGAAGACGTTCGGCCCAGACCATCCCACCACCGCCACCAGCTACAACAATCTTGCCGGGCTGTATAAAGATACTGGACGTTATAGTGAGGCCGAATCACTCTACAAACGCGCCTTGTCTGTCAGGGAGAAGGTTTTGGGGGCAGACCATCCTGATACCGCTACCAGCCTCAACAATCTTGCCGTGCTGTATGACACAACAGGCCGCTATAGCGAGGCAGAGCCGCTCAATAAACGTGCCCTGGCCATCAGAGAGAAGGCGTTCGGCCCGGACCATCCCAAAACTGCCACCAGCCTCAATAATCTTGGTGAACTGTATAGGACAGTTGGTCGTTATAGAGAGGCGGAGCCGCTCTATAAACGGGCTTTAGCAATAACAGAGAAGGAACTCGGTCCAGATCATCCCGACACTGCCACCATTCTCAACAATCTTGCCGTGCTATATAATGAGAAAGGACGTTATAGCGATGCGGAGCCGCTGTATAAACGAGCCCTAGTCATCACCGAGAAAGTGCTCGGTTCGGACCATACTGATACCGCCACCAGCCTCAACAATCTTGCCGGTCTATATAAAGATACTGGCCGTTTTAGCAAGGCAGAACCACTCATCAGGAAGTCCTTGAACGTCTTTATCAAGACTGATGCTAACATGGGAACTGCTACTGCTTTTAGCAATTATTCTTGGATTCTATCCAAGCAACACTCTTTGCCCGCTGCAATAGTCTTTGGCAAACAAGCGGTGAACATCCTCCAGGCTCTGCGAAAAAACGTCTCTGGCATCTCCCGAGAAGCCCTCAAGAGCTTTGACAAGTCAGTAGAGTATCATTACCGGCATCTGGTGGTTATGCTGCTCAGCCAGGGGCGCTTGGCCGAAGCCCAGCAGATATTGGCAATGCTGAAGGAGGAGGAATATTTTGAGTTCATCCGGCGGGACGCCGGAACAGCCAATAAGCTGTCTGCCCGGGCAAGCTACCTTGCTTCCGAAAAGCCTTGGATCAGTAAGTACGATGCCATTTTTGCTCATAATGTAAAACTCAAAAAGGATCTTGATACACTTCGCGCCAAGGCGAAGCATTATCCGCTTGATGGTGATGAAAAACACCAACTAGAGAAGCTGACCAAAGAGACTGAACACTCCACCGCAGCATTCAATGAGTACCTTGACCACCTTCTGAAGTTGACAAATCAGGAGACAAGTGCAAATCCAGACCGCATTGAGGACATCGGTGCGAAACAGATTGAGTCGCTCACCACCATAAAAAGCATATTAAGAAACCTTGGCGAAGGGTCGGCTCTGCTGCACTACATGATCACAGACAAGCGGCTGTATATCATCCTCACTACTCCCAATAAGCAGATTGTCCGCTACAGCATAATCAACACCAAGGCTTTCAATCAAAAAATATTCGCCCTGCGTAATGCTCTCACCAATACTAAGACTGATCCGCGTCCATTAGCAAAAGAACTATACGACATCATTCTGGCACCTGTTGCAAAAGACCTCAGAATCACACAGGCCAATACCTTGATGCTTTCCTTGGACGGCCCCCTGCGCTACCTGCCATTTGGCGCATTATATGATGGGCATGCCTATGTTGCAGAATCCTATCGTACGGTCATGTATGCCGAAGTAGCGCGGGATAAAGTAGCACTACCTAGCAAGCAGCAATGGAAGGTGGCAGCGCTGGGGGTCAGTGATAAAGTAAGTGCTGATTTTCCACCGCTCCCCAATGTCCCGGCAGAACTGCATGCCATCGTCAAAAGTGGCACCGGCGGAATTTATCCCGGTGAAATCCGTTTGAATAAGAACTTTACCGAAAAAGCTATGACAGAAACCTCCATACGCAACCCGGTGGTACATATTGCCAGCCACTTCCGGTTTGTCCCGGGTACAGACAGAGACTCATTCCTGTTGCTTGGTGACGGCTCAAAACTCAGTCTTGATCAACTCCGTAAAGCCAACTTCTTTCAGGAATCAGAACTGCTCACCCTTTCAGCCTGTGAAACAGCCATGGGAGGAACGGGCAAAGGCGTAGAGATTGAAGGATTCGCTGCCATTGCCATGAATCAGGGTGCCAAATCAGTTATTGCCACCCTGTGGCCGATTTCTGACAAGAGTACAGCAATTTTGATGAAGGAATTTTACAGGTTGAGGATGGAAAAGAAGTTGACTAAAGCTGAAGCCCTGCGCCAGGCTCAGCTTGAGCTGCTGAAGGGTAAGCTGGCAGATGCTGGCAACACATTGCCAGAACAAGAGAGAGGTGGGGATCATACACGTTTTAAGAAGGACAAGAATGCACCGTATTCCCATCCGTACTACTGGGCACCGTTTATTCTGATTGGGAATTGGAAGTAATCTATTTAGTCACTGATTAATAAGAATCTACATGGAGGACAACATGGTACGGCAGAAAAACCCAAATGAATTATATTGGGATTCAGTTGCTAAAAAACAGTTGTGGGAGGACTACAACCAGTTTCTTAAGCTTGATGGTCAGATAGGCAGCCCAGATTCAGCTAATATTTTTGCTATGAAAAAGCATGCTGAAGGCTATCGGGATATGTCTATAAGGGAACTAATACTTTTTCTTGAAGGCGAGTTACCCTACATGTTTGATTAATAGCGTAGGTACAGGCTTCAAAGATGTTAACTTGATCGCCAATCTTGTCATCTTTATAGACTGCCCCCGCACTTTTTTCCAACGACTACACAGCTTAATGAGGAGGACTACATTATCCAACCCATTTTGAATGGTCCCAAACGACAGCACTACTTACCAAAGTTTTATCTCGAAGGGTTCACTAGAGATGGCAAGGTTGCAGTCTTCGACAGAGAATTAAATCAGATTCGAGTCCAGCAACCAATAAACACCTGCGTCATAGGGCACTTTTATACTTTTGATGATTTGGAAGGTCGCAAACGTTTCGACTTGGAACAGTTCCTCTCGAAGTACGAGACAAAAGCAGCCTCAGTCATCAAGAAACTCAGCGCTATGGAGGCATTAGACACAGAAGAACGCACAGATTTTGCTATCTTCATAGCTCTCGCTGCGTGCCGCACTCCAGATCTTGTTGACTCTCTCAAGATGTTTAACGCCAGATTAGTAAGCGACATGGCTACGCAAATGTTTGCAAATGTTGAGCAAGTAATGGAACGAATGCGAGGGGAATCACATGCACCTTTATTAACAGAGAAAGAACTTGAGGAAGAGGCGTATGAAATGGTCAATTTCGTCAAGAGTGGTCAGTGGAAAGTGAATACAAATCACAAATGGGCTGTCAAAACTGCAATGGAAATTGCTTTTTTAATTGCTCCCATCTTGGCTGGGCGTGATTGGACTATTATTCATCGTATCAACGAGAATAAATCGTTTGTGACTACAGATGCGCCTGTACTGCTTACCACCATGACCCCGCGTGGCAAGGGCTTCTGGGAGCAGGGTATAGGATTCGGTTGTTCAGATGCTCTGGTATTTTTCTCTTTAGACCAGTCTTGCGTTTTAGCGATGTCTGGTAGTGACGGAAATTTGAAACACATTACGGTAGGTTCCGAGCAAACTCGGCGCATCAACCTAGCCTTTGCCAATAGTTGCCGGCGATTTGTCATTGGTCGTGATGAACAATTAGTTCAGTCGCTGACGGATAAGCTGTGTATTGCGAAAAAGAAATGGCAACCAAAGATGCAATGCATGGAATAATAAAACAACTTCATGCCGCACAAGTGACCAAACTTGATAAACATTCTCCGAAATCAACCTTCTTGCTATTCATTGAGGGGATGGAAACAGTATGAACGAATCAGTTGCATCAACAGGCTGTATTTACTCAATTGGTTATGGAAACCGCTCCATCAACGATTTCATTGCATTGCTGAACCAATATGACATCAAATATCTTATTGATGTTCGTTCCCGCCCGTATTCAAAATTCAACCCCGACTTTAATAAGGAGTCGCTTGAGCGCATTCTTACCCAAAATGGCGTCAAATATCTTTTCATGGGAGACAGGATCGGCGGCCTCCCTGATGATCTAACTTGCAGAACCGATGACAAGATTGATTACGATAAGTGCAAGCAGAATAGTGGCTACATCGAAGGGATCAACAGATTGGTTACCGCCTATGAGAAGAATCTGAAGGTCGCCATGATGTGCAGTGAAAGCAAGCCGCATGAGTGTCACCGCAGTAAACTTTTGGGTGAAATGCTGAGAGAAAGAAACGTCATTACCCAGCATATTGATGAAGCTGGCAGGCTAGTACCGCAAATGTCTGTCCTAACCATGATAGATAAAGGACAGCAGTCTCTCTTTGACGATATGCAGGGTTTTACCTCCCGTAAGAAGTATGTAAAAGGAGAGCATCTTGATGTTTACTAGCATGGTTACCATAGGCGTTTACGGGACGAGTGAGGCAAGCTTCTTTGAGGCACTACGGAAAGCCAATGTAGACACGTTCTGTGACATACGTTTACACCGTGGAATGCGGGGTTCTAAATTTGCCTATGTGAATAGCGCCTATCTGCAGTCAAAGCTTACAGAAATGGGTATTCGATATGTCCATATAAAGGAGCTTGCCCCTGCCAAGAAAATCAGGGAAATGCAGAAGGAGGATGATCATAAAACCGGGGCAGCAAAGCAGACCAGAACTTCGCTCGGCAAGGTTTTTATTGAAGAGTTCACCAAATCAAACCTGGCTCATTTTGATGACCAGGCTTTTTTAGATATGCTTCCAAAGGACGCAAAAACAGTGGTGTTTTTTTGTGTAGAACGTGCACCTGCGGCCTGCCATCGGTCACTGGTCACGGCGCATCTGGGCAAAATCTTTTCAATACCTGCAACAGATATAACACCATGATTGTGTTGATTGTCGGCAAAACAAGAATGAAAGGTGGGGTCTGTATTGGCGGCTACCTTATTGTGCATAACCGTAGCGTTAGATTGATACCGCAGGGAAGAACGAATCATCCACAAAACGATGAGCACGAGGTTGGTCAAATTTGGGATGTTGATTTTTACCGACCTGAAAAGATTGTTGCACCGCATACCGAGGATATTATTGTCACAGGCAGTAAATTGATTGATTTCATACCAAACGTGAGGGTTGCTGAGATAATTCCACCATATGTTGGCTCTGTTAATGGCCTTTACGATGGTATGATTCGATTTACTGGCAACGGCAGTGGCTATGTATCTCATAGTAACGGTGTGCCGGATTTCAGCACATGTTTTTGGTCTTCTGACAAACCGCTTTTTCGTGTAACTGACGGTAATGGCATATACTTTCAACATGAGATCAATCCATTCCGACGGGTTCGATTTAAGTATGTAGGCTTTCAAGAGCCTGTTGACACCATAGAACCTGGTACTACAATCCGTATGTCCTTAGCACGTTGGTGGTCGCCTAGCCCGGAAGTCGAGGATAGGTGCTATGTACAACTTTCCGGGTGGTTTTAACTCCATCCGACTAAGTGCTACACAATACGGCCCAACCCTTGGCAGTCCGCATGTTGACAGCCTGAAAGGTGCTGACAAGATAAAGAACGAGGCGCTTGGCGGCAAACTGTCTCTTGATGTTGAGCTGCCTGATGGCCGTCACATCGGTATCAATGTGTAGAGCACTTTTGGGTGGTCAAATATAAATCCCTTCCAGAAATTATTTTTTTGAAAATTGTCTCCCCGCTGCCGTGTCCCCTATCAGAAGCCGAAAGAATCGGCAACCTGATCATGGAGGCACGACATGTTATTCCCCACTCACAACCCTGCACAACAGGCATTCAACTGGTACTGCCGCAGCAATAACATCTCTGAATCAAACGCCACCAGCGCCGCATCGGGTATGCGCCCCCATGTCAGCCGCATCCGTAATCTCTACAGAAGCCCGATTGGCCATGCCATCCCGTATGATGACCAAGATTTCAGGGATGCCTATCTGCTGGCCTACTTTCCTTATTACATCGAACCGGTCTGCCATGTTCTGGAAGCCGCAAACCTGCCGGATTCACTCTTTGCCGGTGATACCCTGAAAGCTGCCTTCTTTGGTGGCGGCCCATGCCCTGAAGTTCTGGGGCTGGCTGCTTACCTGAAGAAACGGGCTCCCCGTCTTGCTCGTGTAGAAGCAACTGCATTTGACCGCCAGCCTGGCTGGAACAATGTCCAGCAGGGATTGGTGCCTGCAATGCTGAACTCCTACAAATCCGGCCACACACAATTTCACCTGAACTGCAAACCGTGCGATGTTGTAGAATGCCTTGCACGGCAATGCACCTGCGGTGTTGCTGACCAGCAGATCATTATCGGTCAGAACTTTCTGACTGAAGTGTATGCCAACCGTGCCAACGCCATAGAGACCTTTGAACGCCTGATCAGGCGCTCAACCTGCCGCTATCTGGTCTTTGTAGAGAACAATTATCCTGAGGTAAAGGATCTGATGAATGAACTCTCTGCTCATCTTTTTGCCAAAGGGCTGACCACTGCAAAGCCTGTTGCCGGGACAACAACCATTCACCCCAACTTCCGTATCCCCCAGGTACTGCAACAGTATCTCTTTACCTGTGAAGATGGACTGAAGCCAAAATGTAAAGTCACTTTTCACCATATTGTCCTTGAGATAGCGAGGTAAGCCATGATCATCTCTGCCAGCAGACGTACCGACATACCGGCTTTCTATGCCGAATGGTTTATGAACCGTGTTCGTGAAGGCTTCTTTTACCGGGTTAATCCGTTTAACAGCAAGCAGGTTACTGGTATCAGCCTGAAGCCTGAAGATGTTGATGCGATCTGCTTCTGGACCAAGAACCCCAAACCTCTGATGCAGCATCTGGATGAGCTGGATAGTTACGGGCTGAACTACTACTTCCAGTTTACCCTTAACCCCTATGGCAAGACCTTTGAACCGGTAGTGCCATCGCTTGATGAGCGGCTAGCCACCTTCAGGGAACTGGCTGACCGTATCGGCCCGGAACGGGTGGTCTGGCGTTACGACCCGATCATCCTGACCAGCAGTACTCCGGTAGCATGGCACCTGGAGCAGGCCGAATATATTGCCGCACACCTGAAAGGGGCTACCCGCCGACTGGTGTTCAGCTTTTATGACTTCTATGGCAAAGGGCAGGGGCGCTTGAACAAGGCGCTGCAAGGAACCGGAATTGCCCTGGAGGATATCACCGCACCGGAGCACCACGCTGCGCTACAGCAGATTGCAGAAGGATTCAAAAGCATTGCTGATCGTCATGGTCTGCAGATATTCACCTGCAGCGAGGAGATTGATCTGGCAGCCACCGGAATCCAGCATGGCGCCTGCATAGACGGCAACCTGATCCGTGACCTGTTCAAGGTTGAATCAACAATAAAGAAAGACAAAAACCAGCGTGAATCATGCGGATGCGTTGAATCAGCGGACATGGGTATCTACAACAGCTGTCATTTCCGCTGCGCCTACTGTTACGCCAACTTCAATGAAGGGGTGATTGAGTCCAACAGCAGAAAGCACTTTACTGATAGTCCATCCCTGTTGGAGCGATATGAGGGGAAGGTAGAGATAAAGACCTCCTTGAACAAGAAGGCGTGTGCTGGTTGCCAGCAGGATTTGTTCTGACGGTGGACGTTAAATGGGGAATGTCCTGTTCTATGCTGCCTGAAAAAGCAAAGGAGAATTACACAATGGCCTCACTCAACAAAGTCATTCTTATCGGCAACCTGGGTAAAGACCCGGAAGTCAGAGTCACAGCATCCGGTCAGACCATGGCTAATTTCTCTCTGGCCACTAAAGAAAGCTTCAAAAACAAAGAGGGAAAGCGGGAGGAACGTACCGAATGGCACAACGTTGTGCTGTGGGGCAGACTGGCTGAGATAGCGCGGGACTATCTTCATAAGGGAAAGCAGGTCTACATTGAAGGGCGTCTGCAGACCAGAAAATGGGAAGACAAGAACGGCAATGTCCGTTACACCACTGAAATAGTTACCGATGCCATGCAGATGCTGGGCAACAAAGGTGATGGTGGACACCAGTCACAACAGCCCGAGGATCTGACTGGCCTGCCGGAGTTTGATGATTCTGAGTATCCGTTTTGATGGAGGAGACGATGAATCCAGAAATCACGGGACATCAGAACCACACCGTCATACAGGATGGTATCGCGTTTATCTTGGTTGATGTTGCCGGTAAGGACGGAGTGCAGGTGTTTGATCCGACAACATTTGGGCTAAAGCCTGCCCCCATTTGTGAACAGTGCCAGTCCGGCTATTACTGCACATTTGCGGTGGATAGTTCAGCTCTGTACCTGACGAAACTGAACATATTGGCTGCCGATAGTGATTGTCCGGCAATTGAGGGCAATGAACCGGCCCTTTGCAATGTTGATTACACCATGGAATACCGGAATCTCAGAGTCGCCCTGCAATTCAGCGGTACAGTGCGGATTGGGCGGGGGAAAATAACAAATGTCTTCAATCAGCGTGACCAACTGGGTTCACCTGTCATACGGGAACTATGGGATCTTGAATTTGAAAACGGCAGGCTGATCCAGACAACCGATCAGATGCCGCTCCTCAGGCGTCAATTGAAGGTGCAGCGGCAGATCATAGAATTTGCTGCTGACCAAAGCTTTGATGCTACTCGCTCAAAAGCTTTATTCGCCCATTGCCGGTATCACGACCCTTCTGCTGCAGTCGAACATCCCTGGGATTCACAAGAACAATCGTTGGTTGGCGTATTCAAGTCTATCGGCAGGAAAATATCAGGCACCACCATCGACAAGTACCAGCGGTACCTTTCATGGAGCAGTGTACCACTCATTACCGCACTGCAACCGGATGCTGCTTTGCAAACCCTGGAATATTTCAGGAGTATCAAGGGTACACCGCTTTGGTTCGTATGGGCATACAACGACAGCGGATTGAGCTGTCAGCTTACCTTTAACTATCTGCGCTCATTGACTGTCCCTGCTCACATCGTATCGTTTTTGAAACGTCTTGTTACTTTTGAAGTTACTGAAAAAATGGTTATCTTGGAGTTTCTGGAATCAATCCGGCTGACGATAGCGGGGGATTACTGGGAAGAGCGGGTATTGCCGGGACATCTTTATACCAACGCAAACATTCCAGTAGATGTCACAGCTGCGGTTCGTAATCGTTTGGCTTCAGTTACCCAAGAAAACTGGGGATGAGAGGATAGCAAATATGACCAGCATACGTTTTCCCGGAACCAAGAATCTCCGTTGCGCACTTTGTGGAGCCACCAGAGAGGTTCCTGATTATCCCATGGTCTACTTTGGCACACGGCATGACCTTGACGGTTTTGAAGAACCAGTTTACTGCAAAGCAATAGAATGCTGCCATTCCTGCGGATACGCATCTTCTGATCTCAGCCAAATGCCCAGGAATCCTGAAGTTATAAAGAGCCGAGCATATAGAGACATCTTACACCTGAGATGGGTAGATGAGCGGATAAAAGCTTCACTTTGCCATGCACTCATTATGGAGGCAGCCGGAGAATATGTAGCAGCAGCATGGGCCAAGATTCAGGCCGCTCGAACCTGTAATCATCGGGTTCCAGATCAGGTGCCACATGATTATTTTGTTCAAGCGCTTAAGCTTATAGAACAGGCCCACTATCAAGGGCAGTTAATGACGATGGATTCAGGCCAGGATGCCCTACTGCAAGCAGAGCTTCACAGACGGATAAGCGAATTTGAGAATGCTCTGAAATGTATTCAGCAGGCTCAGGCTGAGATCACTGATGAGCATCTTTTGGATGTGCTCCAATACGAGCTCCACCTTATAGCAGAGCGCAACTCCGGGGAGCATACGACTTACGATGCTATCGCGATTGTAACGAAGGACAACAGGAGAAAGAAAATACATGATTCGCATTAGAAAACGAAATGGGGTGTGGCAGGTACGGCAGCGCTACTCTGAAGAGAATAATGATCCGACACCTGCCGAAGCCTTTAAACGTGAGGTTTGCGCTGACGTCAAAATGGATAGAGATGCATTACGTGAACATATTGAACGGATCATGAATAAAGGTATGAAAACCTGGTGGGATTGTGAAAATGAGGCCGAACTACTCAACATTATAGCGAGTTGTGCGGGCATGCTCCATTATTATGTACGTATGGTTATGGACGTTATCAACGGTACATCGGACATCTATTATCTGCAAGATGGAGAGCTGATAACAAAGCACAAACCTAAACGTGTTTTCTGTGCCACTCCATTTCTTTCTCGGCGTGAAAAGGTTGAAACAATATTGATGCATCTAAAATCTGGAGTCTGGGAAGTCCGCACATGGAAACCACCTTCATCCTTTCCTGAGATGTTTGATAACTGGGGAGAGCCTGTTCCGCTGAAGGCAGAATATCTGATATTAAAAACCAGGGATGAGACAATAGTCCCGTACGAGCAGATTCAAGAGTAAAACCAGAGGAGGACTACCCAGCATGAAAAAAAAGAGAGACAGTATCCATATATTTCATGATCTTGGCCCTGAGTTCCAAGATATTGCCGTGAACAGGAACTTCCAAAATCCAACTGTTGATGAATCAGGTAACCCCATATTTCTGGAGCACAGCTACTTTGACGGTCATGGAAATTCCATGGTTACTGGTGAAAAGTACGATGAGGAAGGCTATGACTGTAATGGATGCGATGCTGAGGGATACAACCGTGGTGGTTTTAATTTAGCCGGTGAGCGGAGGAATAGAGTCAAGTAATCACATTACTGCACCTCCACCTTTCTGATCCCTTCGGGCCGCCATGCCGGAGAGATGACGTGAGAGCCTTTCTCCTCAGTCTGCAGCAGACTCCCAAAGGTGACCTTGAAGTCACCCAGCTTGTTATTCACCGCATCCATGGCCTGGGTCAGCTGTTCTTTTTTTCTGTCTGAGTCAAACAGGGAGATCTGCTGTCCCTGATGCTCGTACAAATTTGACAGGCTGATTCCCAACAGGCGGATCGGCTGATCAATTCCCATGGTATCAAATATCCTGACCGTAGCCTGGTAAATATCATCACTGAAGTTGATCGGTGTTGAGAGGGTGGTCTGTTTCTGGAAGTTACTGTAGAAGTCCCCCAGTCTCACATAGACGCTTATGGTTTTACCAGAAAGCCCATATTTACGGGCACGCCTGCCCACCATTTCAGAGAGCTGCAGCAGTCGTTTCAGGATGTCATCACGATGTTCTATGTCTTTGGGCAGGGTCATGGAGTGGCCGACACTCTTGACCTGTTCTTCATCTTCCATCGAGATGACAGGGCTGTCATCAATCCCCTGGCCCATCAGTTTCAGTTGTCGTCCGATGATCCCGAATTTTCTTACCAGACGTTCTTCATCTGCACGACCCAATTCACCGCAGGTATGGACGTTGAAATAGAGGGCCAGTTGCTTCTGCAGTTTCTTGCCTACTCCACACAGGTCTCCCACCGGGATATTTTCAATGGTTTCCTGTACCCTGT
>CAZNWF010000088.1:0-11729 GCA_964576485.1 uncultured Geobacter sp. | reverse complement strand
CAGCGATTTTATGCAGGACTCTACAAAATCGTCTATATGCAGGTAATCTCGCCGTGGTGAAATATCCTTTACCGTGACGGCCTTTCCACTACGGGCCTGATTAATAATTGATGGAATCAAAAACTGTGTGCTCTGACCAGGCCCAAACAGGTTGAATGGCCTCAGCACGGTCACAGACACATCGAACTGCTGAGCATAGAACCGGCATATTTCCTCGCCGAGCCATTTCGTATGAGCATATGGATTATTTGGGCAAACAGGATGCGATTCTGTGATGGGTAAAAATTGTGGAATCCCGTAAACGTACGCACTGACATAAACGAGGCTGGCATTAACGGCTCTGCAGAAATCCAGCACATGTTGAGTGCCAAGCGTGTTCACTTCGTAAAACTGATCGGGCACAATCCAGCTATCTGGAACAAAGGTTCTGCCAGCCAGATGGATTACATGAGTAATGTTCTTCCCAATAAAAGGCTCGAAAGAGTTGACGTTCCTTACATCCTTGCCGGAAGAAGCGGAAAATGGATAAACCGTCATTCCAGCCTCTTCCAGACAAGGAATCAGACGCTTGCCGATAAATCCGGTTGCACCGGTTACCATGACATTCTTTGGCGTGGCGGTCTTCATGTCATTCAATTTCCTATGGATTGTGATCGGTTGACATAGTTTTTGATGGTTATGGTTCTATTATTCACGATGGCAGTTTCATTGTCTTCCGTTTTTCGAGGTAGGTAACACTTTTTGCAGAGTGGTATTTGTTTGAACCCATCTTTCCGGCGATTAACAGCACGATAGTGATTCAATTGCTCGCCATGCCAGATGGCATGAATGGTTTCGTTCGCTGCGTCTCCAATGACTACGGATGACTCCTCATCGTTAGAGCACATCATGGCCTTGCCGTCTGCACCGATAACCAGCCTCTGATAGTGCTGGCAGCAGATAAAATCATCTTCATAGACAATCTCGCTGTCTTTACTCAGGTAGTCGATAAGCGGATTGAAGGCGACCAGGTCAACGTGGGGGGCGATGGCGTTGTAAAATGCTTGAGGATCTTCCTTGATAGAGGGCCAAATTGCCTGAGCCTTTATAACCGGTCTGTGGCATCCGGCTTTGCGCTTGATTTCCTGCATTTGTTTTATGTTTTCCAGCGTATTTGCAAAAATCAGCGGCTTCCTGATCTCTTCATAGATTTCCCCCAATCCGTCAACAGAAATGGTAATCCAGTCCGCCCCTGCATCCATGACCCTGACAAAGAACTCCGGGGTCAACATGCTGCCGTTGGTCAGGAACGAGACCTCTTTTACGCCATGTTGCTTGGCGTACTCGATACATTCAACAAAACGGGGATGGATTGTGGGCTCGCCGCGCAAGCTCAGGCGGATGGCTGGAACATGGGGATGAATCTCATCGATTATTTTGGTGAAGAGCTCAAATTCAATCAGCCCCGCGTTCACGTTTGTCTTGAACTCCTCGGTGATGGTGTAACACATCGGACACCTAAGGTTGCAAAGCGTTGACAGTTCAATATCCACCAGTAGCGGATAATCCGCTACGTGCAGGGTATTGGGGTAGTCCAACCACTGCTTCCGATATAGAGCATATTCCTCTTCCCACCCCTCGCCCCGGTATGCCTCGAACAATGCCTCCCTTTCAGGCGTGTCCAAAGTGTAGTTGCCTTTATTAATAGGAATATTGAGACTCACTACGAACTCCTGCTACATTAGAAATCTATCTCGCAGAGAATCAAACTCTTCAATTGCCTGCATATAGTCATCGGGGCGGCCAATATCAAGCCAATATCCGTTGTGTCGCATCACTGAAGCAGGATTTCCCTCCGCAAGCAGATCAAGCATGAGATTATCAAAACCATACGGAGTGTCTTCCGGAATGTGATGCAGGACATCACGGTTGACCGCATAAATGCCCATGCTGACATCAAAGTTATATTCCGGTTTTTCTTCAAATCCACATAGTTTCCCGTGATCGTTAATTTTGAGCACACCGTATTCGGACTTGAGGACACGTTGAAAGGCGGCAATAGTGAAGTTGCTGTCTCTATCCATATGTTCATTTAAAAACTTTTGAAAGTTCAAGTCAGTAAGGATATCGCCGTTCATCACCAAGAAATTTTCCGGCAGGTCGTTTATGAGACGAAGCGGCCCCATGGTGCTCAACGGTTTGGTTTCAAGCGAATAATCGATGGTAATTCCCCACTGTTCACCGTTGCCGAAAAAAGACTGAATAATCCTGGCCTGGTGGTTTACTGCCATGGTTATGTGTGTAAACTTGTATTGCACAAGCTGACGCACGATTACCTCAAGGATGGGGTACTCACCAATTGGCATCAGAGGCTTTGGGAGAACTACCGTGTACGGACGAAGTCTGGTGCCTTTACCGCCCGCTAGTATAATTGCCCGCATTCTTACTCCGTTAGAGATTATAGTTAAGTTTGTAACGTTGCAAGTTGGCCGGCTCTTTGAACCAAGCTATTGTCTCTTCAAGTCCCTTGCGCAGACCGTCTTTCCCGGCATAACAAGGGCGCCAACCAAAAAGACGCAAAGCTTTAGCATTGTCAGCCCAAAGCCTTTCAACTTCGCTTTTGTCAGGCCTGACCCGCACGTCATCCGTTTCTATCTCGATATCCGCTTGCATCAGATCAGCAATCATACTAACGGTTTCACCGATAGTGACTTCGAAGTTACTACCGATATTTACTACCTCGCCAACACCCTGCTCTGACTCGAGAGCTGCAATAAATCCAGCAACGGTATCTGATATGTAATTGAAATCTCTGGTAGGGTGTAGTGATCCAAGACGAATCACTTGCTGTCCGGCAGCGATCTGGGAAATGATAGTGGGTATAACCGCCCGAGCGGATTGCCGGGGGCCATAGGTATTAAATGGACGAACGACTGTAACTGAAGTGCCGAACGATGAATGGAACGACAGGGCAACCTGGTCTGCTCCAATTTTTGAGGCAGAGTATGGCGATTGTCCCTGCAAGGGATGATCTTCGTCTATGGGAACGTAACGGGCGGTGCCGTATACTTCACTGGTAGAGGTGTGAATGACCTTGCTTAAGCCAAGTTCACGAGCGGCCTGCACAATGTTGAGAGTTCCTTTGATATTGGTATCAATATAGGTGTCTGGGGAGTGATAGGAGTATGGAATGCCTATCAAGGCAGCTAAGTGGAGTACGGCATCGCACCCCTGCATTGCAGTTTTAATACCGTGGGGGTCTCGAATATCGCCGGCAAAAACATCGAGGGCGGATTTAATATCATCTGGTGCATGATCTAGCCATCCCCAAGAGTTGAAGGAGTTGTACATTACAAACGCTCTGACATCGTACCCTTGTTGAATCATGGTTTCAGTCAGATGAGAGCCAATGAAGCCATCTGCACCGGTAACAAGGATTTTTTTATCCCGCCATTCAGGTAAAATCATACTCAAGGCCCTTATTTTCATGGAGATAGTGCAGGACAGCACCACGATAGATCGGGACTATCGGAAAACGGTCCTGACACTCAGGCCGCAGGGTATACAAAAGGGCAAGATGTTCCTTGATCCGTTCGATTTTCTGATGAATTCTTTCTTCCATCATACCCCCATGGCCATCTGGCGCTGGTAGCGAAAATCCAGTGCCAGATGCAGCATCTTCAGCTCATACTCTATACGGGTATCGCTGTCACCGTCATACAGCAATATACCGGTGCAGATAATTTCATGTTTCAGGATTAAATTTGCAGCTGTGTTGAGCACAACGAGGTCTATGTCATTCCTTTTCAAGGCGCGGGAACATTCTGCATACAGGGTGAAACGATGTGCGGCGGCGGCGCTAACGGCGGCGGGTTTAAGCAGTACGGCAAGATCAAGGTCACTTTTACCTGTTGCCACGCCGGTAGCCTGGGAACCGAACAGGTACACCGCTGCAAGCAAATCGCTATAGCGCGTAAAAACCGGCTGCAGGCTCTCTAGAAGCTGTTGGCTGTAGGTTGCATTTTGCCCGGTCATTGCACGACTCCGTCAGTCACCCATTGAAAGGCTACTGTCAGTCTTGCAACGTGACCTGGTTTCCAAGCCCCTGCAGTGCCTCACGCACCTCACGGCTCCACGGCTCAATCTCCAACGCCCGGCGGTAGAAGGTTTTCGCTTCGTCAGGTCGGCCAACCGCCTGACAGATCTGGCCAAGTGCGGACAAAATTTCAATATCGCGGGGATTCTGCTGGAACAACTCGAGATAAATCCGGATGGCGTCATCGGGTCGGCCGGCTGCGACAAAGTACAGATCAGCCAGGTTTTTACGGAAGTTGGTGTTGGCAGGTTCCAGTCTGACGGCCTGTTCGTAGGCCACCTGGGCCGCGCCAAGATCACCGAGCTGACTGGCGACTACCCCTAAGTCGTTGTGGGCGACTGCAAGACGGGTGTTCTGGCTGACAGCCTGCTCCAGCAAGGTTCGTGCTTCGTCAGCCTGTCCGTTTTGGAGGGCCTGCCGGGCCTCGGCAACCAGTTGCTCCGCTGATCTGGGTGGCTGCCATGTCGGCTGGGCTGCCACCACTGACGGCTGTGGAGCCGGCGTTGATTGCTGGATAAGCGCCTCCCGAACTTCCTTGTTCCAGGGCTCTATCTCTAAAGCCCGGCGGTAGAACGCCCGGGCTTCATCAGGTCGACCAACAGCAGCGCTGATATGCCCCAGGTTGATCAGGGTTTCCACATCTCGCGGTGACTTGCGATGAAGTTCAAGATAGATGCGAATCGCATCGTCCGCCCGGTTCAGCTCTGCAAAGTAGAGATCGGCAAGGTTTCGGGCATAGAGCGCGTTATCCGGCTCCAGGCGCACCGCCTGTTCATACCTGGCCTGTGCACCGCTGATGTCGCCGGTCTGGTACCTGATCACCCCCAGGTCGTTGTGGTAAAGCGCATTGGTCGGCTGATGTCTGATCAGCTCTTCGAGGGTCATGACCGCCTGGGCAAAGGAGCCGTTAGCTGCCAACTCCTGGGCCTCACGATACCGTTCCTGATCACTTTTTACCGGCATTTCA
This sequence comes from uncultured Geobacter sp., assembly GCA_964576485.1. Taxonomy (GTDB): domain Bacteria; phylum Desulfobacterota; class Desulfuromonadia; order Geobacterales; family Pseudopelobacteraceae; genus Trichlorobacter. Next base: position 6,687 of record CAZNWF010000088.1, on the reverse strand, counting down.
GGAGCTACAAGCGCCTCAGGTGGCCTGATCCCAAGCTGCTGTTTTACCTGCGGTGCTTCAAGGGTGAGCGAACCGGCCATTGCGGCGCCTAATTGTCCAAGGGCGATCAAAGCCTCGGTGTCACGGGGATTACGCTTGAGCACTTCAAGATAAATATCCACCGCATCTTCAATCCAACCCAACTCTACGGCATAAAAATCAGCAAGATTTTTACGTAGCAACGTATTATCAGGCTGCAACCTAGCAGCTTTTTCATAGTGGGCAAGCGCCAAGGTAGGATTACCCGCCTGATGATACAGTACCCCAAGGTCATTGTGAGCCAAGGCAAAAGAAGGAAAGGTAGCCAGAAACTCTTTTACCCTGGGTATTGCTTCTTCCGGGAGAAGCCCCTGTATTGTTGTTACGAGCCGATCATAGACAGCCCCTTCATCGTAGACGGATGTTTCTGGAACGAGTACGCTATTCACAAAGAACTCCTTAAGTTAAAGTATCATATCCTGTCATCAAAATGCTTTTTGCGCATATCCATCAATCTCGTCTGCCGAGCTGTCCATCAAACGCCCGGATGCGTCTTTGCCCTTGAATGAGAATACCAGATGCGAAGGGTCAATTGTTGCCGTGCCGTCTGCATTCTGGTTTAACCTGAATTTGATGGTAGCCTCTTGAGTTACATCATTATACACCACTGAAAGTGGAAATCTGGGAATTGAAACCTCTTTAGAGTCTACAGGGATTGTATTGTTGTAGTAACCAGCTTCACCACCCTTGGCCCTGGTAATTGACCAGTTGGTCGGGTTGCTGACAGATGCAATATCCATATGCTCTGAAAAAGTAAACGTGATGGCGATCTCTTTTGAGCTGTCAGGGGCAAGCAGTTCCGGGTCAAGAGCCCAGAGCGGTGTGCCTGCTCCCAGCAGTTCACCAAAACCGCCGCTCCTGGATGTATCCATACTGACCATTTTCGGCTTATTGATCACATATTTCAGGTCTTGTGCCAGACTGTAATCAGAGCTTTTCAAAAGGCTTAACTGTGCCTGGGCTTTTTCCGATTCGCCCAGCCCGTCATAGGCAACGCCAAGTTCGTAGTTGGCAGAAGGGAAACCTTTTTTGAGCGACAAGGACTTTTCAAGATTTTGAGCAGCTTCCTGATACCGTCCCTGTTTATTATAGAGCGTTCCCAAACTGTAATAGACGTTACCATCCCTGGGCGATATTTTTTGTGCTTTCTTGAACTGGGCTTCTGCCTCATTCAGGCGATCTGTATTCAAATACAGGTGTCCCAAGGTATAATCAGCCACCGGGTTAAGCGGATCCATCCGTGCTGCATTTTTTAAGTTTTTTTCCGCCTCACTATAATTTTTATCCTGAATGTAGGCATTACTTAAATCAACCAGAGAATTTACCGACAGCGGCTGGAGCCTGACATTTTCCTTAAACTCCTTAATAGCCTCCTTCGTCTTGCCTTGAGAAAGGTAGATGTTGCCGATGTACTTATGAGCCGTGTAGTTTTCACTGTCAAAGGCCAGCGCCTTCTTGAACTCTTTTAACGCTGCATCCTGATTGTTATTTTGAAGATAGCGCGCAGCCTGCTGAATAGCGTAATTTGCGAGATTAGCCTTCTGACTCTGAGCCGCTAGCGCCCCAGAAAAAACAGCATCTGAACTTTGATCAAAAAATGAGCTCATAATAATACCCTCCCTTCATAAGGGTGCAGTATGTTCATCGGCAGTTTAGCGAGTTTTATTAAGAATTATCGCCGCTTTTCCGGCTTCTCAATCCCATGTTTATCAATCCGATATTGCAACGTTTTATAGGACAGCCCCAAAATCGGCGCAGCCTTACCGATCACCCAGTCGGCACGCTCCATAGCCTTCAGGATCAGGGCCTTTTCCAGCTCTTCAAAGTTAATCCCCTCCGGCGGCAGTTCAAAGGGGACCATCGCCCCTTCGGCCAGGCTGCTGATCTCGGCAGGCAGGTCCTCCGGTTGAATAATACTACCCTCTGCCATCAGCACGGCCCGTTCTATCACTGACTCCAGCTGGCGGACGTTGCCCGGCCAGGTGTAGTTCATCAACAGCTTAAGTGCCGGCTTGGATATCCCTTCAACGGCAATCCCCGAAGCCTCACGGTATTTTGCCACAAAGAAATGTGCCAAGGTGGCAATATCACTGCCCCGTTCCCGCAATGGCGGCAGGTTGATCCGAATCACATTCAGGCGATAATAGAGATCTTCACGGAAGGCCCCCTTTTTTATCTCCTGTTCCAGATCACGATTGGTGGCTGATATAATCCGCACATCCAGTGGCAGGTTGATTTTACCCCCTACCCGGCGAATCTCTTTTTCCTGTATGGCCCGCAGCAGTTTGGCTTGCATGGATACATTCATTTCACCGATTTCGTCCAAAAAGACGGTCCCACCGTTAGCTGCTTCCAAAATACCGATCTCTCGGGCATTGGCACCAGTGAAGCTCCCCTTTTCGTGGCCAAACAGCTCACTTTCAATCAGAGTTTCAGGAATGGCGGCACAGTTAATGGCCATAAACGGCTGATCTTTTCGGGGGGAACGGTCATGAACGGCCCGCGCCACCAGTTCCTTGCCGGTGCCTGATTCACCGTAGACCAGTACGGTGGATGAAGTGGCGGCAATCTTGGTGACAATCCGGTAGACCTCTTTCATCTTGGGGTGTTCACCAATGATGGACGAGATCCGCTCTATCTCGGCTACCCGCTTCTGCAGCACCCTATTTTCACGCACCAGGGTAATCCGTTCAAAGGCACGTTTCAGGGTCAAGAGCAGATTTTCCCGTTCCAGCGGTTTTTCCAGGTAGTCAAAGGCACCACGTTTCATGGCCCCCACGGCAGAATCCACGGTACCATGGGCGGTCATCATGATCACACACTGTTGGGGATCATCGGCCATAACCTGCTCAAGCAGATCAAGCCCGGACTGTCCCTGCATCTTCAGGTCGGTCAGAACAAGATCAAATTCCCGCTTACCCAGCAGGGCTAGCGCTTCCTGTACGCCGGAGGCCTCAGCCGTGTCATAACCAACCCCCTGCAGAATCATGGTCAGGATCTCACGCTGGCCTTTTTCATCATCAACAATCAGAATGCTTCCCGTCATTAACGTTTCTCCAACAATGCCGCGCGTTCTTCAATTGATCGAAACTTCCTGATACCTGGTTGAGGTTTCCGGCGGAGCAGCTGTTCTGAAAGGTCAAATAATGCCCGGACCCGTTCAAAATAATCGTAATCTGGCTTAAATTGCCACAGTGCCCGTTCAGCCTCTTCCATGCTCTTGAACCTGCTAATTCCCATCTGTGTCACCGCCATCACGCCGTTGCAGAATGAGTTTTTTCAAAAAAGCTGCATCAAGATTGTCTTGTGGGCGAACCGTTCCCTGCTTCATTTTGTAGAGCATCTCCGGGGTGGCAATATGCAGCTGATGGCCATCTATTTCAATAATCTCATGTTCGATATCCTCAAATGCATACATTTCACCGATTCTTGCGATTACATCAATGACAAAACCATTTGGCGCCCCATACCGAATAACCGGATATTGATCAATTTCCTCTACGGTCAACTCCTGCAGGCTGGCATCATGAAAGACATCATCAAGTGCATACCGAAGTCTGGCCACATTATCCTGCTCCAGCCGGACAAACAGGTCCATATCTTCAGTGAAACGCGGAAAACCATGAATAATTACCGCATAGCCGCCAATCAGGACGTATTCAACCTCTGCCTTTTCCAGTGCATCAACAACCTTGAGAAAGGTATCAAAGTACTTTCTCATCCCTTCGCATCCTCCATCGGCAACCGCACGGTAAAGGTGGTTCCTTCACCGGGGCTGCTGGCCACCAGTATCTCGCCACCATGGGCTTTCACAATCCGTTCCGTTATGGCCAACCCCAGACCGATCCCCACATCCTTGGTGGTAAAATATGGCTGAAAAACTTTTTCCAGATCTTCTTCAGCAATACCGCAGCCCTGATCCTTAAAACTAAGCCGTACCCAGCCGGGCTCATCATCAAGTTTCCCCTCCAGCACAATCGTGCCTCCATGGGGCATGGCCTGGGCAGCGTTGGTAATAAAGTTGCTGATACAGTTACGCATTAGCTCCGGATCAAGCGACAATACGGGCAGATCAGGCGATATCTGCTGTTCAACCGTCACCTGCTGCTCTGCCAGACGTTCATGCAATACGGAAAGAGTACGCTCAAGCAGCTCTGCATAGGTTATCTCACTCGTGCGCAACTTTAAGGGACGCCCGTAATTCATGAAGTTGATCACCATGTAGTTGGCGCGGCGAACCTCTTCCCGTATTTTATCAGCCAGGGCGGTGACCTCATCAGACCGCTCAGGACACTGCTCCACCACCTCATTACGCAGATGATCAATGGCCAGGCTGATATAGTTAAGCGGGTTGCGGATTTCATGGGCAATGCCGGAGGCCAGCTGCCCCACCCGAGAAAGATGCTCCGCCTCATAGAGACGCTTTTCCAGGGTCTCCCGCTCCCGCAGCTTTTCCACCATTTCGTTGAAGCCTTTGGCAAGTTCACCAACTTCATCAGTACTCTCAACCGGAATGGTCACCGACAGATCGCCGCTTGAAACCTTCTTGAAGTCCTGCACCAGCCGGTGAATCGGATCGGTATAGCGCCGGGAGAGATAAATTGAAAAGGCTATGCCAACCGTAAAGACCATGGCTGTTGCCACCAACCGTTTGATAAAGTTAGAGTGCTGGATGTTCTGGATATTATCCAGCAGCATGTTAACCTGCACATACCCCAGATGTTCATCGCCAACAATAACCGGCACCACCACATCATACGGTTTTTGTGAAAGGACAGAACCTCCCTCTGATTTTCGCGGCGCTGACTTGACCCCCTTTTCCAGTTTTTTCAGATCTTTCAGCTTACCTATTTTTTCAGGATTGGTGGAATCAATGATCTCGCCTTCGCTGTTGATAATATTGACTTCGTTAATCCCTTTTTGACGGGCACCTTCAAAATACTCCGAAAGTCGGGAGGTGTCCGTTTCAGAGGTTAAATCGGCAATACTGAGCTGCACCGCTTTTGAGATCTCCTGCGAGCTCTCCTGTATCTCACGCACCAAAGCGGTCTGGGAAAACTGGTTAAGGGTAAAGAGCGTCATCCCGGCCAGCACCAGCAGCGATATCATGATCAGGACCAGGCGGGTATTCAGGTTCATCAGACAACTCCGACCAGGAAAAAGATGGTGTCAGAGTACCAGCAAACCCCCGCTCTTGCAAGGGAACCATCTGAGCTCTGAAAATATTGACACCCTCCTGCAAGCGGTGTAGAACCTCCTCGATGAAAACTTTACCGTCTCATAGCAAAATACGCTGGAGCAGCCTCCCGGCGCTAGCATATAGCATTGTATTTATTACTATTTTAAGCGGTTGCACCACGGTTGTCCCCCGTGCCGATCTGCCCTTGATAACCAACGAGTCCTGCGGCGAGCAGGTCAAGGTGGTAACGGTACCGTTACCGGTCATCGCCACCTCTCCAAACGAGGGGATTACCGTCGGCGCTCTGTCTGCCTTCCTGATTCATAACCAAAAGGATGAAGTCTATTCACTGCTGGCACCCCAGATTAACCACAACAAAAACTTTGGTTTTACCGGCACCCTGTATGGCTCCGTTAATCCCACTGCAGACCAGAATATCGAATTTAACCTATCGCAATCACAGAAGAAAAATTTTGATTACGAAGCCAGAATCCGTGATATCAGCCTGATGAACGGTAATCTGGAGTTGAAAGGTTTTCTGGGCTGGTTTGCCGATGGCTCTTCCCGTTTTTTTGGATTTCATGCGCGCACACCCAATGAGCTTGAGACCAACTACACCAACCGTGAGCTTACCTACAACCTGTCCGCCACCTGGTTTCTGGGGCGACACTACTATCTGGAGCTGGGACACCGTTTCCGCACCGTCTCCATAGGTAGGGGCGCCATCAGATCCGTACCTTTTATTACCGACAAATTTTCACCGCAGGATGTTCCCGGGGTTGATGGATTTACCACCCATGCACCCCGCATTTCGCTGCTCTACAGCAGCTACGACAGCAAGACCCTGCCCACCTACGGCGGCTATGCCCGGATCACCTTTGAACCCACCATCAAGGCGTTAGGTGGTGCAGAGGATTATCGACATTATGAAGTGGAGTTAAAGGGCTACGTTCCCCACGATGAGAGCAGGCGCTTTATCTCGGTCTTCAGGCTTATGTACAACCAGACCCTGGGGGACACCGACAACAGTAAAGTGCCGTTTCTTGAACAAAGTATTCTGGGCGGGGAGAACACCTTACGGGGCTACGGCAGGAACCGTTTTATCGACAACAGTTTTTTGCTCTTGAACCTGGAAGAACGTATCCGGCTGTTCCGCTGGGAGATCTTTAATGTAACGGCTGATTGGGAATTGGCCCCCTTTGTTGATCTGGGAACGGTAATGGAGAGCTTTGACAAAGCCAGTTCCCGGAATTTTGAGTTCAATCCCGGGATTGGCTTCAGGGCCACCGTGCGCCCCAATATTGTTGGCAGGGTAGATGTAGGAGTTGGCAAGGATGGACCGGCAGTGTACGTGGGCTTAGGCTACCCCTTTTAACTTCATCCTTCATCCTTCATCCTTCATCCTTCATCCTTCATCCTTCATCCTTCAT
>CAZNWF010000087.1:0-11917 GCA_964576485.1 uncultured Geobacter sp. | reverse complement strand
TGAATTGCTTGGCCCGCAATTCACAACACTTGCTATTCGGTTTTCAAAGACCAAATTTCCGTCAGCGACTGGTGTTCCGCGCTGCAAGGAATCCCGTTTATACACATCGCTTCTTTTCACGTCAACATTTTTTTTCAAAAAAAAATTAATTAGCCCTAACTAGCTGAAATCTATTTGCATGAATATTGGATCTTAGTGTATAGCAGGTTCCGGTCTGATCATTTAACTATCTACGGAAGCAGGATTTCCCTTATGCATTATACGAAACTTCTTATCTGTATTTCTTTTTGCTCTCTGATAGCCATCAACGTCGCCTTTGCTGATCAGCGCAGCGAGACCCTGGCCCTGTTCGCAAAACTTCGTCAGGATGGCAGCTCCAGTAAACTGCCAGAGGAGATGCGCAGCCTTGATGCCACACTGGCCACAGCAGATATGTATTATCAACTGCATGATCAGAAAAATGCTGATCGCTACTATCAACTTGCCGCACAAAAGGTGGCTTTAATTCAACAGCGTCTGCAAACAGCCACAACGCCTAAGTCTCCCCCCGCACCAGCAGACAGTGCCCAGAAAGCAGCGCCTGCTGCAGGTACCGCAGCACCAGCCCCTGCCCAGCTGGCACAAAAGCAAATCTCAAGTGCGTCCCCCACGCCCGCAGCATCTCAAACGCCTGATACTCCCGCTGATGTCGAGCAGCAGGAACCATTTGGCTCTGACCGTGTGGTTGGCACCACGGGAACCTATACCGTACTCAAGGGGGATACTCTACGGATGGTTGCCGCCAAGCTGGGTGTCAGCAGAACACAGCTTGCGACGATGAACGGCCTCAAGCAGCAAGACACCCTAAAGCCAGGCAAGACGCTTCGCTATAATAACCAGAGGATCATTCCAGCCCACCGCCTTCGTGACGGCATTGTAATCAATATACCTGATCGCATGCTCTACCTTTACCAACAGGGTAGCCTGACTTTTTCTACGGCGGTTGCACTAGGGACACCAACCAAAACCAAGCAGTTTGTCTGGGAAACTCCTATCGGTAAATTCAAAATTGTCAACAAAGCCAAGGATCCCACCTGGACCGTGCCCCCTTCGATCCAGGAAGAAATGCGGTTGGAAGGAAAAGAGGTAATCACCAGCATCCCCCCCGGCAAGGCCAACCCGCTTGGCAAATACGCCATGAAGACCTCACTGCCGGGTATTCTGATCCACAGCACCACCAAACCCTGGTCAATTTACACCTATGCCAGTCACGGTTGTATCCGTGTATTCCCGCAGCAGATGGAAGAGCTTTTCAAGTTGGTAAAAACCAACACCCCGGGCGTGATCATTTACAAGCCGGTTAAACTTGCGGTTACTGATGACGGGAAGATCCTACTTGAAGCCCACGGGGATATTTATAGCAAAACCAAGGGATTGGGAGCTGAAGCCCAAGCTCTGATCCGCGCCCAGAAGCTTGAGGACAGGGTTGATTGGGAAAAAGTGAAACGGGTGATCTCCCGTAAGGCCGGCGTGGCCGAGGAAATCACCCGAGATGTTTCAGAAGCGCAAAAAAACGTTGATACAGTGACAGCTCAGTCCCCTTCGTAGGCAGCCGGTTCTGTACCTTTTACAAATGACTCTGCTGATCCTTCAGTGCCACGGGCAAGCTTGCCGCTTTTGGGGTTAACCCGCACGACGGAAACGGTCTCTGGCACTTCAAACCCCTGAACAGGTAAGCCGGCTACCGCCTTCATCATATACTCTGCCCAGATCGGAGCGGCTGCCTGGCCACCGGAGCCGCCAGCCCCCAAAGAACGGGCCTGGTTATCAAAGCCAACCCAGACTCCGGTCACCAGCTGCGGCACATACCCCACAAACCAGGCATCTTTCATCTCATTGGTGGTGCCGGTTTTACCCGCCACCGGACGTTTGATCGCTGCCGCACGATGACCGGTTCCACTCTGCACAACAGACTCCATCAGGTTGGTAATCAGATAGGCGACATCCGCAGAGGTTGCCTGGGTTGCACGGAGGACCGGTGAGCTGCCTGCCGAAGGCAGCGCAGGTTTTTCAGGAACTTTTATTATTACCGGTGCTGCAGCATCGGTATCTGCCGCCACTGGAGCTGGTGGTTCCGGCGGAAGAGGTTGCTGGTGTTCCTCCAGAATCTGGCCATTGCTGTCAGTCACTTTGGCAATATAATACGGTTGCTGATAGATCCCCTTGTTGGCAAACGCAGTATAGGCCGAAGTAAGCTCCAGAGGTGACACACTGGCTGCCCCCAATGCCAGAGACAGGTTCGGCTCAATTTTCGAGGTAAACCCAAGACGTTTGGCAAAGGCAACCGCATGGTCCACACCTATTTTTTCAAGAATCTTCACACTGACCACGTTGATTGAGTTGGTCAACGCCTCACGCATGGTGACCGGCCCGCGATAGTTGTTGTCATAGTTTTTAGGTGACCAGGTTTTACCCAGGCCAGCCGGATATTCCACCGGTGAATCATCAATCACCGTTGCAGCAGTAAACCCTTTTTCCAGGGCTGCAGCATAGATAATCGGCTTAAAGGCAGAACCGGCATTCCGCTTGGCCTGCACAGCCCGGTTAAACTGGCTCTTGCGGAAGTCATAGCCGCCAATCATCGCCTTGACGCCGCCGGTACGTGGGTCAATTGAAACCAGGGCTCCCTGCACCTCTGGTACCTGATCAAGGGCGAAAACCGCCCCCTGCCTGTTTTGATCAGGAGTGACCACCTGCAGATCAATCACCGCCCCTAACCCGAGTGATCTAGACGGTTTTTCCGGCTTTCCATAGCCGTTTACCAACGCCAGTTTGCCCGCCCACGCCATTCCTTTACGGTCAAGCTGGCCAAGACGGTCTCCCACCCGCACCGTTGCCACTCCTTTGGCCGGATCAACTGCTGTAACCACGCCAGCATAGGTCTCGCCAGTTTTCAAAGCAGCAGAATCAATCCCCTCTTCCACCTTGTCACAGAACGATTCTAGCTCATCCTGCTTCAGATATTTAGTCGCCCCCCTGAATCCCTGACGCTTATCCACCGCCTTCAGGCCAGCCCTGACCGCATCATAGGCTGCCCCCTGCATGTTGGCATTCATGGTGGTATAGATTTTCAACCCGCCTTTATAAAGCTGATCTTCGCCATATTTTTCTTCAAGATATATCCGCATCTGTTCAAGGAAATAGGCAACCCGGTCATTCATAACCCGTCTGCCCGGCAAAACAGTCAGCGCCGTTTTACGGGCATGGTCAGCTTCGGCCTGAGTTACGAATCCTTCCTGCACCATCCGTTCCAGCACATAGGCCTGCCGCTCTTTGGCCCGGTCCAGATGCTTGATGGGAGAATAGGCATTGGGGGCCTTGGGCAGACCGGCCAGAATAGTCATCTCTGCCAGATTCAACTGGTCAACATGCTTACCAAAGTAGGTTTCAGCCGCTGCCTCAACGCCATAAGATCCTGCTCCAAGGTAAATCTGGTTCAGATAGAGGTAGAGGATCTCATCCTTGGTCAGTTTTTCCTCCATCCGCGTGGCCAGGATCGCCTCCTTAATTTTGCGGGACAGCTTCTTTTCCGGAGTCAGCAGCATGGTCTTGGTAACCTGCTGGGTAATGGTTGATGCCCCTTCCTTCTTGCGCATGGAGACAATATTCTTGAAGGCAGCGCGAATAATGCCGAAATAATCAATTCCCTTATGGGAGTAAAAACTGGCATCTTCAGCAGCAACAAAGGCCTGAATCAGCTTGCGCGGCATCTTGTTAACCGGCACCACCAGCCGACGCTCAAGGTAGAATTCTCCCACCAGTGTTCCATCATCGCCAAAAACCTGAGAAACAATCGGCGGTTTATAATCTGTCAGGCGATCAACCTTGGGGAGCTTTGCCATCAAAAAGGCCACATACCCACCCAGCCCCAGCAGCGACACCACCACCAGCGTCACCACAATCAACAGCAGGGTAGACAAAAAACCTTTTCTCCCTTGATTGGAAGCCCGCCGACGTGCTTTTGGATATTCCTGATACATGCTATAGCAACCTTTCAAAGCCGCTTATTCACACAAAAAAACGTTATGTATGGCCACACGATACCTGATTCAGCAGGCCGGTTCAAGTTTTAGCTGGTTTATCGGTCTTCGTTTGCTTGTCAATCTGCTTATTCACGCTATACTCACGTAATTACGGCTTTCAAACGACCGCGAGGCACGCCATGCGCATTACCACCAAACTGACCTTGATCATAGCTGTTTTGCTGCTCACCCTTTTCATGACCCTGGGCTGGAACTCCTACCAGCACGAGTTGTCGCTGATTCAGGAACAGGGTGTTGAAAAGGCCCGTATCATTGCCCGCCAGATTATTGAAACCCGTGACTATCTTTCCCGCGCCGAACAAGGCGAATCAGAAAAGAACTATGCTCTGGTCCCCCAGGTGGCGGCAAGCCGGATAGCGGTACGGATCACCGAGGGTTCTCCCTACTACGTCCGCCAGGTATCTCTGCGTAATCGCAACCCGGAAAACAGACCTGATCCGTATGAGGCTTCCGAGCTGGCCCGGATCTCTGCCGCCCCCACGCCGCAAGAGAGCTTCAGGGTCGTAGGCAGCGGCGGCAAGGAGGCCCTGCGCTATCTGTTGCCAATGACTGCGGAAAAATCCTGTCTGACCTGCCACGGCAGCTTTGAGTCGGCCCCCCGCTTTGTACAGGAACGGTTTCCCAAAGGGCACCCCTCCTACAACTACCGGGTCGGTGAAATAATTGGCGCCATCTCCGTCTCGGTTCCAATGCGAGAGCTGTATCGATCCATTGACAGCAACCTGTTCCACGGTCTGATGATCGAATCAGCGATTCTGCTACTGCTGCTGGTTTTTACCGGCTGGGTCATCCACCGGGCTATTCTGAAGCCGGTAGCCACGGTTGCGAAAGGAATTGAAAGAGTAGCCAGTAGCGGCAACTATACCCAACGAATCGAGCAGTCCGGTAATGACGAGATCGGCCACCTGGTGGCGTCATTTAATGAATTGATGGCGGAATTGGAACGTAGAACCCTGCAGCGGGCCGAGTCAGATGAGCGTTACCGCAATTTTATTGAGATTGCCCAATCCCCCATCATCACGTTTCTACCAGATGGAAAAATCGTGATCGCCAACCAGAAAGCCGAACAGCTTTTCGGGCTCACCAAGAACGAATTGCTGGGCCAGAGTATTTGCGACTTTATGGCTGATCCGGAACCGCTTAAAGAAGGTATCAGGGATTACTTCCAGGCTGGCGGTAGCAGTCTGATCGGCACCACCAGCATCCAGGCCATACGGAATGTCTGCGGAAACCTGTTTACGGTGGAAATGGCCATTTCAGTCTCGCAAACTGACCAAGAGGCGATGTTTACCGCCATACTCAGGACAGTAAAGACACCATAGGGTTCCAGACAGCCTGAGCTTATAAAAGAATGCACGGGTTCATTACGAAACCATTGCGAACCACGGTAAAAATCAGTTAAAAAAACAGGTTCACACCATCATGCACAACTACTTTAGCTCCTTAGAGCGAAACGGAGAGAACAGATGACGATTCAAACTGTAAAGGAAGCCAATGCCACCGTACTAACCATAACCGGTAGAATGGATGCCGTCACCGCACCGGAATATGAAAAGACACTGAATGAGCAGATAGCAGCCGGTGAAACCGCCTTTGTGGTTGACTTTCAGGGGCTGGAGTACATCAGTAGCGCCGGGCTGCGGGCACTACTGGCAACAGCAAAACTGCTGAAAACAAAGAACGGGCAGATCCGTTTGGCCAATGTACTGGGAACCGTCAGAGAGGTATTCGACATCTCCGGCTTCGGCTCTATCTTCCAGATTCAGGATTCCGTTAGCGCTGCGTTGGCTGACTTAAGCTGAAAAGCCATGACATTCGAGCCCCTCAGATGTGCGGCTACCCTTGAAAACCTCAGCCAGGTAATCGAGTTCGTGGAGGAAGCAGCCGACCGCTTCGAGCTTGCCCCCAAGAAAAAATTCGGCCTGTTGGTTGCGGTTGAGGAGGCCTTTGTCAATGTCTGCCACTATGCCTATCCTGAAACAGAGGGTGATGTCAGCATCAGATGCGGCACTGACAAGGGGGCATTTGTCGTTGAAATTGCCGACTCGGGTGCCCCGTTTGATATACTCTCATTACCGGAACCGGACACAACCTCAGGCATCATGGAACGCCAGATCGGTGGCCTGGGAGTCCACTTCATCCGCACCCTGACCGATCAGGTCAGCTACCGTCGCGAGTCAGGAAGCAACATCCTGCAGATGCTACTTCACAAAACAGTAGGTACGCCTCCATGACCCGCCGTTTAGCCGTACGCCTGTTTTGCCTCTCACTTCTGCTTCTTACCCATACCACAACTCCGTCAGATGCCGTTGATCCGGCCATGTTCGGCATCATCTTCGGTATCAGCGCATCCTGGCTGATTGCCTACTTTGCAGGGTGGCAGTTCGCCCTTCCCTTCAGCGCCATCCTGCTTGGGCTTGGCGTCTCCAATGCCGTGGGGATCTTCTTCGGCTACTACCCTGCCCGTCAGGGCTCACTGATTGATCCCGTTGTTGCGCTCAAGTCAGACTAACCACCAGGACCATACCTGTTCAATCACCAAGGAGCAGCCATGAGCACCCCACTGTTGATAGCCAAGAATAGCCAGACAGAACTGTACCTTTTACCGCAGATGGCCAACCGACACGGCTTGATCACCGGCGCAACCGGAACCGGCAAGACCGTGACCCTGCAGACACTGGCCGAGCAGTTTTCCGCCATCGGCGTCCCCTGCTTCATGTCTGATATCAAAGGAGATCTCTCCGGCATGGCCAGGGCCGGGGGAGGTAACAAAAAAGTTGAGGAACGGATAAAGCGGCTCCAGCTGACGGAACACCAGTACCGCAGCTATCCGGTCACCTTCTGGGACCCCTTTGGCCAACAGGGGCACCCGGTGCGGGCCACGGTCTCCGATATGGGGCCGCTGCTTCTGTCCCGGATGCTGGAGCTGAACGAGACCCAAAGCGGTGTACTGAACCTGGTCTTCAAGGTGGCTGATGACAATGGCCTGCTGCTGCTTGATCTGAAGGATCTGCGGGCCATGCTGCAGTTTGTCGGAGATAACGCCAAGACCCTGACCACCAATTACGGCAACGTCTCAGCTGCCAGTATCGGCGCTATCCAGCGGGGGCTTCTGACGCTTGAGGGCCAGGGGGGTGAGACTATCCTGGGGGAGCCGATGCTGGACATCCATGATCTGATGCAGACAGACCGTGGACAGGGGGTGATCAACATCCTTGCGGCCGACCGGCTGATGCAGACCCCCAAACTGTACGCAACCCTGCTGTTGTGGCTGCTTTCGGAACTGTTTGAGAATCTGCCTGAGACCGGAGATCTGGACAAGCCCAAGCTGGTCTTCTTCTTTGATGAGGCGCACCTGCTGTTTAACGATGCCCCGCCGGCCCTGGTGGACAAGATTGAGCAGGTGGTACGGCTAATCCGCTCAAAAGGGGTCGGAGTCTACTTTGTGACACAGAACCCTGCCGATATACCGGACAAGGTACTGTCACAGCTGGGCAACCGGGTGCAGCATGCCCTGCGGGCCTTCAGCCCCCGTGACCAGAAGGCGGTTAAGGCGGCGGCTGAAACCATGCGGGACAATCCTGAGCTTGATGAAGCAGCCGCCATTACTGAACTGGAGGTTGGCGAGGCACTGGTTTCCTGCCTGGATGAAAAAGGGAGCCCCGGCATGGTTGAGCGGGCCTTTATCATTCCGCCTTTGGGACAGATTGGCCCGCTCAGCCAGCAGGAACGGCAGCAGCTGATGCAGTCATCACTGGTGGCAGGTGTATATGATACCGCAGCTGACCGGGAATCAGCCTATGAGCTGCTCAAAGCCCGTGCAGCAAAGACGGTACAACATCAGGCTCCTCAAGGCAGTGCATCTGCAGACGGCTTGGGTGGAATATTGGGAGATCTGTTGGGAGGTGGCGGCACTGGTAGTCGCCAGCGTGAAGGAGTGGTAGAGGCGCTGGCAAAAAGCGCCGCCCGTTCAGTGGGCAACCAGTTGGGCAGGGCACTTATCCGGGGGGTCATGGGCTCACTTTTTGGCGGCAGAGGAAGATAGGTGCGGAACCATCACACGTACGGCTTATCTGCGCCGCCATAGCTGGCAACAACGAACAGACATCAGGAAGATACGATGCAAGAGCCTCACGCAACCATGAATATCTACGATCTTAAGCTCTGGAAAAAGATCTGGAGCATCTCCAGAATCTACTGGTTCTCTGAAGAAAAATGGAGAGCGCGATGGCTGCTGTTTTTGTTACTGCTGCTACTGGCATCAGTCAGCGGCATCAACATCATGTTCAACTATCTGGGCCGGGATTTGATGGATGCACTGGCTAACAAGGATCTCTCAAAGTTCTATCGCTGTATCCTGTTCTATGCTGCCGGGTTTGCGGTTGCCATACCAATAACCGCTCTCTATGGCTACATACAACAGAAACTGTCCATTAACTGGAGGAGCTGGTTGACCACCCGCTTTATGGAGCGGTACTTTAAAAACCGCGCCTACTACCATATCAGCAATGATCCCGGGATAGACAACCCTGACCAGCGTATTGCCGATGACATAAAAAATCTTACCCAAAATAACCTGACCGTATTGTTGCTGGTGCTAAGTTCGGCAATGGATTTTTTCTCCTTTGTCGGCATCCTCTGGAGCATATCGGGAAAACTGGTACTGGTACTGTTGGGGTATGCCACCTTCGGAACGATCATCAGCTTACTGCTTGGTAAACGCCTGCTTAACCTCAACTTCCAGCAGACCAGACGGGATGCTGACTTCCGGTATGGCCTGATGCATGTCAGGGACCATGCAGAGTCAATCGCCTTTTACCAGGGGGAAGAACGGGAAAATCTTCAGGTACTGGAACGGTTGAAGACTGCAATCAGTAACAACCTGATCCTTGCAGGCTGGGAGCGTAATCTGGCTTTTTTCACCTCTGGCTATAACTATATTCCCCAAGTACTGCCATTGCTGGTTCTGGCTCCGCAATTCTTTGCGGGACACCTGCAGCTGGGAGTTATGACCCAGGCATCCGGTGCTTTTTCCATGGTATTGACGTCGCTTTCGCTGATTGTTTCAAAATTTGCGATGTTCAGTTCCATAGCTGCAGGAGCCGCCCGTCTGGAATCCTTTGATACGAAACTTGATCAACTGCTTGACACACAACCAACAAACGACGGCGCCAGAATTCAATCCTGCGAAGACACTCAGCTTACCCTTAAGCAGGTCACGCTCCAGACGCCCGACCGGCAGCACACCCTGATCAATCACGTTTCTGCAAAGGTATCGCCGGGCAAAGGAGTTCTGATTTCAGGCCCCAGTGGCGTAGGGAAAAGCTCACTGCTCAGGGCCATTGCCGGGCTCTGGGATACCGGAGAGGGGCTGATAACCAGACCAGCTCTGCACGAGATGTTCTTTCTCCCCCAACGGCCCTACATGATTCTGGGATCACTACGCGAGCAACTGCTCTATCCGAACCTGGACAGTGCGACTTCAGATGACGAGCTGCGTGCTATCCTGGACAGAGTCAATCTGCCGCATCTGGCTGACCGGTTTGGCGGGTTTGACGCGGTGATGGGTTGGGGGACGCTGCTTTCCCTCGGAGAACAACAACGCCTGGCCTTTGCACGATTGTTACTGGCCAAGCCCCGTTATGCCGTACTTGATGAAGCAACCAGCGCCCTTGATGTACAAAATGAGGCATTACTGTATGGATACCTCCAGCAATCAGGGACCACCTTTGTCAGCGTCGGGCACCGTCCCAGCCTGGTCAGCTACCACGACCAGGTACTTGAGCTGATCGGCAATGGCAGCTGGCGGTTACTGGCGGCAGCTGATTACCAGGCACGCACTGCTTGAATTACTCCATAACCAAACGTTACAAAGGTTATGCACATCAAACCACCAATCAAGGAGACCGGCACCATGCCAAAAAAGATGTTCAGCGCAGTCTGTATCGGTTTGATTTTTACGACGTTACTGGCGCTTTCCGCCTGCAGCAAACGGGAGAAGATCACCCACCTGCAGCAACTGTCCGGCAAACAGTTTGCCGTCCCCACCGGAACTGTTGCTGACAAACTGGTGCTTTCAAAATTCCCCGACGCAAAATTTCAGCATTTTAACAGCGTGCTGGACTCAGCGCTGGCGGTACAGGCAGGCAAAGTCGATGCAGCAGCCTATGACGAGCCGATTCTTAAGAATATTGCCGCAAAGAACAAGGGACTGACCGTTCTGCCGGAATTAATCACCAAAGATAATTACGGCTTTGCAGTACAGAGCAACCGGCAGGACCTGAAACAGGCCATTGATCTTGTTGTCAGTGATCTGAAAAAGAACGGCACCTACGATGCCATGCTGCAGCGCTGGCTCCCCAAGGCAGGTAGCCCCGCCCCGATGCCGGAGATCAAGCTGACCGGCAGCAAGGGGGTGCTGAAGTTTGGCACCTCTGCCGTAACCGAGCCGTTTTCCTTCATGGATGCCTCCCATACGGTCGTCGGCCTTGACATTGAAATCGCTCGCTATGTTGCCCAGAAACTGGATATGACCCTTGCAGTCGTCAACATGGACTTTGGCGCCATGATCCCGGCCTTGATGGCCGGCAAAGTGGACATGATCGGGGCCTGCATTACCATTACCGAAGAACGGGCAAAAAAGGTGCTGTTCTCAGAACCGTATTACGTCGGTGGCATTGCGGCACTGGTCAAGGAATAGAACCGCCGGAGCCGGAAACTATCCAATCAAGAACATCAGAGCGTAACGACCACGGACCCAACTCATCTCACCAAAGAGATGTACGTGAAAAGTCCAGTAACCGCCACCAGAGTCGGCACCCCCCACAGGAGATACTTATTTGAAGCGCATACCGTTTGTCTTTTTAGCTGCTGCAATAGCCGCCCTGACACTACTGGCCGGATGCACAACCGCACCCACCACCGCACTTCGCAAGCAGGAGTTGAGATCAGTCTCCAGCGATGAATACAGCCGTTCCAAGCCGGAAGAACTGCCGAGTGAAATCGAAGATATCCAGAGAATCCCGCAGGATGTATCCAGATTTTCTGCTGCAATCAGACCACTGCCAACCGGCGAACTGCAGGCCAGCGCCCTGCAGCGGTTTCGCAATCAGTATTTTTCTCCCTGGACAGAGACGGAACCGACCCACGACATCAAGCAGTCAATCCAGGGGATGAGAGCTATTGCAAACACAACCTGGTATGGCGAGAGTCGCCTTAAAGTAAAGCCGGAACGGATCAAGGTCATTCTGGGCCATGCAGATCTTGACCGGCTTCCTTCACGGAACCAGCCGGGCATCGCCATAGCGCCTACCTTCATGCGTGGGCTGCCCAACCTGAAACCGTTGTATGAAACCTCTGACGACTTCCCCTTTGATCAACTGCAGTACAGTGAAGTGAAGCCAAACGAGCCGTTGCGCATCCTGCACGAGTCAGACACCGGTGCCTGGCTGTTTGTGGAGACCGCCTATGGCCTGGGATGGGTAAAAGCAGGCACCGTACTGCCGGTTGACAGATCATTACAGCAACGGATGACCAACTCTGGGTTAGTGGTCATTACGATGGATTTCGCGGTGATTCGGGATGACAGAGGCAAGGCCATGCCGCAACCCAGAATCGGCACCTTGTATCCACTTGTGCGCGAAGAACCGGACTACTGGCTGGTTGAGCTGGCGGTTGCCGGCGAGGATGACCAGGCCGTTCTGAAAACAGCCCGCATCTTTAAAAAAGATGCCCAGCGTTTCCCCTTGCCGTTTAATGCTGAGACCGTAACCCATATTGGCAACGAACTCCTGAAAACCCCGTACGGATGGGGAGAACTGTTCAGGGACCGGGAC
>CAZNWF010000086.1:0-12078 GCA_964576485.1 uncultured Geobacter sp. | reverse complement strand
GGAGCTGGCGATGGGACTCGAACCCGCAACCTGCTGATTACAAGTCAGCTGCTCTACCAATTGAGCTACGCCAGCAATTCTCGGCAAAGCGTGGAATTTGTGCTTTTACTGCAGTAGCAAAAGATTGTCAAGTTTTTTTTGGATACTTTTCTATCCACAACCCTGTTGCCTATATGATACAGCACGTTAACCAGTGATCTATACAAGCTGAGGATGCAAGGTAGCCCCTAAAAAAGCCTTGATTTTCCTAAGTGCATTTTCTTCAATCTGGCGGACCCGTTCACGGGAAATAGCAAAATGGTCTGCTATTTCCTGTAACGTCATCGGATCATCTGCCACAATACGTTCTTTCACCACAAACTGCTCTTTCTCGCCAAGGCGAGATACGGCACCTGCAACAATCTGCCTTAACTCCTGCTGTTCCTGAAGATCTGCAAGTTGGCTTTCCTGATTTGGACGTTCATCGACCAGCTCTTCCAGCAAACTACCCCCCTCACCAGGAGACAGCTCTGCATCCAGAGATACCTCGCCCATCAGCCGCAACTCCATCTCTTCAACATCAGCTTCACGTACATCAAGCGACAAGGCAGTAGCAGGTAGATCTCCATCATCGCTACCTGTCATACTGCGGATAGCATTTTTAGCCTGCTTAAGTTTAAAGAAAAGTTTGCGCTGAGCCTGGGTAGTACCGATTTTAAGCAAACTCCATGAAGAGACGATATAGCTTTGAATCTGAGCCCTGATCCACCAGACAGCATAGGTTATCAACCTGAATCCGCGATAGGGGTTGAATTTTCGTACTGCCAGCATCAGACCGATATTGCCTTCCTGAATCAGGTCAAGCATTTTCATACCGTAATTACGGTACTCGGCAGCAACTTTCACAACAAAGCGGAGGTTCGATGTGATCAAAGTCTGCGCAGCACTCAGATCATTGTCTTCAAAAAGTCGAACGGCAAGCCGATGTTCTTCTTGTTCATCCAACAATGGAAACGACCGTATTTCAGACAAATACCGAGAAAAGCTGTCTGTTGTAATTGGAATAGTGGTATGCATTATCAGATTACCTCACTTCCACATTTTAGCACTCGCAACACAAGACTGCTAAAACTATAACAACCTGTCTGACAAAAAGCAACCCCCCTGTAGAACTTATCCCTTCAGCCTCCGCCAGCCAGATTCTGCAAGTTCCCGCATCCCCTGCAGGGTCCGCTGATACAAGCGACGCACGGGCAAACGGTTTAGCGTAATGCCTGTTATCTGCCGCTCAAGCGCCAACTCATCTCCGGCTGACAGACCGGTCAGTTCAGCAGCACAACTGCCATTAAGACCAAAGAGAAAGCGATAGGTTGTCCCCATAAATCGGCAGGCAACAACAACCAGTATCACTTCAGGTTGCCCTGTTTTATGGTGATAACGAGTAGTTGAGCAGACAAACTGTCCGGTACAGCTTCCCGTCTCTGCCAACAGGGCATCAATAGTCACCTGCTTGGGTTTCGGGCGCCCTAATGACGGTAGCCCCCAGGGGCGGTACGGTTCATGGGGGCGCTGATAATAATGTTGACTGCGTTCCAACAGAATCACCACATTATTATTGATTGGGCCACCGATGGAGTGGGAAAGCCCGGCCTTAAAACCGGCTTCACGAATCAGACGATGGTTTTCAACCACCTGAATCATCCCGGTCGCTCCCAGTGGATGACCACGCCCCTTCAGTCCCCCCGTCAAATTAGTGGGGAAAAGCCCCTCTGGACCAGTCAGCTGATCATCAAGCAAGGCATCAAAAAGCCGGTTACGGCTTACTATTCCCAGATCAACCAGGTTAATCGGGCCAAAGCCGTTAAAAGGGTCATGCATATTGACATGCAATACCCCTTCCAAGGTTCTGACATCTCGTAGACCAGCCATGCCATAGGCGTATCCGGCAGCCGTTACCGTAGCAGGAAAGGAATGAAAATAATGACGATCAGCAATAGTCGGAATATCCGTTGCGCTGCCAAGTCCTGCCACCAGCACATCCTGCGGATGTGAGGTGAGAATCACAGCCGCCATACCGTCTGACATGGGGCAGTAGTCATGATAACGTAGCGGAGACCAGTAACGGTAGTTTTCTCCGGTAACTACCTGCCTGAAGTACTCATCTAACGGCAGTGACTGGCGCAGATGAGCATCAGGGTTTTGGCTGGAAAAGCGGTGACTGCGCTGGGAGAGAAGGGCTGAATAGGCGGACCATTCCAGATCAGACAGACCGAGTCGAAGCTGAAGTGAACGGGCTACCAAGGCTCCACAGGCCGGCATGGTAAGCCCGAATTCAGCCTCGTTTCGATCAATCACACCGGCAATAATCCGTGTTGCCTCCTGGGTTGAGGCATCACTCATTTTCTGGATACCGATGGCCAGAACATGATCATGGCGACCAGAAGCAACTTCAAGATAAGCATTTTCAAAGGCTGAGGCACCTGATGACGAGGCTGTGTCAATAAGTACTGACTTGACACCGGAGATTCCCAAGATCCCCGCAATTTTTGCAGCAGTGTTATCTACTCCCGAAAAAGCTGCCGGATTCTGACTACCAACCACAACAGCATCAATGTGCCGACGGCGCACCGGGCTTCCTGTAAAAACCTGCCCGCACTGTTCAGCCATTTCAAGAAACGACAATTTTTCACGATCTTTGCCGGTGTAGCGTCCAACCGGCCCCATCCATGAAGCGGCCAGATACACAGGACGCGGTTTAAAATCCACTCCCATGACACACCCTCCTCTCCTAAAAGCACAAAAGGCGCTCCGAAGAACGCCCTTTGTGTAAATCTTGATCAGCTGCAAGTGGAATTTACTTTCTCAGAACTTTAATAACCGCCGAGAAGTCCTCTTCGCCGTAACCTGCCTCAACCCCTTTTTCGTACATCTTGCTGGCCGCCTCGGCAGCAGGCAGATGCAATCCAACCAGACGGGCGGCATTCAGCACCAGGTGCATACCATCATTCACATATTTCATGGCCAGACTGCGGGCAAATTCATTACGGGACATGGCACGCCCCTTCAGGTGGAAGATCGGCGAAGCAACCCCACGGGTATCCAGCACCTCCAGAATCTTGTCGGCACTGAAACCCATCTTTTCGCCAAACACGAGACCTTCGGCAAGCACCTGGACCAAGGTCCCCTGTACCATATTCACAATAAACTTCATCTTGGTGGCATCACCAACTTCACCAACCGTAATGGTATTAAGACCAAAAATACTGAATGGCTCACGACACTTGCCAATGATTGCCGGATCTCCACCAACAATAATGGTTAACAGACCGTTTGCAGCATGGTCTTTGTTGCCCCATACCGGCGCATCAAGATAAAAGCAACGTTTTTTGGATGTTTCCTCTGCCATTTTAAGCGTTGTTTCAAGCGAGGTGGTTCCCATATCTGCAAAAATAGTCCCCGGTTCAATACCGGCCATAATACCGGTTTCTCCGCAGAACAGCGGCCCCTGCTCGTCCCCTTCGGAAACAATGGAGATAACCAACTCACGGCCACGGGCAGCATCTGCTGCTGTTGCCGCGCCTGTTGCTCCGATAGCAACTAACTCGTTAATCTTTTCACTATCCGTATCAAAGACGGTAAGCTCATACCCCCCCTTGACCAGGTTGGCTGCCATATGCCGCCCTACGGTCCCTAAACCGATAAAACCAATCTTATGTAGCATCTTAAACTCCTCCTATTTATAAAATAAAATAATGTTATCAAAAAGCAGCTTTGCATTTATTACACCGAAAGCGGTACTGTGGCAACCATGATTTTCACCTACAACTATGGTTTAAAATATTCCCAGCCTAGCGACTGCGTTGCACTCCGACCTGAGCACAACAACCAGCCAGCCGACATCGGCTACAGGCTGGTGAGACAGGGTAACACAGATTCTGACCGTAGCAGACCAAAAGATCATTGATTTTCATCCAATATTCATCTGGCAATTTTTCACGCAAGACCTGCTCCGTCTGGTCTGGTGTTTTAGCATCGACATACCCCCACCGATTGGTTATGCGATGCACATGGATATCAACACAGATACCCTGCTGACCGTGCCCGAGCGTCATGACAAGATTTGCCGTTTTACGCCCTACCCCCTTAAAGCGAAGCAGCTCCTCAATACTGTCCGGCACAATCCCGTTATACTCTGCCAACAGCTTCATACAGATCTCATAAATCTGTTCGGCTTTTGTACGATAAAAACCTGCAGGGTAGATCAGATCAGCAATTTCATAGCTATTCAGACAAACCATTTCCTGGGGAGAACCAGCCAGCTTGAATAATCGGGCTGAGGCAGCAGCAGTAACAGCATCTTTGGTACGGAGCGAAATAATACAGGAGACCAGAACATGGAAGGCAGAACGATGCTGCTCCGAGATAACGGTAACCGAAGGCGTATCCCACTGTTGACATTCCTGCTCAAGAACAGCCATAACATGATGGATTTGATTATCGCGCATGTCAGCTATAGTAACCGATGCATCTGCAGCTGACAACCTGTAGCTCTGTTTGTTACGTAACTGTTTCCTGCTTATTGAAAGGATTTCCACCATGATTGACCTTCATACGCATTCCAGCTGCTCAGATGGTGTTCTGCCCCCTGCACAACTCCTTGCTGCAGCTCAACTCGCCGGACTCAGCACCATTGCCCTGTGCGACCATGATACCGTTAGCGGGGTTGAAGCTGCGATTCTGGCCGGGGGAAAACTGGGGGTTGAAGTCATTCCAGGGGTTGAGCTTTCTGTCTGCTTTAAAGGGTATACCGATGTTCATCTGCTAGGTTACTGGATCGACATTTACGCAGCTGAACTGACCGAACGGCTGGATACGTTTGCCTTTCGCAGAAGTAACCGAAATCGTGAAATCATCATGGCAGTTAATCAGGCACTGCAGCAGGAACAAAAAGCTCCGTTGACCATAGAGGAAGTTGAAGCACTTGCAGATGGTGTAATGGGACGGCCGCATATCGCCCGCGCCCTGTTGCAACGCGGCTATGTAAGCGGTATGGAGGATGCCTTTAGCCGCTATCTTGTGCCGTGCGATGTCCCCAAAACCTACTGGCCCATGGAAGATGCCCTCAGGACAATTCAACGCGTTGGTGGTGTAGCGGTATTAGCCCACCCCACCAGTATCACCCGCGACCAACAAATCCTGACTGAGCTGATTACCGAACTAAACGAACTTGGGTTGGATGGGGTTGAGGTTTACAACACCTTGGCGGCGGAACACGAGATTATGTTTCTTCAAAGTCTTGCCAACCGTTTAAACCTGATACCAACCGGAGGATCTGATTTTCACGGTATTGAGGAACACGATCTGCTTGGAAAAGGGCGGGGAGGCACCCACTTTTCTGACGCCCTACTCCCGCCCTTACGCAAACGAGCTGCTGAACGATCAGCAGCTACTGACTGATCAGCATTTTTCTTTGTACTCTCTGTAGTTAACAACATGCAGATCATCATTAACGCCAGTAACACCAGGAATGGCTGCCGCCACCTTCAGAGCGGCTTTTTTCTCTTGTTCTGACCCGATATAGCCGGACAAAGTTACCTGGCCATCTTCAACCTCTATTCTGAAAGGCCGATATTCCAGTTCTTCTGAGCGTAGCAGTGCCGTCTCAATCTTTTTTACCAGAATGGTATTTTCAATCTCAGCCGCAGACCAGGAGTCTGCCTCTTTCAGCTGAGGATCCTTCACCGCAGCCACAATGATATCAATAATGGCACTTGGGGAAAGCCGGGAAGTATTAAAGGTCAGATCATAGCCAAGCGGGTCATTCCAGTCGCGATCAAAATAGAAATGAATAAACCCACCCCGCTGGTGATCGCTGCGACGAATCAACTCCTGTGCAAGATCCGGGTCGATCCACTCCCGCTCGGCAAAGCGTTCTACCCGCTCCTCAAAATCAGCGACAAAACGCAGTCGAAGAACGTTGCC
Organism: uncultured Geobacter sp.; assembly: GCA_964576485.1. Lineage (GTDB taxonomy): Bacteria > Desulfobacterota > Desulfuromonadia > Geobacterales > Pseudopelobacteraceae > Trichlorobacter. The sequence goes on along the minus strand of CAZNWF010000086.1, from coordinate 6,117 downwards.
ACACCCTTGCATCAGATCCTGTCCACCTCGCCCGTACAGAATGACGTTCCCTTTTTTTGCCAGGTCAAGCAGCATCAGTTCAATCGAATTTAATGAAGCAGCCCGCGCTCGATCTTCAACCGTGTTATATGATGGTGGTTTCTCATCAACAGCCTGCAACATTTCAAGAGAGAGCCCGTATTCTGCAGCACAGGTGGCAAGTTTGGGTCCATCAACCAGGGTATACTTAAGCTTTTTTGCCAGTTCCTTGGCAATACCAAAGGCACCGGTTCCCATCTCGCGGGAAATTGTAATAATCGGCATCTGAACGTACTCCTCCGGTTCAAACTTAGTGTATACAGCTGGAAACTAGCACGTTCCGCTTGTCTGCACAAGACGTCAATGCTAGGGTATGTGCTCTGACACAGGAGGTGACCATGCCGGACAGCCTGGACTTTATGCTGCGCCTTACCGTTTTCTGCATCATGCACTCACTGTTGGCGGCACCACGAATAAAGAGCCGCATACAGCTCTTTATCGGACGTCCCCTGCCTGGATATCGACTTGTCTACAACCTGTTTTCGATGCTGCTCTTCGGTTGGGTCATGCTGGCTTGGCAATCAACCAGTGTACTCTATGTCCCCCCAGGCATCTGGAGTCTTGTGCTCCACGGACTACAGCTCATCATTCTGTGGATAAGCCTCGTCTGCCTTCGCCAGACCGGTCTGGCAGGTTTCCTGGGAACAAATCTGGCTCCTGAGGATGAGCGACCTAACCTGATTACCACCGGCTGTTATGCTGTTGTCAGACACCCGCTCTACCTGCTTGGCGGTCTGTTCCTGCTGTTAAATCCAGTTATCACAACCCGCTGGATTGCCTTAACCCTGTTCAGCATCCCTTATTTTATCTTTGGCGCACTACTCGAAGAACGCCGCATGATCCGCCTGTTTGGCGAAATGTATCGTCAGTATCAGCGGGACGTTCCTTTTCTAATCCCCCGCCTAAACCGCCAGATCAGCGCAGACTGACCCGCTTTACCCCTTCAACACCAGACAAAACATCAACCAGCTTGCAGGTTGCAATTCCGCTGATCATCCTGACGCGGAAATCAAATCTGACCGTACCCGCCTCCACATCTCTTTCTACACCGCTCTCCATCTGATCTGATCCACAATCCCGCACGACCTGGGCGATCCGCTCGGATTGTCCTTCAAGGTAAGCACTCACAACGGTTACCTGTTGATAGGTGTCCCTGCTCAAACCCTCTTCAACTCGCTTTAAGACAAGCAGGCTGATCAAGGAGATTGCGGTTACCACCACGGCGATCAACAACATTCCGGCACCACAGGCTGTTCCGATGGCAGCAGCCACCCACAGGCAGGCTGCCGTCGTCAGGCCACGTACTGAGGCGTTTTCACGAATAATGGCCCCCGCACCAAGAAAGCCAATGCCAACCACAATCTGCGCTGCAACCCGCCCTGGATCAACCCGAACAGCGAGGCTACCTGACATACCGCCATATTCATGATAAAAATGAATTGACACTCCCATATAGAGGGCAGCACCCAATGCAACCATCAAGTGCGTACGAAAACCGGCCGGGCGACCATGCAGCTCCCGTTCCAGGCCGATTAACCCACCTAACAGGGTCGCCAGCAGAAGACGAATCAGTAACTGCACCTCAAATGCGGAAAGCGTCATGGCAACTCTTCTTTAAGCTGGACAGAAAAACACAAATTGCATCGCTTGACGGTTTCACCACTCTGAATAACGAAAGGAATCGTGACCGATGTACTACCGGACAGAGAGACCTTCAGCTCAGGCAGGGTAACTGATGTTACAGACTCTCCACTATGTACCGGGCGACTAACCTCAAGCAATTCATCCGCGAGATCAACCTGCAGAATAGAATCAGCTACAGACTCATCTGCTGACTCATACTCATCCCGAAGCTCCTGCAACACTTCTTGGGAAAGCAGTGCCAAAGACTGCAATACCCCTTCGCCGGTACGTGCTGAGCATGCAACAGTACGGCTTGCATCAAAGCAGGCTCCAAACTCAGTAGCACAGTGCAGACCATCAGTAAGATCCGAAGGAAGCCAGACCCTGGGCAGCCTGTGTAAATCTCTGCCATAACCGGTAAGCATCGACCTTAAAACCCGAAGACAACCAGTCGCATCATCACCACCGGATGCCCCTCCATTTGTCACAAGGGCAATCCCGTCAACCCCTTTCAAGGTCATCTTCCAGGTTCCAGGATTGGTAACCGGTCCGGTCATGGTATAGAGATGAAAACGGATACGATAGCCGTCCAGACTGGATGTTTCAAACGGGATATAGTCAAAAAAAAGCAAAGAATCCTGACCAGCCGGCATAGTCTTGAGTGGGCCGCACAGACTTGGCTTGATTCTCTGATGAATAAAGCGAAACAGTTCTCCCTTGCCGCAGCCCGGGGGACCGAAATAAACAATTTTTGCATTTATTTCACGCTTAGCGTGATTAATTACAGCCATGGAGGGAGAACCTTATTTTGATGTTCTAACGCTTTTTGTTCATTAGCATCCGCTTGGCCTGCGTCGCAACCACTGACGAGATATTGCGGCTCTTGGCATAACTGGCAACATCTTTTTCATTCATGGTTCCCAGATAACGCAGCGCATTAGCCAGAGGGGTTTTAGGATTTTCGATCAGCGCCTTACGGATCTGGTAGTTTTTCACCCATTCTTTATTGGCACAGATCAGGCGCATGATCTCATCGTTCTGCACCCCGGACTTCAAGAGCGTTAGCACCTCTGGCTCAGACATGCGGGGGTTTTTAACAACGCCACTACTTACCAGCTTGTTGGCATCCTTGATCAGGATTTTACGCCACTCTTTATCACCGGTTAGCGCCATCTTGATTTTTTCGCCAATACCCATCTCCTGAGCCAGCTGATATTTGCTCAGGTATTCTTCATCATTATCAGTCGTCTCAACCTCAAAATCGGTTTCTGACGCTTCATCCTCTTGGTCTAATTCCTCAGGATCAAGATTGGATGCAACCTCATCATCTACCCGAGCTGACAAACCAACAGCCTCTTCAAGATCCGTATCAACAAAACATTGTGTCAGCAAGAGGTCACGGGTTACCTGGGCAAGTTCGGCAGTAGCAAGCAAGACAGTCCTGACAGCCGGATCAAAACCGCAGGTACCCGCAATAAAATGAAGCACAGCCGGATGGAACCCGCCACCTTCCAGCGCACTGACAACCATCTCTGTATCCAGTGCAGCCAAGGTACTCACTGCCAGACGGGATACCTCAGGCTGACTATCCTTCCCCAGACAAAACAACAACAAGAGTAGTTCTCGGGGGGGAAGGTCTACAGCCCCTCCAGCCCCCCGTAGCCGCTCCTCCAGTGGTATACCTGGACGCACAAAAGCTGCCACCGATGCAGGGATGCTCAGTTTAACTGTTTCTGCCACTAAAAACTCCGCTACTCAAGTACTGGCACAGCTATTCCGGCAGTCTTCAGTTTTTTCACCGCATCATCAGCCGCCTTACGATCAGTAAAGGTACCAGCTGTCAACTTGCGGGAAACAAGCGGCACTTGAGCCTTCCTAATCGACACCTTAACACCCGCTGCAGCCAGGCGTTGCTGCTCAGCCTGAGCACCACTCAGCACAGCATAAGAACCAGCGTAGACCTCATGTTTGGTGCCTCGCTGGGTTGAAAAACCACTGCCTGCAACTCGCTGTAGTCTTTCAACTGCCTGCTGGGCCTCTTCCCTGTTGGTATATTCAGCATAAAACAAACGATTCATAGTAACCGGCCGTTTGGGGCCACTAGTCATCAGAGGAGTAAAACCGGCTTTTTTTACCTTTGACAGATCTGCTGCCAGGACTTCCTCTACAACATACAGGCCGGCGACAACAGTCCAGGGACCATTTTTCTTAGGAGTTGCAGCGACTTTACGCACAGGTCCAGCCTGTTTTGGCTTTGCCTCTGCCACCCCCTTTTCAGGTTGCTTGGCCGGTACAACTGTTTTTACCGGTTCTGGTTTCGTTACAGCCGGAGCTGCCACCGCCTTTACCGGTTCAGGTTTCACAGCTGGCTTCGCAGAAACTGTTTTTTTCTCCTCCGGTTTTGCTGAAGGAACAGCAGCAACTTTGGCGTCAGCCGGTTTTTGCACCGGCTTAACTGCTGATGCAACAGGTGTTGCCGAAGCTACCGGTGGAGCTGTTGCCTGTGCCTTTTGTTCATCTGCTTTTCCTGCCTCGGCAGGTGCAGCATCACGGGTCGGCAACAGCTGTTTTACTACCTGAGGTGGAGGCTGGGGAGCCGGAGGTTGTTCCTGGGGCCGAATCAGGCCAGTAAAGAAGTAGAGATACCCGAACCCGCCCAACAGTAGCAATAACAGCACTACCATGCCGGTCTGACGGCCTTTTTCCTGGGGCTGAGCCTGTGCCTCACCTTCTGTTATCTCACTATTAAACTTTGAATCCATACTCTACACCTCCGTAAATACTGGATCTGCGGCACTGTGCGTCCAGGCGGCACCAACCGCTTTACGACTCACCAGCCAGCTGAATCAGTTAATCTTTCTTTGCTGCCTGTGCTTCAGCAATAACCTTCTGTGCCATATGGGTCGGCACCTCTTCATAGTGTGAAAACTCGGTACTGAAAAGACCACGGTCACTGGTCATGGATTTCAGGTCATTGGAGTAGGCCAACACCTCTGACATCGGAACTACCGCCTTGATTGTCTGGGAGTTTGCCTTGGGTTCAACACCAACCACCTTGCCACGCCGGGAGTTAAGGTCACCAATCACATCCCCCATATTTTCGTCCGGCACCGTCACAGCTAGATTCACGATCGGCTCGAGCAGTACCGGCTTGCACTGCTCCATTGCTTTTTTAAACGCCAGGGAACCAGCGACCTTGAAAGCCATCTCGGAAGAATCAACCGTATGAAAGGAACCATCATACAGGGCGACCCTGAAGTCAACCACCGGATAGCCCGCCAGAAACCCTTCAATTGCAGCTTCCTGAATTCCTTTATCTACGGCCGGAATATACTGACGGGGAACGACGCCCCCCACGACCTTGTCTTCAAAGATGTAGCCATCACCACGTCCGGTGGGACCCATCTCGATCCAGCAATCACCGTACTGGCCTCGTCCGCCTGACTGTTTCTTATACTTGCCCTGGACCTTGGCTGTCCCACGAATGGTTTCAAAGTACGGTACCTTGGGAGTTTTCAGTACCACGTCCACGTTAAACTTACGCTTCATTTTTTCAACAATCACATCCAGATGCACCTGCCCAAGGCCGGAAATAATAAACTCCTTGGTCTGAGGATCACGGTGCGACTCCAGTGTGGGCTCTTCCTCAATCAAACGATGCAGGGCATTGTGGATCTTGTCTTCATCCGCCTTGGTCTTTGGCTCAATGGCATAGGAAATCACCGGCAATAACTGCTTGGCCGGTTCATAGACAACCTGGTTGGCTAGATCACAAAGCGTATCACCGGTGACCGTTTCCTTCAGTTTGGCAACGGCGACGATATCGCCAGCAAAGGCCTGTTTAAGCGGCTTCTGCTTTTTGCCTTCCAGTTCATAGATCTGGCCGATCCGCTCCTCTACCCCTTTGCTGGCATTATAGATAGTAGAGTCAGAGTTAAGGGTACCGGAATAGATCCTGAAGATGGTGATCTTACCGGTGTAGGGGTCAGAAGTGGTCTTGAACACCAGTGCAGAGAACGGCTCTTTTTCATCCGGGCCACGCTCCACCAGCTCATTATTTTTAGGATTGGTGCCAACTGCCTTGGTACGATCCAACGGTGACGGCAGAAAATCGCAGACCGCCCCCAACAACTGACGTACACCGACGTTCAGTGTAGCAGAACCACATAATACCGGGGTAAAAGTACTGCGCATGGTGCCGACCCGCAGACCATCCAGAATTTCTTCTTCCGTCAGTTCACCGGTTTCCAGATATTTTTCGGTCAGGGCATCGTAGGCCTCTGCTACAATCTCAACCATATGCTCCCGCAGACGCTGGGCTTCATCCAGATAATCTGCAGGAATATCAATTTCCTGACAGCCGCCGGAGCCATCCTTGGCATACTTGCAGGCCTTCATCCTGATCAGGTCAACCAC
>CAZNWF010000085.1:0-12124 GCA_964576485.1 uncultured Geobacter sp. | reverse complement strand
TATCCCCACACCGGCGCCGGCCGGGTGGATCAGGCCAGAGCAGACCTGCTGCGGCTGGTGGAGGCCCATGGGATTGAGATGATCGCCATCGGTAACGGTACTGCCGGGCGGGAGATGGAGCTGTTCACCAAAGAGACACTGGCAGGGGCTGGCAGGCATCTGCCGGTGGTGATGGTCAGTGAGGCCGGTGCCAGTATCTATTCTGCCTCGGAGATCGCCCGTGAGGAGTTTCCTGAGCTGGACCTGACCGTGCGAGGTGCGATCTCCATTGCCCGCCGCCTGCAGGATCCGCTGGCAGAGCTGGTCAAGGTTGATCCCAAGAGCATCGGCGTGGGGCAGTATCAGCACGATGTCAATCAGGCCATGCTGAAGAAGAGTCTGGATGAGGTGGTGGAATCCGGGGTTAACTACGTGGGGGTTGATCTGAATACCGCTTCCTGGGCGCTTTTGTCCTATGTGGCCGGAGTTGGGCCTGCCCTGGGCAAGGCGATAGCCCGCCACCGCGATGAAAACGGTCCCTTCAGCTCCCGCAAAGGTCTGCTGAAGGTCTCCCGCTTTGGTGCCAAGGCCTTTGAGCAGGCTGCCGGTTTTTTAAGGATTCGTGGCGGAAAACATCCCCTGGATAACTCTGCGGTTCACCCTGAGCGTTACCCGTTGGTGGAACAGATGGCCAAAGACCTGGGAGTCTCCCTTGAAGAGCTGACCAGGTCGCCGGCCTTGGCGGAGAAGATCGACCTGAAGAAGTATGTCAGTGATGGGGTGGGTCTGCCGACCCTGCGGGATATCCTGGAAGAGCTGAAAAAGCCGGGCCGCGACCCCCGTCAGCAGTTTCAGACCGCTGATTTTCGTGACGATATCCGCGAGATCAGTGACCTGCAGGAAGGGATGATCCTGCAGGGGGTGGTGACCAACGTAACCGCCTTTGGCGCCTTTGTGGATATCGGGGTGCATCAGGATGGTCTGGTGCATGTCAGCCACCTGGCCAACCGCTTTGTCAAAGACCCCAATGATGCGGTGCAGGTGGGGCAGGTGGTGAAGGTCAAGGTGCTGTCTGCTGATCCCCAGCGCAAGCGGATCGCGTTGTCCATCAAAGAGGCTGAGGCTGGTGGAGCAATTCCAAAGAGACCGGTGCAACCGCACGAGCGCAAAGCTGACTCCAGGCAGCCTTTGGGCGGCCTGGATCTGGGAGCCATGGAAAAGGCCGGGTTCAGGGTTAAAACAAAGCGATAGATACTGTACCGGTGCTGTTTAGTGGTTATCCTGACAGAAGGTTCTATGGTTAAGGTTAAGGATCCGTTATGAAAAGAATGTTTTGTATCATGAGCATACTGTTGCTGACGTCCGTTATGCCTGTCTGTCTGGCATCCTGCGACGCTACCAGTAAAAAGGTGAATCCCATGACTGGAACAACAACCGTGTATCCCAAAGCCACGTCTGATCAGCTGAAAAGCACGCTTACCCAAGAACAGTTCAGGGTTACCCAGCAATGTGGTACCGAACCTCCGTTTAACAACGCCTATTGGAACAACCATGCCCCTGGTATTTATGTGGATGTTGTTTCCGGTGAAGCACTGTTCAGCTCCCTGCATAAATTTGACTCCGGCACCGGCTGGCCCAGTTTTACCCAGCCGCTGGAAACGGGCCATGTGGTCAATAAACCGGATACCAGCCACGGTATGCAGCGCACCGAAGTTCGCTCCAGGCATGCAGATTCCCACCTGGGCCATGTTTTTGATGACGGCCCAGGGGAAACCCGGCAGCGCTACTGTATCAACTCTGCTGCTTTGCGTTTTATCCCGGTACAAAAAATCTGGAGCGGGGGCTATGGACGCTATGTCCCGCAATTTGAGGCAGCTGGCATCAAGACCGATGCTCCGGAACAGGAAATTGCCATACTGGCTGGCGGTTGTTTCTGGGGCATGCAGGATATACTGCGTAAGATACCGGGGGTGCTTGCAACCCAGGTGGGCTACACCGGCGGGCACCTGAAAAACCCCCGCTATGAAGACACCCATGATTCAAAAAGTGGTCATGCGGAAAGTGTTGAGGTGGTTTTTGATCCCCGGAAACTCAGCTATGAAGAGCTGTTACAGAACTGGTTCTTCAGAATGCATGATCCAACAACCAAAAACAGTCAGGGAAATGATCGTGGCAGTCAGTACCGTTCTGCAATCTTTTACACAAACAGTGTGCAGCAGGCTGTTGCGGACCGGGTAAAGAAGGCGGTGGATCTGTCCGGTAAATGGAAGGCGCCGCTCGTTACTGAAATTGTCAAGGCAAGCACCTTCTATCGTGCGGAAGAGAGTCATCAGGATTATCTGATTAAGCATCCAGGTGGATACACCTGCCACTACCTCAGGGAGTAGGGATGTTCATTGAACAGCGGACTGGTTTTGTGCTACACAACCAGGCCAAAGTAATGATAACACCCTGAATATTATTCATATTTATGTCACATGAAACACGAGGTTTGTAGCTGCCATGCTTTTAATGCTAGATAATTATGACTCCTTTACCTTCAATATTGTTCAGTACCTGGCCCAGTTGGGTGAGGAGGTGAGGGTGGTACGCAATGATGAAATCAGCGTTGCAGATATTGCTGCCCTGCGGCCTGACCGGATCGTGGTCTCCCCCGGTCCCTGTTCACCGGAGGAGGCCGGTATCTCGGTGGCTGCCATTAAGGAGTATGCCGGCAAGATTCCACTCTTGGGGGTCTGTCTGGGGCATCAGTCAATCGGTGCCGCCTTTGGTGGCACGGTGGTGCGCAGTGTTTCTTTGATGCATGGTAAAACCTCACCGATCCACCACGACGGTAAAGAGCTGTTCAGTGGCTTGCCCAACCCGTTCAATGCCACCCGTTACCATTCGCTGGTGGTGGAGCGTGCCAGCCTGCCGGATTGCCTGGAGATAACGGCCTGGGTGGATAATGGCGAGATCATGGGCTTACGTCACCGTGAGCTGCCGGTCTGGGGGGTGCAGTTCCACCCGGAATCAATCCTGACTGAAGGCGGCATGCAGCTGCTGGATAACTTCATCAAGCTTTCCCATCAGCATCCGGTGCAGTTATGAGCAGCCAGCAACGCTGCGATTTCCTGATCATCGGGGCCGGCATTATCGGTCTGGCCATGGCCCGTGAGTTAAAATCCCGTCTGCCTGCCGCCGATATCCTGGTGATTGATAAGGAAGCAGACGTGGCCTACCACGGCAGCGGCCGCAACAGCGGGGTGCTGCATGCCGGGTTCTACTACTCGGCTGATTCGCTGAAGGCCCGTTTTACCCGTGACGGCAACCGGCTGATGACTGCCTATGTCAAGGATCGTGGTCTGGCCATTAACCAGTGCCATAAGGTGGTGGTGGCCTCGGATGAAGGTGAGATTGAAGGGGTACAGGAACTGCAGCGCCGGGGTGAGCGAAACGGCGTGGATGTGCGGATTATTGACCAGCATGAGCTGGCTGAGATTGATCCCAACGCAAAGACGGTCGGTATTGCGCTCTATTCCCCCACCACGGCCACGGTTGATCCTGCCCAGGTCTGCCATGCCATCAAAGCAGATCTGGAGGCGGCTGGTGTCCGTTTTCTGTTTGGTCAGGGGTATCTGAAGCGGCAAGGGGATGCGGCGATTGTGACCACCGGTGGTCTGGTGCTGGAGGCTGGTCTGGTGATCAACGCAGCCGGTCTGTATGCTGATACGGTTGCCCGTGATTACGGTTTTTCGCAGAACTACACCATTATCCCGTTCAAGGGGATCTACCTGAAGTACACCGGTGCGGATAAGCCGATCCGTACCAATATCTACCCGGTACCCAACCTGAAAAATCCGTTTCTGGGTGTCCATTATACCGTGACGGTGGATGGGACGATCAAGATCGGCCCCACCGCCATTCCGGCCTTCTGGCGCCAGAATTATGTTGGGCTGGAGAACTTCAGTCTTGGTGAGCTGCTTGAGATCATCGGCTGGGAATCGCGTCTGTTCCTGGGGGATAACTTCGGGTTCCGTTCTCTGGCCCTGTCAGAGTTAAAGAAGTATGACCGCAGCTATTTCACCGGTCTGGCGGTCAAGATGGTGAAACAGATTGATACCAGCGGTTTCAACCAGTGGAGCAAGCCGGGTATCCGGGCACAGCTGTTAAATACCACCACCAAAGAGCTGGTGCAGGACTTTGTGGTGGAAGGAGACAGTCGCAGCGTGCATCTACTGAATGCGGTCTCACCGGCCTTTACCTGCAGCTTTCCCTTTGCGGCCTGGGTGGTGGATCATTATATCCTAAAGCAGTAAGGGTCTTTGCTGGTCAGGGGATCATGGCCAAAGCTGGCGGTTACGGCCAGGCAGCCACCGCAGACCGGTTTCAGACTGCAGCCGCTACAGGCGGTTGAACCGTCGCGATAGCGTGCAGCTGTTGGTGAGTTGTAGATCTCTTCAAGACTTTGGGTCAGGATGTTGCCGATGGGGGAGGAGAGTTTGCGGCAGGCATGCACTGCTCCGTCTGGCAGAATGGCAACAAAGTTGAAGGCAGCCCCACAGCCATATCCGGTGCACCCTCCTGACAGCGGCTTGCCCTGTTCTTCGCAGAGTATGTTCAGCAGATTATCGTGTACTACCAGCGTTGGATGGGTCGGAACCGCTGCCAGGTACTGTTTCAGAAACTCCTGATAGGCTGGTGGAGTTGGCAGGCTAAACCGTGAGCCGGTTTCTGACAGTGCCAGTCGGTTGAAGGTCAGACCACCGGTGATTCCTTCCAGTTGTTTGGCCAGGGGGATGACTTGATCAAGGTTGCCCCTGGTCAGCGTCAACTGCACCATGTTGGGTACGCCAAGCTCGGTCAGCAGTTCAAGAAACGCACTAGTACGCCTGAAGTCACCAGCCCCTCTGATCTGATCGTTATACGCTTCCTCTCCCTCCAGGCTGACCTGGTAATAGTCCGGCCGTTGAATCCCCATCAACCGCTTGATGGTTTCCCGGTCCGCCGTGGTGCTCTGGATCGCGGTCATCAGTCCGTGGTTTGCTGCCAGCTGGTACAGCTCAAAAAAATCCGGATGGGACAGCAGGTTGTCGCCGCAGAATGCCAGTTGGGGACGGACAAAACGGCTCCAGCAGAAATGCCGCAGCTCCTGTATCAGACTGACTGCACGCACACTGGGAAATTCTTCAGGCAATGGCGGGGCATTGCTTTTTTCCTGGTACGGATGCACTGCTGGCGTAAGGTAACACTGAACCGTGAAAACCTCAGCTGCAGGCAATTGGCCGTTTGCAGCAGATACAAAATCAGCGCTGCGACGCAGCCGTGACCCGGGCGCAAGCAGGATCCCTTTGCGTACGGCATCCCAGAGCAGTGCATCAAGCTGCGCAAGAGATCGTCCGGCCTGTGTGGTCGCCTCTTCAGGCTTGATCTGTTCGGTCGTCATTTTGAGTGCCAGCAGATGGTCCGGCATGGCTGTTTCAAAACGCAGATTCTTATTTGAAGGATCAGTCCAGATCAGCACCTGCTCGTTACCAGGCTCAATCCGTTCCATATCGTTCTTTTTTGCAAAGGTGAGCAGGGTCAGCAGATGTTTCCAGGGCACCTGGATCATTTGCAGAGAAGGGTTGACAGTCAACTCGGCCAATTCTGCAGCGGGCGGAAGAGGAACATTCATGGCCCTGTGGCAGGCCAGTTCCAGGCGTGCAAAATCAGGCAGCCATTCCGGGTGGGTCAGCCCGGACACCTTTTCAAGCAGTCCGGGCACGGTTTCCGGGTCAAGATCCTGATCGGATTTGGCTACCAGCAGATTCCAGGTAGTCTGTCCCAATAATTTTCGGGTGGCTGGGTAAATGGCCTGTCTCCTTATGCTGCCTGCCGGGTGGTTGCATCTTTGCTCAGGCCCAAGTATACCGTGTCTGAGAGCTACTGCAAGTAGCAAAACAGGGTGAATCCCATCGCCTGACCTTGACCATGTCAGTCGCACAGGGTATATAACTACATTCACGCAAAACTTATGTAAAGGCAGGGTTATTCCGTAATGACCAACAAAGAACTGGCCAAGGGGTATGAACCCCATGAAGTAGAAAAGAAATGGTACGACGAGTGGCTTGGCAAGGGATATTTTCATGCTGATGCAGATTCACCACGTAAGCCGTACAGTATTGTCATTCCTCCTCCTAACGTTACCGGTGCCCTGCATATGGGGCATGCTCTCAACAATACCCTGCAGGATATTCTCTGCCGCTGGAAACGGATGACCGGCCATAGTGTGCTCTGGATGCCCGGCACCGACCATGCCGGTATCGCCACCCAGAATGTGGTAGAGCGGCAACTGGCAGCTGAAGGTAAGGATCGCCATGATCTGGGGCGAGAGGCGTTCATTGAGCGGGTCTGGCAATGGAAAGCAGAATCCGGAGGCCAGATCATCGGCCAGTTGAAGCGTCTGGGGGCCTCCTGTGACTGGGAGCGGGAACGCTTTACCATGGATGCCGGCCTCTCCAAGGCGGTCCGCACCGTGTTTGTCAAGCTGTACGAGGATGGCCTGATTTATCGTGATAACCGGCTGATCAACTGGTGTCCCCGTTGCCACACCGCTCTCTCGGACATTGAGGTGGAGCACGAGGAGAAAAAAGGGCATCTCTGGCATATCCGCTACCCGGTGGTGGGGGAGCCGGGCCGTTTTGTGACCGTGGCCACGACCCGGCCCGAGACCATGCTGGGTGATACGGCGGTGGCGGTGCATCCTGAAGACCAGCGCTATGCTGACCTGCATGGTGCCAAGGTGCTGTTGCCGCTGGTGAACCGTGAAATTCCGGTGGTGGCGGACGAGTATGTGGACCGTGAGTTTGGCACCGGCGTGGTTAAGATTACGCCTGCCCATGATTTCAACGACTTTGAAGTGGGGGCTCGCCACGGTCTGGACAAGATCAATGTCTTTGACGAGTCAGGCATTATCAATGCTGCCGGACATCAGTATGAAGGGATGGATCGTTTTGCCGCCCGCGCGAAAATTGTAGAGGATCTGGAGGCCGCCGGGCTGCTGGAGAAGATTGACGACCACGGCCTGTCGGTTGGCGGCTGCTATCGCTGCAAAACCGTGGTGGAGCCGTATCTGTCACTGCAATGGTACGTCAAGGTTGGTCCGCTGGCAGAGCGCGCACTGCAGGCGGTCAAGGATGGTCGTACCCGTATTCTGCCGAAGCAGTGGGAAAATACCTACTATGACTGGATGGAGAATATCCGTGACTGGTGCATCTCACGTCAAATCTGGTGGGGCCACCGGATTCCGGCCTGGTTCTGTGATCACTGCGGTCATATCACCGTATCCATGGACGATCCAGCGGCCTGTAGCCAGTGTGGTAGTGACGAACTGCGTCAGGAAACCGATGTGCTGGATACCTGGTTCTCATCAGCACTCTGGCCGTTTTCAACCATGGGCTGGCCGAACCAGACCCCTGAACTGAAGCAGTTCTATCCCACCGCCACCCTGGTAACCGGCTTTGATATCCTCTTTTTCTGGGTGGCCCGAATGATGATGATGGGGCTGCACTTTATGGATGAGGTGCCGTTCAAGGATGTCTATATCCATGCCCTGGTGCGGGATGCCCATGGCCAGAAAATGTCCAAGTCAAAGGGCAACGTGATTGATCCGCTGACCGTGATTGACCAGTACGGCACGGACGCCTTCCGTTTTACCCTGGCAGCCTTTGCTGCCCAGGGGCGTGACATCAAGCTGGCTGAAGAGCGGATCTCCGGCTACCGCAACTTCTGCAACAAGGTCTGGAATGCAGCCCGTTTTACCCTGATGAATCTGGAAGGGTTTGAACCGGATGCGCTGGTTTTTGAAGAGCTGCGTCTGACCGAGTCAGATGAATGGATTCTGCACCGCCTGAATGAGACGGCCCGCGAAACCAACCGGGCACTGGACGAGTACCGCTTTAATGAAGCAGCTATGACCCTCTACCAGTTTACCTGGAGCGAGTTCTGTGACTGGTATCTGGAGCTGTCAAAACAGGAGCTGTACGGTGATGACCCGATCCGCCGCCGCACGGCCCAGTATGTACTCTGGACCGTGCTGGAACATCTGCTGCGTCTGTTACACCCGATTATGCCGTTTATTACGGAAGAGATCTGGCAGACCCTGCCTAAGGGGGATCGCTGCAGCCTGCGTGGTTCCGGTGGTGACTGGGCCCCTTCGATCATGCTGGCACCTTATCCGCAGGCACGTGAAGACTGGCAGTTTGAGGATGCAGCCAGCCGGATGGAACAGGTGATGGAGGTGATCTCAGCCATCCGCACTATCCGTGGTGAGATGGAAGTCCCTCCCTCCCGTGAAATAACGGTAATGCTCTCCACCAACTCCCAGCAGGCACAGGATCTGGCCTGCCTGTTTGAGTCAAAGATCAAAAGTATGGCCCGCGTGGGACAGCTGACCATTGGATGTAATCTGTCAAAGCCGGAAGATGCTTCTGTACAGCCGGCAGGCGAGTTCCAGGTCTTTGTTCCATTAAAAGGGCTGGTGGATGTTGCCGAAGAAGAAAAACGGCTGCTGAAAGAGATAGGTAAACTGGATAAAGAGATCGAGCAGTTCTCGAAAAAACTCGAAAATCCCAGTTTTGTTGATCGTGCTCCGGCTGATATTGTTGCCAAGGAAAAGGCAAAGCTGGCTGACGTGACCGCAAAGAAGGCGGTACTGGAAGAAAGCCTGGAGAAGATCAAAAAGCTGAAATAGCCAGAGGAAGACCGATGGGCGAGCTGGAAAGAATAGTGCGTGAAGGCGCAGCGTTGCACGAAGCCGGGCGTTATGATGATGCCCTGGCCCTGTACGACGACGCGGTCGGACGTTGGCCCACTCTGGCGCTGCTTTGGAACAACCGGGGCAATACCCTGCTGGAACTTGGTTTTCTGGATCAGGCAACCAAAAGCTATCAGCAGGCGTTGCAGCTTGCCCCTTCGCTGCATGACAGCCGCGTAGCACTGGCAACCTGTCTGCAGATGCAGGGCGAAGTACAGCAGGCCCTGGTAGAGTGTGCAAAGGTCTTGAAGGTTGCACCTGAGCATGCTGAAGCCCATTGGAACTACGCCCTGCTGTTGTTGCTGCAGGGCAATTATACGGCAGGATTCAGGGAGTATGAGTGGCGCTGGAAGAAGCGGCGCTTTACCTCGCCAATGCGTGAGTTTGCCCAGCCACGCTGGTCTGGTGGCGATCTTTCCGGCAAGACGATCCTGATCTACGCAGAACAGGGATTTGGCGATACCCTGCAGTTCTGCCGCTACCTGCCGCTCCTGATTGAGCGTGGGGCACAGGTGCTGTTTGAATGCCATCAGCCGCTGACCCCCCTTATGCAAAGCCTTGGCACCGGCATTACCGTACTGCCCTTTGACCAAACACTACCTGATTTTGATTGCCACCTGCCCCTGCTTTCGCTGCCGTACATGCTGGGCAGTTCTCTCGAGACGATTCCTGCTAATATCCCGTATCTTGCAGCTCCTGAGCCGGTTTTGCCGTTCTGGCAGAGCGTTATGCCGGCGGTGGCTGGCAAAAAGATCGGATTGTGCTGGGCAGGCAAGTCCTATCCTGATCCGGGCAGACGCTGCCCACCCGGTTTTCTTGCGCCGTTGTCAACCCTGCCGAACGTAACCTGGGTCTCACTGCAGATAGCTGAAAAAGAGTTCCGGCAACCGTTTCACTTGGTTGATCTGACCATGCTGGTGCAGGATTTTGCCGATACCGCCGCATTGATAGCTCAGCTCGATCTGGTGATAACCATTGATACGGCGGTGGCCCATCTGGCCGGCGCCCTGGGTAGACCGACCTGGCTGTTACTGCCGTTTGCACCGGATTGGCGCTGGGGGCTGGAACGGTGTGATTGTCCCTGGTATCCGACCATGCGGCTTTTCAGACAGCAGGAAGCTGGTGATTGGAGCAGCGTTGTGAATCAGGTTGTTTTTGAGTTGGACGGGTATTAAGGCAGCGTAAAGGTTAGAGCTGATTACAGCGTTATAAGTACCTTTTTCATCTCTTTAATCAGGGTATCAACCTCCATAGGTTTGGGAACATAGCCGTCAAAGCCTGAGTTGAGCAGCTGTTTCTTTTCCTCCTGCAGGGCATGGGCGGTCAGGGCGATAATCGGTATATGTCTCTCTGTGCCGTTTTCCTCTTTTCTGATGGCTTCAGTTGCAGCACTGCCATTCAGCAACGGCATCTGGATATCCATCAGGACCAGATCAAACCTTTTTTCCCGCCACAGTTTTAGTGCTTCTTTGCCGTTGTTGGTGCTGGTCACCTGATGACCCATCCGCTCCAGAATAGTAACGGCAAACTTCAGGTTGATGACGTTGTCCTCTGCCAGAAGGATCTGCAAGGCGGGACCTTCCCAGTGTAATGAGAGGTTGTCCCGCTCTTCTTCTACGTCAGATGCAGCAGTTCTGCGAGCAACAATAAAGGGGAGTGTCAGGTGAAAGGTGCTGCCAACGCCCATGGTACTTTCAGCCCAAATTCTGCCACCCATCAGTTCAACCAATCGTCTGCTGATGGAAATTCCCAGTCCTTTTGCCCCCAGTGGTTTGTTTATGGTTTTTTTCTTCTGCTGGAATGGTGCAAAGAGTTTAGCCAGCTCTTCTTGGGCTATGCCGGTACCGGTATCGTTAATGCTGAGTTGCAGCAGGATCTGATCGTCATGTTGCTCTGTTACATCAACGGTAATGCGGACAGTCCCTTTTGCTGTGTACTTAATGGCATTACCCAGCAGGTTAAGGATGACCTGTTTGGTGTGTAACTGATCACCCCTCAGGGAGTCGGGAACCGTGTGGGGGATGTCGATCAGCAGATCCAGGCCTTTGAGGTGAAGGTCTGAATGTTGGGTTTTGATGATGTTGTTGATGGTTCCGCGCAGACTGAAGTCAACTTCTTCCAGTTCAATCTGGCCGTCTTCAATCTTGGAGAAGTCAATAATATCGTTAATCAGGTACATCAGGCTTTTGGCCGAGGTCTCAAGGCAATCAAGGTATTCTTTTTGCGTAGTGTCCAGCTGTGTGGTCCGTAGTAGTTGAGCCATGCCGATTACCCCGTTCATAGGGGTACGGATTTCGTGACTCATATTAGTTAAAAACTCGTTCCGAGCCACACGGGCCTGCTCTAACGAGCTGGTGGCCAAACGGGCAGTTTTTTTGTTGCTTCTACGGGTAGGTGCCATAATCAATATCCAATATGTTACAAATTGTGCCTATGGATTTAAGCATACCACGCTCTCCACCATAGGCAAGTGGTCTGAACGGGAATAGCCTGAAAACAGAAATGGGGACACCAGCATGGCATCCCCATTTCTATTGCGTCAGGTGCAGCTGTTTACCCTTGCAGGCCGAACTCCTCATGCAAAACCCGTACAGCCAGTTCCGTGTATTTCTCGTCTATGACCACTGAAACCTTGATTTCAGAGGTGGAGATCATGCCGATGTTGATGTTGTTTTTGGCCAATACGGCAAACATGCGGGTGGCAACACCGGCATGGCTGCGCATACCCAGGCCGACGATGGAGATCTTGCTGATGTTTTCATCAGACTGAACCTCCTGAGCCTGAACTTCTTTGGCAGCCTCATTGGTGATCAACAGCGCCTGCTTCAGATCTGCCTTGGTGACGGTGAAGGTAAAATCGGTCAGGCCGTCATGGCTGACGTTTTGTACGATCATGTCAACTGAAATAGCCGCATCGGAGAGCGGGGTAAGCATCTTTGCAGCAATACCTGGCTTGTCAGGTACTCCCAGTACGGCAATCTTGGCTTCATTCTTGTCGTACGCTACTCCGGAAACGAGAATCCCTTCCATATCCTTATCCTCCCTGGTAACCATGGTACCGGTGTTTTCATTCAGGCTAGAGCGGACATGTATGTCCACATTGAATTTTTTGGCAAACTCAACCGAGCGGATCTGCAGTACCTTGGCTCCAAGGCTGGCCAGTTCCAGCATTTCATCGTAGGAAACCTTTTCCACCTTGCGGGCTTCTTTGCAGACGTTGGGGTCAGTGGTGTAGACACCGTCAACATCAGTGTAGATCTCGCAGACATCAGCCTTGAGGGCGGCAGCCAAGGCAACGGCTGAGGTGTCTGAGCCGCCACGGCCAAGGGTGGTCAGATTGCCTTCCTTGTCCATACCCTGGAAGCCGGC
>CAZNWF010000084.1:0-12147 GCA_964576485.1 uncultured Geobacter sp. | reverse complement strand
CAAAGATACCGATCCGTTCACCGCTGACCTTCAGATCAAGCTCCAGGGTAAAATCCCCCTGTTGTTTACGTAGCTGTAGCTGCAGCTCCATACTGCCTTACCCCTTTTGTGGTCGTGGCTTCCAGGTGTACATCCCCAGCAGCACCAGAAATGAGAAGATCAGCATAACGGCTGCCAACCGATGGGCCTGTCCATATTCCAACGCCTCAACATGGTCGTAGATCTGCACCGAGGCGACCCTGGTCACGCCAGGAATGTTGCCGCCGATCATCAGCACCACACCAAACTCCCCCACGGTGTGGGCAAAGGTCATGATTGAGGCGGTCAAAAAACCCGGTTTTGCCAGCGGCACCGCCACACTGAAAAAGGTATCCAGCGGCGAGGCACCCAGGCTGGCTGCCACCTGCAGTGGTCGTTCACCGATCGCTTCAAAGGAGTTTTGCAACGGCTGCACCATAAACGGCAGAGAGTAGAAGACAGAGGCCAGCACCAGCCCCCAGAAGGTGAACGGCAGCGGACCAACACCCAGTCTGGTGGTCAACCAGCCCAGCGGCCCATTGGGCCCCATGGCCAGCAACAGGTAAAAACCCAGCACTGACGGAGGCAGCACCAGCGGCAAGGCCACCATTGCCCCCAATGGGCCTTTGGCCCAGGAGCGGGTGCGGGCCAGCCACCAGGCCACCGGAGTCCCCACCAGCAGCAGGATCACGGTGACCACCGTAGAGAGCCGCAGGGTCAGCCAGACCGCCTGCAGGTCGCTCGCACTCAGCAGCATGGCTATTTGACCTCACCAGGCAGCACAAAGCCGTACTTGGTCATGACACTACGAGCCGGTTTCGACCCCATATAGTCAGCAAACTGTTTGGCAAGCGGCTTGGTTGCTCCTTGTTTGGTGATGATATAGCCCTGTTCCAGCGGATTGTGCAGCTTGTTCGGGATCAGGTAGTAGCCACCTTTTTTTGCCAGCTCAGGATTAAGGGCCAGCGAGAGGGCAATGATTCCCACCTGGGCGTTGCCGGTCTGTACAAACTGGGCGGTGTGGGCGATGTTTTCGCCAAAGACAAATTTAGGTTGCAACGTGTCCCACAAACCGGAAGCCTTCAGCGCCTCTTCAGCCCGCTTACCATAGGGGGCATGCTTGGGGTTGGCAATGGCAATCCGGGCGATCTTCGGATCAGTCAGGCTGGCCAGGGTCATTTTGGTCGCATCCAGACTGTTGCTCCAGAGCACCACCCGGCCAACGGCATAAGGTTTTACCTCAGAAGCGGCCATCCCCTTTTTTGCCAGTTCACGGGGGTAGTTGATGTCAGCAGAGAAGAACAGATCATAGGGGGCACCCTGCTGAATCTGGGTGTGGAATTTGCCGGATGAACCATAGATCACCTCCAGCTCTGCTCCGGTGTGACTTTTTTTAAAGCCGGTCACGATCTCGTCCATGGCAAACTTCAGGTCAGCAGCAGCAGCGACGGTAATTTTTTCTGCATGGGCCACGACGGTTGACAGTAATAGCAACGAAACTACCAGCAATGTTTTAAACAGTTTCATTTTCCGGCTCCTTTGAGTTTAGATATCATAGCCGTAAGAACGGATGATCTTTTTTGTTTCTGTTGTCTTCAAGAATACAAGCAATGCCTTGCCTGCCGGACTATCCCGACCCTTGGTCAGTAATACGGCATCCTGCCTGATCTGGGGGTAGAGGTTGGACGGCACCTGCCAGTGGGAACCGGCTGCGTAGTTGCCGTTCTTGTAGATCTGCGACAGGGCCACAAACCCCAGATCAGCATTAGCAGTGGCAATAAACTGGTAGGTCTGGGAGATGTTTTCACCAAACACAAACTTGGACTGCAACGGTTCGTAGACCCCCAGCTTCTTCATTGCCTCGACAGCAGCAGCGCCGTAAACCGCCAGCTTGGGGCTGGCAATGGCCAGCCGTTTAAAATCAGCCTGCTTCAACACCTCGCCCTTTGCATCAACCAGCCCCGGCTTGGTGCTCCAGAGCATCAATTTGCCAATGGCATAGGTAAAGCGGGTTTCAGGCAGGGCCAGCCCATCCTTTTCCAGGCGGATCGGGGTCTCGTCATCAGCAGAGATCAGCAGTTCAAACGGTGCGCCGTTCTTGATCTGGGCGTAGAACTTCCCCACGGTGCCGTAGGAGATAATCAGCTTGTAGCCGCTGGCCTTTTCAAAAAGCGGCTTTAACTGTTCCATTGGCGCCGTAAAGTTGGCTGCCACGGCAAGGTGTAAATCAGCGGCAAAGGCCGGTGCCGCAAACAGGAGGCTGAACGCGCTAAACAGGAATATTCTGGACATGATATTCATTGGTACAATCTCCTTTTTCGTCCGTTATGTTGCAGCAACAATGGTTGCACTGATGTCAGCAGGCTTGCCAAAATAAACCGATGACAGCACCAGGATATCAACGCCGGTGGCGGCATATGCAGCCGCGTTCTGCTCGTTGATCCCACCAGCTGCCGAGACCTTGACCGCTTGGTTGATCTGTCTGATCTGATCAACCAAGGTCTTAAGCTGGTCAGCCGGCAGCTTGTCCACCTGCACCAGATCCACACCGCTCCTGACGATCAGCAGCGCCTCTTCGGGCGAATCAGCCTCTACAATAATCCTGGTCTCCGGTGCCCCACGCTTCAATGTTTCAACCTGCCGCAAAAATGGCTCCAGCCCCCCCAGAAAAACCGTGTGCTGCTTGAACACCAGAATGGTCTCAGATAGCCCCAGCCGGTGCGGCAGGGCGCCGCCGCTACAGATCGCCTTGATGGCCAGCTTCTTGGTGCCGGGAAAGGTCTTGCGGGTGGTCAGAATGGCAATCTGAGGGTTGACGCTCCGCGCAGCAGTAACAATTCTGGCAGTACGGGTAGCGATGCCGGAACCGTACTCCAGCAGATTCACTGCCACCTTCCAACCGGCGTGCAGAGCCTGGGCGGTACCTGCGGCCTTCAGAAAGGTCTCACCTGCCCCCAACCGCGTGCCGCTGGGAGTCTGCTGTGTGATGCTGCAGCCGCATTTTTCAAGCAGCCAGGCGGCCTCTTCCGTGCCGCAGAGTACGGTTTCATGGCGAGCACTAAAGCGGATCTCACCAGGTTGATGTCCGATCCCCAGCAGATGGGTAGTCAGGTCACCATAGGGGATATCCTCTTCCAGAAACCGTTCAATCTCGCTATCTGGCAGGCAGGTAATCATATACAAACCCCGCATTCGTTATAGTGCTTAAAATATAACGCTACTGATGAAAAAAGGGACAGCTCCGTTGATGCCCCTGCAATTAGACTCTTATGACTTCAATCTTTACAAAAGCTGATTAAAAGCCATGATGATAGCACGCAGATGACGCGGATTAAGCGGATATACACAGATTTGAAACATTTGTTTTTAAAATCAGCGGAAATCCGCCTAAATCAGATTTGATCCGCGTGCGATTGTTTGTAACTTTTCCTGTTTGGTTCCGGATTTTCCGACTTAGGAGTGTGTGAATCTCTTAACAAGGGCGTAATCAGCTGACCCCTAAAATCACGCTGGAAGCCTTAAACAGGGCCGTTGCGCTGCCACCAACCTTCAACCCCAGCCGTTTGGCACTGCCGTCAGTAATCACGGCGCTGATGGTAGTGCCGCCGGGCAGTTCGATATCTACCTCGCAACTAACCGGCCCCTCCACCAGCTTGACGATGCTGCCGGTCAACAGGTTGCGGGTACTGAGCTTTGCTCCCTCCAGATCTGTGCCGATTACGACGGAGCTGGCCTTGACAATAGCATAGGCGTCCATCCCCTCCTTCAAGCCAAGATTCTCAATGGCGCCGTTGGTGACCACTGCGGTAATGGCGGTGTCACCTTTCAG
This sequence comes from uncultured Geobacter sp., assembly GCA_964576485.1. Taxonomy (GTDB): domain Bacteria; phylum Desulfobacterota; class Desulfuromonadia; order Geobacterales; family Pseudopelobacteraceae; genus Trichlorobacter. The sequence continues at coordinate 8,300 of CAZNWF010000084.1, read as the reverse complement.
GCTCAGGGTAACCTCGGCATTGACTGCCCCTTTGGAAATGGATGCTACGGTGCCGTTGAATACGTTGCGTGCGCTGACTTTCATGCTGATCCTCCGTAAGAATTGGTAGAGACTACCGGTGTCGCCCAGACGCTGGTCCAGGTTCTTTAAAAACTTGCGATGTTCTTCCTGCACCACGCGAAACTGCTCCAAAACTTCGCGGCCTGCAGCCGTGAGGGTGGTTCCACCACCGCCCTTCCCCCCGGTGGCCCGGTCAACCAGCGGTGCTGCAGCCAGATTGTTGATCTGGTTGACCATCTCCCAGGCGGTCTTATAGCTGATCCCCACGGCCTTGGCTGCCTGGGTGATGGAGCCAAGTTCGTCAATCTTCTCTAACAGAGCGATCCGGTCGCCACCCAGAAATTTGCTTTCAGCACGGTTAAACCAGAGGCTACCGTCCAGCTCTACCGTTTGTGTCGTGCCCATGTGGCGCCCCCTTGTTGCGATATATCCTGCTATACATAACGCATGCCAACAGCCTTAGCGATCGTTAATATACTGATATTGCAAATATTTGCAGTCTTTGGCATTGTTTTGACAGTAGGGGGCGCTGGCCGGGAATCCAGATTGTGCCACTTTAATAATCATAAAGTAGCCTTAAAACCAACCAGCGATCTCTTTCTCATTGCGCAGGGAGTGACGCACAGCGATCAGGCGGGCATCTATCGCTTCAAACAGGGACAGGGTAAAAATCAGCACAAGCTTGTCCTGACCCGCCAGCAGAGATGACAGCCCAGACACGGTTGTCAGGCGCACCGGATGTTTTTGTCGGAAGGCAGCGTTTACAAGGACAAGATAAAAATGACGGCCTGTTGCAACTGCAGCAGGCCGTCATTAGTTTAAAGCAAAGCAGTGCGCTTCTTACTTCCAGGTAATGGTTTCTCCCACCTTCATCTGCTGCACCAGGAACTCCAGGCCGTAGCGCCTAAGCCCCTTCTTAAACTCCTCCGGCGTACCGGTTAAGGCGGGGAAGGTGCCAAAGTGCATCGGTATCGCCATTTGGGGTCGGACCAACTCCACTGCCTGAGCTGCCCGAAGCGGTCCCATGGTGAACTTGTCGCCAATACAGAGCAGCATGATATCCACCTGCCCTTTTAACAGGGACATATCGTTAAATAAATCGGTATCGCCGGTGTGATAAATCCGTGGGCCGTTCTTGACGTTAATCAGGAACCCGCCTGGTTCACCGGCATAGACCGGGCCATTGGCGGCATCCATACTGCCGCCGTGGAGCGCTGGTACGAACAGCACCGTCACCTCGCCATCCAACAGACTGATCTGACCGCCAAAACTACCGCTGGTTGACATGGTTGCCTGTTCTGCAGGATAGCCCTTGTAAGCCACCATCGCCTTTTGCAGATCAAAAGTGGCTACCAGTTTGGCACCGGTTTTTTTCGCAATTTCCACCGTATCGCCGATATGATCGCCATGGCCGTGGGTCAGGAAGATCAGATCCACCTTCTTCAGCTCTTCCAGATCTTTCTTTGCATTGGGATTGGCAGGATTACTGATCCAGGGGTCCACCAGTAAGACCTTGCCGTTAGGGGTAACCACTTTGAAGGCGGCATGGCCGTACCAGGTAATCTGCGCCTGGGCAGCCTGGGCAGCAGAAACCGCCAGGGTAAACAGAATCAGCAGTGCAGTCAAAAGGATCAGTCGTTTCATTGCAGTCTCCCGAACAACATCCTATAACTGTGAGGTGCAGTGCGGACAGCGGGTGGCATCATCATGCAGTTCTGATTTGCAAAACGGGCAGAGCCGCGCCGCTGGTGCCGGAGCCGGTTCTTCAGTCTTTCGAACCTTATTGGCTGCCTTGATGATGATGAAGATCACCAGCGCCATGATCAGAAAGTCAATGGTGGTGTTGATGAAGATGCCGTAGTTGAGGGTTGGCACTCCGGCCGCCTTTGCCGCAGCCACGGTGGGATAGCTGCCGCTTCCCAGGGTGATAAACAGGTTGCTGAAATCCACCTTGCCCATCACCAACCCGATAATCGGCATGATCAGGTCATTGACCGCCGAGTTGACGATCTTGCCAAAGGCCGCGCCAATGATCACACCAACAGCCAGATCCAGCACATTCCCCTTCATGATAAAGGTCTTGAATTCTTGTAGCATGCTCGTCTCCTTTGATTTAGTTGCTTCCCATTATGCCTGTTCTATGACGAACTCAGGCTGGCCGTCAAGTGCGATCCGGTCGCCCGGATACAGCTTGCGTCCCCGACGGGTCTCAAGTTCGCCGTTTACCTTGATCTGCCCTTCCTGAATGGCAATTTTGGCTTCACCTCCGCTCATAACCAGGTTGGCCAGCTTCAGAAAGCTGTCCAGTTTAATGTAGTCGGTATCGATTGTAATGGTTTCAGGCATGGGAAACCTTTCTATCCAGGCTGCGGTATTGGATCGCCTCAGCCAGATGCGGCTCATGGATCGCTTCGGACCCGGCCAGATCAGCAATGGTGCGGGCCACCTTGAGAATACGGGAATAGCTGCGGGCAGAGAAGCCCAGCTTATCACCGGCCAGCTCCAGCATCCGGTGCCCGGCGCTATCCAGCTCGCAATGTTTCTTGATCAGGCGGGCGTTCATCTGGGCATTGCAGTGTACTTTGGTACCCTTGAATCGTTCCTGCTGAATCAGGCGGGCCTGTATCACCCGGTTGGCAATGACAGCGGATGACTCGGTTTCTCGCGTGTCAGACAGGTCGCGATAGGCCACGGCAGGCACTTCTACGTGGAGATCAATCCGGTCCAGTAAAGGCCCGGAGATACGGGAACGGTAGCGCTTGACCGCAACCGGTGTGCAGGTGCAGGCATGGGTCGGGTCCCCCAGGTAGCCGCAGGGGCAGGGGTTCATGGCTGCCACCAGCATGAAGCGGGAGGGGTAGGTCAAGGATTGCAGTGATCGCGAGATGGTGACCTTGCCATCTTCAAGGGGTTGGCGCAGCACCTCAAGGGCGTTTTTCTTGAACTCCGGCAGTTCATCCAGAAACAGCAGGCCGTGGTTGGCCAGAGAAACTTCACCAGGGCGCGGTGAAGAGCCGCCACCGATCAGGCCAACGTCCGAGATAGTATGATGTGGGCTGCGGAATGGTCGCGTGGTGACCAGGGCATGGCCGGATTCCAGCAGGCCACTGACACTAAACACGGCAGTGGTTTCAATTGCTTCATCAAATCCAAGGGGTGGCAAAATAGAAGGAATCCGGCGGGCCAGCATGGTCTTGCCGGATCCAGGCGGTCCGATCATCAGAAGATTATGCCCACCGGCGGCGGAGACTTCAATGGCCCGCTTGGCATGGTCCTGGCCACGCACCTCACAAAAGTCCTCGCCATGCTCCTCCTGTTGCTGGAAGAGCTGGTGCAGATCAACCTTTTGGGGGGCGATCTCCAGCTCTCCCCGCAGGAACTGGACCACGTCGGCCAGGGTGGCCGCCGGTAGCACCTCAACTCCTTCAACGACAGCAGCCTCAGCAGCATTTTCAACAGGCAGGATCAGACCGGAAAGCCCGGCCTGACGGGCAGCAACTGCCACCGGCAGGGCTCCCCGTACCGGTTTCAGGCTGCCATCAAGGGAGAGTTCCCCCAGTAGAATATAACGATGCAAGCGATCGCCGGCGATGGTACCGGTAGCAGCCAGAATGCCGATGGAGATCGGCAGGTCAAAGGCTGCCCCTTCTTTTTTCAGGTCTGCCGGCGCCAGGTTGGCGGTTATCCGGCGGGGCGGGAAATCATAGCCGCTGTTCTTTAAGGCGGCCTTGACCCGATCCTTGCTTTCCTTAACTGCGCCGTCCGGCAGTCCCACCGTGGAAAATTGTGGCAACCCCTGGGCAATATCCACCTCAACATCAACCAGAATGGCGTCGATACCGACAACAGCAGCACTCAGGACCTTTGCCAGCATTTAGGCTTCCTTCAGCATGATGAATCCCATCTGCCGTCCCGTTTCCCCATCATCCCGCCGATAGGAAAAGAACAACTCTTTCTGGCAGCAAACACAGTTGCCAGAGGTCTGAATGGAATCGATAGCAACCCCTGCATCCTCAAGCTGCATCCGGTTCGCAAGAGCAAGATCAAGACGCCATTTGCCGCTTCCGGCAGGCTCTGAAACCGCGCTCCAGAGCTCTGGCTGATCTTTGAAACCATCTTTAACCGGCTGATCTACCTCATAGCAGCAGGGGTTGATACAGGGGCCGATTGCTGCCTGTATATCGTTGGGGCGACTGCCAAAGACTCGCACCATTCCTTCCACCGCCTGCAGGGTAATGCGTGCTGCTGTCCCCTGCCATCCGGCATGAACCGCAGCAATGACCTTTTTTGCCGGGTCGAAAAGCAGGATCGGCACACAGTCAGCCACGGTGACACCGATCATCACCCCAGGCTGATTGGTGATGATGGCGTCAGCTTCAAGACCGCTAAAGTGGGAAAAATCATCGTTTGGCGCATCAATAACCAGAATATCAGTGCCATGGTTCTGACGAACCGTGACCAGACGTTCCTGGGTAATACCAAAGGCCCGGGCCAGCAGGCTACGGTTCCCCTCAACATTATGGGGAGAATCTTCAGTGTTCATACCCAGGTTTAATGAGTTGTAAGGTGGGCGCGAGATACCTTCATGACGGGTTGTGAAACCCTGAATCGCTACCGGAGATGTTGTTTCAAAGCTGGGTGCCAGATAGTGAATGCGCCCGATGCGAGTTGTTTCCATTTGAAATTCCTTTGCCTTTAAAGGCGTATTACGGTTTAATGCCTGCGGCGGCGATGCCACCAGATATAACATGCCACCAGACCGCAACTGGCAAGCACGACCCAGAGCAGGGCGCGATGGGACCAGGCCACAACCAGCTCCTGATTCTGGCCAATGGCATAGCCGATCCAGGTCAGGATACTGCACCAGAGGCCTGCTCCAAGCAGGGTGTAGAGAGAAAAACGCAGGTGGTTCATGCCGGCCACGCCGGCTGGAATTGAAATGAGATGCCGGATTACTGGCAGCAGACGACCAATAAAGGTTGATATCTCACCGTGTTGCAGAAAAAAAGCCTCAACCCGCTGAAATTTATCCGGCGGAATCAACACATAGCGGCCATATTTAAGAATCAGGGGGCGTCCCAGATAATGGGCAGCGTAGTAATTGGCATAGGCGCCGGCCAGACTACCAAAGGCTCCTGCCAGAATGGCTGGCAGCCAGTCCATGCGGCCTTGATGGATTAAATAACCGGCCGGGGGCATCACCAGCTCACCGGGAACAGGAATGATTGAGCTTTCCATGGCCATCAGCAGGAAGATACCGGGGTAGCCCATGGAGCCTATGGTTTCAAGCAGCCCGTGAATCAGCGTATGCAACATAACGTTCCTTTGCAGGGCAAAATGCTTTTCTTTATACCTTAAAAAAACGGGCGATACAACCGCCCCCATGAAAGAGAGCCAGTTCAATGCAGATCAGACTTTTTATTTTGCTACTTGTTGCACCACTGTTTTTTGGAGGCTGTGCTGCGTACAAAAACATGAACCGTCAGGAACACTGCGACAAGGTGGTCAAGGATTATAGTCGTATGATCCGCTGGAATGAGGCAGAAAAGGTTGGTATGGCCTTTGTTGTTCCTAAGCAGCGTGCTGTATTTGACAAGACTGCGGAATCAATCCGTCGCCGTGGCGTATCTATGGTTGATTTTCGTATCCTGGCCAAAGAATGTAGTGCTGAAAAGAAAAAAGCTGAAGCTACGGTTGAGTTCGACTATTTTGTCCTGCCTGACACGCGGCTTAAAACCATCACTGACCATCAGTCCTGGATCTTTCTGGAGGAAAATCCGCTGGATCCTGACGCAAGCGAGGGCTGGAAGATAACCTCCCCCCTGCCTGAGTTCAAGTAGCATCACCAATGGGTGGGCTGTCAGCACAAGTTGCCTCATTTCTTGAGTTTCTGGTGACACAGCGCAATGCCTCGCCCCATACTATTGCTGCGTATCGTAATGACCTGACCCGATTTTCTGCATTTGTCCGTCAGGAGCGTGGTGAGAGTAGCGATGCATCAACCGTTGACCATCTGCTGCTGCGGCTGTATCTGGCCCGCTTAAGTAGTGCCAGTGAGCTTCGGACAAACTGCTATGCAAAGAGCAGTATCGGGCGAAAGCTGGCAGCTATCAGGGCATTTTTTGCCTGGCTGATACGGACCGCACAGCTTGAGGTCAACCCTGCCGAGCTGATTGCGACACCCAAACGTGAACAGCGGCTCCCTTTTCACCTGAATATCGACCAGATGGTTACGCTGGTTGAAGCGCCACCACAACAGGCTGGTGATGAACAGTGTAAAAACAGGGATTCTGCTATTCTTGAGCTGCTCTACTCAAGCGGTTTGCGTGTTTCCGAGCTGACTAACCTGACGATCGGGGATATTGATCGTGCTGCTGGTATGGTACGAGTGCTCGGGAAAGGGGGCAAGGAACGGATTGTACCAGTAGGTGCAGCTGCTCTGACTGCCCTGGAACTGTACCTGGCTGAACGGGGCTACCCGGACGACAGGTCACCGCTTTTTCTGGGCAGCCGTGGGGGCCGGATCAATCGCAGGGCTGTTGCAACTCTGGTTAAGCGGTGGTCACAAGGGATTTCAACCTTTAAGTCAGTATCACCTCATACCTTACGACACACTTTTGCCACCCATCTGCTTGAGGCTGGCGCTGACCTGCGCTCCATTCAGGAACTGCTGGGGCATGCCTCTTTATCAACTACCCAAAAATATACCCATGTGGGAATTGACCGGCTTCTGGAAGTATATGACAAGGCCCATCCCCGTGCCCATGAACAGGAAAAGGGAGGCGACTAACGTCTCCTCCCTTTTGAGATACTCCTGCCCCGTAATGCCTTAGGCTAGTTCAATAGTAATATTGGCCCCTTCTTCAACCTTTAACTTGCGCTCAATACCAGGTCCAACCACCAGTGCGTTATCGTACTGCATCTCAACATCATTGATAATCATGACCGGAAAGACACCCCCACCCCCTGCGTCAGTCGTGACCTTGAATTTTTTGCTGGATTTGCCAAAAAAGGTGCTGATGTGTTTGGCCGTTGCCTGACTGACGGCAACCATACCCAGCTGATCAAAGCTGCTACTGACATCACCTTTCTGAAGGTGGGCAATCCTCAACACCATCCCTTCAGTACCACTGGCAGTCGGTACCGCAACAGCCGGCGTATCACCTGGTTTGGGAAGCAGTTGCTCAAGCTTGCGCAGGGCAAGATTCAGGGTAATGTTAACCATGGAGGTGTTAACGTTCTTTGAGCAGAGAACACTGATATACGCACCGGCTAACGGCCTGACAATCAGCCGACCTTCGGAAAAACGCAGTTCCATGCTAGCCATGGTTTGGGAAATCTGGAGCGCATGCAGGCAGTCAAGAACTGTCCCGGCAGCAGTCCCCAGCTGTTTCTCATCCAGTATAAGTGGACAAGCCGCGGCAAGGATTTTCCCCTGTTCATTGTACAGAGAGCTGCCAATTACGCCATCTATTGCGGTTATCTGTTGCAGAATAGTCTGCATGAACCCTACCTCCCCGGTACCAGAGCGGTCCTGATTTCAGCTTCAACGGCATCCAGCTTATTACCGGCAGCTACAGCGACACCCAGATAATGCTGCTTTGAGTCGTACATTAAAAGGTCAAAATGCTGGGTCTGAACAGCTGCGGACTTAAGCTCGCCAAGTCCAAGAAAATCTCCCAGTGTATTACCTGACTGGGCAAGAAAAAGGGTCTTGGCTGCCAGTGCTTCAGCCTCCATGCTATCGTCCTGGATCGGATGGCCCTGTTTATCCAGCAGTACGGCATAGGTAATGGCATCAATCTGCATCACCCTGGCAGCTGCTGCACTCATGGTGCGCTGAGGACTTGCAGGGTCAACCGGACGAGGTTCTTTACGGCGTTCACTGGTTTCAATCACATCCGCAAATGATTCTTCAGGAACGGCAGCCAAAGCGGCATTATTTTCTTCATCCATTCTGCGGTGTGCTTCCAGCAGCAGGAAGTTAAGACTGCAGTGGATGGTGCAGACGTTGGTAGTCATCTCTGGTGCGAGGCTGAAGTTACCTCCTGGCCACTTCAGAATCTCATAGATGGCATCCTCACCGCTGAATGAGGCCTGCTCGGCATGGATGATTTCGCCGTCCACAAAATAGATCGCGCCACGGTGGTCTAGGTACTCCACCGTAATACAGCCCGAATAGCGATTATGTCCCTTGATCTGGATGACGTCGGCGAGCGAAAGACCGGCAATCTCACCCT
>CAZNWF010000083.1:0-12219 GCA_964576485.1 uncultured Geobacter sp. | reverse complement strand
GTTTTGTTGATGCTGAGAGCGGCAGTCTGGCCTGTGGCTGGGAGGGAAGCGGGCGCCTGGCCCAGCCGGAGCGGATCTTTGATGAGGCCTGTGCCCTGCTGACCGGTAGCGATCTTGCTGGTGAAACGGTGCTGGTAACTGCCGGTCCAACCAGGGAAGAGCTGGACCCGGTACGCTATATCAGCAACCATTCCTCAGGCAAGATGGGCTATGCACTGGCACAGGCAGCCCGGCACCGTGGGGCGAAGGTGATTCTGGTCAGTGGACCAACCTGTCTTGCGCCGCCACCAGGGGTTGAACTGGTGCAGGTTGAGTCAGCCTGTCAGATGCACGAGGCGGTTATGGCGCGGGTGACAGACTGTAGCGTAGTCATCAAGGCCGCAGCAGTGGCAGATTACCGGCCTGTGCAGCGTAGCGGTGAAAAGATGAAAAAGTCTGCTGAAACACTCACCCTGGAACTGGAGAAAAATCCGGATATCCTGGCTGAACTTGGTCAACTGGAACAGCGACCTCTGCTGGTTGGATTTGCCGCAGAAACGGCTGATCTGCAGACCCATGCCGCTGCCAAGCTGGCTGCTAAAAACCTTGATATGATTGTGGCGAACGATGTCAGTCAGGAAGGGGCAGGATTCAATGTGGCCACCAATATCGCCCGGCTGTTGTATCGGGATGGCAGGGTGGAACCGCTTGAACTGATGACCAAGACCCGGCTGGCAGAGCTGATTCTGGATCGGGTGCGGGGGTTACTGCAGAATAAAAGGTGTGCTTGATTCGTGGCAGGCTCCTTTCAGGATCGCCAGCAGTTCAGGGTGGTGGATCGAGCGCTTAAGGGTTGGCTTGATGAACTCCACCCGCTCCATCCCCTCCTCACGGGTAAAACGGCCGCTTTTGTACAGAAAACGCAGGTGACGACGCATCTCCTGCGCAACCTCCAGGGCTGCCTCGCCGGTGGGATCAGCCGACCAGCAGAAGGATTCCTCGCCGTGGATCAGCAGGTCCATGACCACTTCCATGGTACATTGCAGATATTCCTGACGATCTTCAAAGGTAAGACTGTGCTGACTGCGGGTGGATAGTGCCTTGATCAACAGCTGCCAGCGCTCAAGCCGTGAAAGCAGCAGAATTGAGTTAAAGATCCGCTTGTTGTTGCCAAAGGAAAACAGGGTTGGGGCCATGACATGGCGCAGCAGGGCATCATCATGGGGCAGGCCTGCCTGGCAGATCTCCCGGGCCCGTTTCCAGATCTGCGGCTCGACAAATGCTTCAAAACGCAGTTCCCAGTAGGTGTGGCGCAAGGCTATGGTTGAAAAGGAACGGATGGTCTTGTACGGCACATAGTAGTTGTGGGCCACCACATCGGCCGCAAGATGGCAGAGATAGCCATAGGCACAGGCCCGCTGTGGATCATCCTGGGCAGATTGCAGCAGTCGCGCACCGATCCGCCAGCGGTGGCAGTTCAGCAGGTAGTGGGTATGCTTCTTACCCACAATGATATCAGCGGCCAGACAACCGTAGAGAAAGTCATTAGCGTAGGTTCCCAAAAGGGTTGCAAGTTGGGGCGGCAGTTGCTGGAGCCGGGACAGCAGATCAAGGCCGATCACCAGATGGGTGCCGCCACCCCAGGCAAACCCGATGGCAGGGAAGAGTAGCATCAACAGAAATGTCAGAAGAATCAGAGGCATGGTTTCAGCATACTGCAGGATGAAGCTAAAAGCAAAGATGAGGTTTGTACCATGAACAGGCTGCACCCCCCGACCATGTACGCTTCAGTGCGAGAATACCTGCAAGAGCTTGAAGAGAGCGGTGTTGACGGACTGCCACTTGAGGCGTTACCGCAGGTTGAGGCACCCGGAGGCCGCGCGTCGGTCCAGCAGCAACCAGCACAGCTGACAACAGCCAGACCGCAGACCCTTGATGAACTGTGTCAGCGGATTGGCGACTGCCAGCGTTGCGATCTTTCCCACGGGCGTACCAACCTGGTCTTTGGGGCAGGCTATGAAAAGGCCCGCCTGGTATTTGTGGGAGAAGCGCCTGGCGCAGATGAGGACCGGCAGGGGCAGCCGTTTGTGGGTGAAGCAGGCCAGGTCTTGACCCGCTTGATTGAGGCGATGGGGTTAAAGCGTTCCCAGGTCTACATCTGCAATGCACTTAAGTGTCGACCGCCAGCCGGTCGTAATCCCCATAAGGATGAGATCAGCACCTGCTCCCCGTTTCTGACGCAGCAGCTGCAGATCATCAAGCCAGAGGTAATTGTGGCCCTGGGCACCTTTGCTGCCCAGACCCTGCTGGATACCAAGGAGCCGATCTCCCGGATGCGGGGGCAGTTTCATGGTTGGCATGGCATCCCGTTGATGCCGACCTTTCATCCTTCTTTTCTGCTGCATAACAAGGAAAACAAACAGCACTACTGGGATGTCTGGAGCGATATGGTGCAGGTGCTGCACAAATTAAAATTACCAGTGCCAGAGAAAAAGAAAAAAGCTTAAATCCATCTGCGGACCACAAACTGTGCTGCTTTACCAGCGCCAGCAGGCCAGCTGTTGGCTGGTCTGCGTTGTTTCAGCACCTGCTTCAGCCGCTTTTCCAGCGGGGTTGTTACAACACCATTCCTTCCCCCGCTGCAGTTCAAAATACTTTCCACTGCTGCTTTTTGATCCAGTACGATGATGACATGCCCCTTCCAGACAATCAGGTCAAGGGGGCGCAGCAGCTGCACCAGTTCCGGGATGGTTTTACCTTCAATAGCGACTGCACTGCCAAAACTAACCAGCTGCTCAGTATTGCGAGGTGTGAAGCCATCGGTGGCCTCATACAGCAGGCCGGAACAATCTAACCCTGCAAACCGCAGTTGGCCGTCCTCTGTTATGCCGCCCCGCACATTCCCTCCCCAGATGTAGGGCAACCCTACAGCGCTACGCAACTGCTGCATGATTCTGGCTGGTTCCGGCAGATGTGGTCTCCGTTTGGGCGGTGCTGTTGGCTGCAGAGTCAGCAGCTCTGCCGTAACGTACAATTGGGTTCCGGGTGGTGCCTGATACTCGTTGGTGCGCACCTGCACTACGCCAGGAATACCAGCTGGTGCAGCAATCACCTCAAATGCCGTACCGGGCAGGGCGATACATTCAAGCTGCCGCACCTGACCGCAGCGGTCCTTGTGCTGTTGTGCCTGCGGTGCGGCTGATTGAGCGGTGTTAAACACCGGGGTCGCTTTTCTGGCAACCGCAAAACCGGGCAGATCTGCAGCAATGGCCTGGAGCGGGCCAATGCTGCAGCAGCATAGCAGCAGGAGAAGAATCCGTAAGATCATAACTATTCAGTCCAGTTGCGAGTAATGAGACTGCATGGTACAACAGCTATCGGACTTTACACCAATTTTATCGTTTGCACCACGGATGGAGTGCTGATGGAACTGTTTGGAGAACAGGTAGTCCAGCAAGAACTGCGTGGTGACCAGCTTGAGGCAATCCTTGTGCTGCTGGCCCAACAGACCGGCCTGGCGCTGTTCAAGGCCTATAAGGAATCTTGTGTAAAGAGGCGCGTTGCCGCCCGGATCAGGCGCAGCGGCTGTCAGGATGTTGAACAGTATCTGCGCTATCTTCAGGAAGATGCCGCAGAACGGGAACGGCTGCTTACCTCCCTGTCAATCCATGTCAGCCAGTTTTTCAGAAATCCGACGTTATTTGATGCGCTGCAAATGGTTGTTCTGCCTGCACTTTTGCAGCGCACTGCTGATCGTCCGCTGCGGATCTGGAGTATCGGCTGTTCTGCCGGAGAAGAACCGTATTCTCTGGCCATACTGCTTGTAGAATCATACGGTGAACAGCTGGCGTGCGAGCAGTTTGAAATTCTGGCAACGGATATCGACCGCAGGACGCTGGCACAGGCCGAACAGGCGCTGTATGCAGCAGAACCAACGCTGCGGGCCGTGTCTGCAGCACGCAGAGAGAGGTTCTTTACAGAGCAGGACGGTGCCTTCAAACTTAGCCCTGCAGTGCAGCAGTTGGTACGATTCAGGCAGATGGACCTGCAGTTGGCTGCAGACTACCCCCGGGCAGATCTGGTGTTGTGTCGTAACACCCTGATTTACTTTAATCGGCCAGCTCAGGAAAAAATTCTGCAGGCCCTTGCGGATATTTTACCGCAGGGTGGTATACTGGTGCTTGGCAAGTCAGAAAGCATGCCGTCTCCTTTACGGGCCAGGTTTGCCACCCTTGATCCAACAGAAAGAATTTACTCTCGCAGATGAGGAGATAATCTATGCGGGTACCCTTGGGGTATAAATTTATCCTCGGCTTTGTTGCCGTTGTGGCGGTGGTGGCCTTTGCACCGCCGGCTGTATCAGCACTGGGCTATTCTCCTGATGTTACCCAGTTTTTGACCATCGTGGTGGCGCTGACGGTGGGGCTGATCATGGGCTGGCTTTTTTCTCGAAGATTCGCCCGCAATATCAGCATACTAACTGAATCTGCCCATGAGGTCAGCCAGGGAGATCTCTCCTGTGATATTCAGCTGCCACCCACCAGTATGCCGGATGAAACCCATGAACTGACCGCTGCCATTAATCAGATGATTCAGAACCTGCGGGATCTGGTGGGCCATATCCGTGGCAGTTCAGCAAAATTGGCAGGCGCTTCCAAGGAGATTAACGGCACTGCAGTGGAGATCAGCGCTTCAACGGAAGAGGTGGCCCGGGCCATTGAGCAGATCTCCCATGGCGCCGAGACCCAGGCTGAACTGGTGGAGCGTAGCTCACGCATCATCAAGGAAACCGCCATATCAATTGAACTGATTGCATCCAGGGCACGGGAAAGTTCCCGCTGTGCCCGTGAAACCAGTCAGACCGCCCAACGTGGTTCTGATCTGGCCGGTGATGCCCTGCTGCTGATGAAAGATTTTTTTGATCGAATTGAGACGCTGAGCACCCGTTTTGATCAGCTTAACAGTCGTCTGCAGCGGGTGGGAAAGGTGGCTGATTTTATTGGCGAGGTGGCCCGTCAAACCAATTTGCTGGCCCTGAATGCCTCGATTGAGTCGGTGCGGGCTGGCGAGTACGGTAAAGGTTTTGCCGTGGTGGCAGATGAAGTGCGTAAATTGGCAGACAGTACCTCTCGCTCTGCCGGAGAGATCACTGACCTGATCGTGACCTTGCGGGATGAGAGCCAGAAGGTACATGAAAGTCTGTTGGAAAGTTCCCGCACCATCTGTGAAGGCAAGAAAAATGTTGATATAACTGCGGGTGCCTTTGCCGAGATTATCGCCAGTGTGCAGGAAACCGAGCGGCGGGCCAACAGCATTGCCGATCTGTCCCAGATGCAGCTTGAGAGTTCTGGCAAGATGGTGCATGCCGTTGATGAGATCGCCAAGGTCGCGGATGATAATGCCGCTGCCACGGAAGAAGTTTCGGCAGCTACGGAAGAACAGCTGGCGGCCATGCAGGATATGGCCCTGGCAACCAGAGAGTTGACCCAGCTGGCTGATGAGTTGGAACGGCTGGTGCGCCGCTTTACCTTGGAAGAGACCATTGAACTGGTGGAAACCGTATGAATGAGGCACGTCGTTTCCTGCTCATGCAGGCTGGCAGCAGAAGCTACGCAGTGCCGCTTGAACAGGTGGCAGAGGTCAGTGAGCTACGGGTTCTGTCACCGGTACCCCGTGCCCCGGTCTGGTGTCTTGGCGCTACCCGTTCTGCCGGGGTGGTGGCAGCCGTGATAGATCTGGCCTGGTATCTGGGGGAAGAACCGGAAGTTGCACCGGAGAAACTGGTGGTGTTGGACCTGCGTCTGGGGGGGCTGGCACTCCAGGTTGGGCCGGTTTCCAGCGTCATGTTGGAGGCGCCGGTCAGGCTTGAACAGGACAGCTATGGAACCTGGCTGACGACGCCTGATACAAAGGCGCAACTTCTGGATGCCAGAGAGCTGATCCAGGAAATATCAGCGGCCATGGCCCGCTAATCTTTGCATATCCCTCACCAACGCCTCAATATCGCTCTCCTCCGTTGCCCATGAACACATCAGCCGGGCTCCACCAGCCCCGATAAAACGGTAAAAATGCCAGCCCAACCCGTGCAACGCTTCAATCAGGTCCTGCGGCATCTGGACAAAGACCGCATTGGCCTGTACCGGAAACATCAGTTCTACCTGTGGTATTTCTAGAAGTTGTTCTGACAGGGTTTGGGCGCAACGATTTGCGTGGGCTGCCCGTCTGAGCCAGGTATTATTTTGCAGCATTCCGGTCCAGGGCGCTGCAAGAAAGCGCATCTTGGAGGCCAACTGCCCAGCCTGTTTGCAACGATAATCAAACTCCTCTGCCAGGTCCTTGTTAAAGAAGACCACCGCCTCACCCACTGCCATTCCGTTTTTTGCACCACCAAAACAGAGTACGTCTACCCCTGCACGCCAGGTTATGTCGCCAGGATGACAACCCAGCGAGGCAACCGCATTGGCAAAACGGGCGCCATCCATCTGCAGGCGCAGACCATGCTGTCGGGTAAAAGCGCCAGCAGCAGCTACCTCTGCCGGGCTATAGACAGTGCCCAGTTCTGTGGCCTGGGTCAGGCAAAGCACCCGTGGTTTGGGATAATGGATATCAGACCGCCGCGTAATCAAATGCTCAACAGCAGCAAGGTTAAGCTTACCGTCTGCCCCTGGAGCGGGCAGGATTTTGGTTCCGTTAGAGAAAAACTCCGGGGCCCCGCATTCATCAGTCTCAATATGGGCCAGTTCATGGCAGATCACGCTGTGGTAGGATTGGCAGAGTGATGCCAGGGCCAGGGAGTTGGCTGCCGTACCGTTAAAAACGAAAAACACCTGACAGTCAGTTTCAAAGGTATCCCGAATCAGGCTGCAGGCTTTAGCGGTCCAGGGATCGTCACCATAGGAGCTGACAAAGCCGGCATTGGCCTCTGCCATGGCTTGCCAGGCCTCCGGGCAGACCCCTGCGTAGTTGTCACTGGCAAATGCAAGATAGTTGGGCATGCTGGTACTCCTTTGTGCTGTGCGATCGAGCATCAGATGATGAATAAATAGTCATGCCGTGCCGTCACGGTCTGTTCAAGTACACCAGGGGCGGGCTGCTTATGTTGGTAATTACTTGTAATTAAATGAAAAAATTGTCCTGGCCGATTTGCGGTTAGTGTTGGCACGTTTACTGTTACAGCACTGTTAACCACGGCGCATTTGACCCGCTTGATGCAGGTGCCAATCACCCCATAGGAGGAATACTTATGAAATCAGTTCGCAGCATAATCCTGGCAGCAACCCTGACTCTCTCGCTTGCCTCAGCAGCGTTGGCTACGCCAACCGGCCAAATCTGGATTCCGTCCCCTGATGCTAAAGGGTTTAAAGAGGTTACCGCTAACCTGACCTATACCGGACGTTTCTCGCAAAAGTCAGACGCTGGAGCCAGTAGCTATGATGTTGGTGCTGTTGTCGGGGTGTTGCCCTTTGATAACCTGAAGCTTGAGATTGGTGCAGATTATTTTACCACAAATCTTCAGAATGATAATTTTGCTGACAATCACCCGATTTATTTTAATGCCAAGCTGGCTACTCCTGAAGATGCCTTTGGTATTAAAGGCATGCCGGCCTTTGCAGTTGGTATGTATAATATGGGTACGTATGACAAGCCTGAGGTTAACGGCTCAACCCGTCAAAATATCGCCTATGGTCTGGTTGCAAAGACTCTGCCGGTAATTGGCCGCCTGTCAGCCGGTGGTTATATCGGTTCAGAGCGCGCTTTGGCAACACAAGAAAATCCCAAGAAAAACAACACAGGTGTGATGGCATCGTGGGATCGCAGCATGACCGAGATCTCTGACAAGCTCTGGCTGGCTGTGGACTACATGAGTGGTAACAATGCCAATGGCGCACTTTCTGTTGGTGGTTCCTGGACATTTACCAAGAATATTTCGCTTGCCTTGGGTGTGATTACCTTTAATCCTTTTTATAAGACGAGTAATGGCGAGACTATTCCTGGTGGCAAGCCAGCCTTTACAACGCAACTGTACGTAAGCTTCTAAGCTGGTTGTCATGGTAGTTACAAAAACAGGGGGCTTTGGCCCCCTGTTTTTATTTTACGCGGCCATCAGCAGGGCTGTCCAGTAGCGACCGGTACATCTGAGCCAGTAAATCTGCTTCCCGTTGAGGAGAATACTGTGCCAGAACATGCTGTTGTGCTTGACGGGCAACCGTATCGCGTAATGTTGGATCAGCCATAAGCTGCCTGATCAGGCGGCGTACCTCATCTCCATCCTGAAACAGCCAACCGGTTTCTTTGTCGCGGATTAATGAACGGTTGCCGGGCACATCCCGTGCCAACACCGGCTTACCCATTACCATCGCTTCCAGCAGGGCATTGGCCATGCCGCCTTCAAATTGTGAGCTGTTCAAGACAAGATCGGCTGCTGCATAGAGCGCCCCCATTGCTTGATGAGACACCTCACCTAAGAGTTTGACCCACGGCAGCTTTGCGGCCTGTGCGTGAACCGTGGCGGCGTAGTGACCATCAAGCTCACCACCCGCTATCCAAAGCTGCAAGTGGGGTTGTTCAAGGGCAAGCGGGGTAAGCTGCTCTATGGCGCTGTCAATTCCTTTGACCGGTCGTAGCGCTGCAGGCAGCAGGATCACGAAACTGTCTGAGGGCTTTTCTGCGGGTGTCGTATCATGAAATGGCTCCACCCCTTGAGGGATGACATGTAGTTTCGCGGATATCTCTGGAAATGCCTGCAGGGCCAATTCTGCCACAATCGGGTCAAAACAGGTGACGGCTGCTGCGTCATGGAGGGCCTGCCTGGTTTCTGTGTGGTCACGCAGGGCAGGATCAAACAGATCGCTGCCGGTCAGGGTGATCAGGTAGGGCAGGCCAAGATGGTGGGCCGTGCTGCGGGTCAGTGGACCAGTATGAAAAGCATGGAAGCCGTGCAGCAGTGTTAACGGCGTAGAGACCAGATTTTGCAGACGTAAGGATAGATCTGACGCATCAAGGGCGATCTGGCAGGTTTGTAGGCCGTGCGCCTGGAGATGTCGGGCGATACGCTGTACGCTGGTAATATTGCCTCTGGTGGGGCCTTGGGAAAAGGGGCAGAAAAGTGCGATACGCATACTGACAGTATGGCGGCTGATGCAGACGGATGCAAGGGGGAAAACCGCCTTGCCTGTGCCTGGGGCATCTGGTATTCTGCCGATCCTATGAAAATTATTATCCTTGGCAGCGGAACCTCTACCGGGGTTCCCATGGTTGGCTGCAGCTGTCCGGTCTGCAACTCTACCGATCCCCGTGATCGTCGCAGCAGGGCATCGCTGTTGATCTGTCATGGGGAGAAGAACATTCTGGTGGACACTTCAACCGACCTGCGTAGTCAGATGTTGCGGGAAGCAGTGCCGCAGATTGATGCGGTGCTGTTTACCCATGCCCATGCTGACCATGTGAACGGCATTGATGATCTGCGCGGGTTTCATTTTCTGCATCGTCAGGTGGTTCCCTGCTACGCCTGTCCGGCGACCATGGAGCGTTTGCAGAAAGGGTTTGGTTATATCTTTCAGCAGGATAAAGGGGCAACCCATCCGCCCCTGCTGGAGCCCCAGCCAATGAACGGCCCTTTTGACCTGTTTGGATTACCGGTTATTCCGGTTCCGCTGGATCACGGAGCCGGCAGTTCTTGCGGCTACCGGATCGGCCCTTTTGCCTATTTGACTGATTGCAGTGCTATTCCGCCAGCGTCACTTGCATTGTTACAGGGAGTTGTTACAGTAGTGATTGACGGCCTGCGTTGGTCATCGCATCCCTTTCACTTTAATATTGCAGGGGCTATAGCAGCTATGCGTCAGTTGCAGGTCAGACGGACGATACTTACCCACCTGACCCATGAGGTAAGCCACGCAGAAGAGCAGAAATTGCCGGATGGTGTCGTGTTTGCCTATGATGGTATGGTGATTGATCTGTAGCACCAATTCAGCATCAAGATGTTGACGTTCTGATCTGAAATTGGACGGGGGAATCATGCAGAAGGACATACGCCTCCACGGGCAGTTGGCCAACGGGATTGAATACTTTGTGCTGGTGGTTGGAACCGAGGCCTACCAGCGCTATTTCTTTAATATTGTTCAGGAAGAGGATGAACTGAGGATCTTTTCACCCGGCAATGAATTTATCCTGGGACCAAAAGGGATCAGTTTTGAAGGCAATGGCGGCCATTTCTGCGAATATATGTTCGGGGTGGAGCAGCCAACCTCTGATCTGACCAAAACCGAGATCATTAACCGTCTGGTTATGAACGGTGCCTGCCTTGAAGAAGAAGGGGGAACCCTTCATTTCAGCGAACAGACCAGCGGGCATGAGTCCTACGACACGGTTTTTTTTGAGGGCAATGCGGTTTGTAATTACTTCTTTTCCGTTCATTCTCCCAAACTTTCCCGCAAGCTGGGTGAGCAACAGCAGGAGTTGGTCCGTCTGCTGGGTAAGACCCTGAAGCGGACCCCGGCAGTTGGTGAAGAGCGGGACGATCTGCTGGTTGATGAACTGTTTCCGCTGTTACAGGATGAAGGCGCCCAACTGTTTATTGTCAAGCTGATCAACACTCACCACAAGGCCTATCGGGATCTGTTCCGCTCCCTCTATTTTCGTTCAAAGAAGATTGCCGACGATGACTTCGCCCGCTTGATGAGTCTGGCCAGTGCCCACCAAATTGATCGCTACCAGCAGGAACGGATGCGGATTGATGTGATGTACCGTCATCCCATGAACCGTCGGATTGTTGATGAGTACCGCAGTATCCTGATTGGCTGTACAGCCAGGGGGGAGATCAGCACCCTGGAGAATGCCCGCCTGAATCGATTGAAGGCGCTTTCCGTGCGCAACAAGATACCCGGCGCCCTCTTCTTTACGCTGGATGAACTGCTCAAAAAAGGGCGTGATTTGAAGGAGGCCAACGAGGAGGCCGACTACATCGCCCAGACCCGCCAGATTCTGGAGGGGTTCTTTCTGCATCAGCAAGATATTGACAGCTCCATTGACCGGGACGATATGCTGACCCTGATCAAGGCAAAAAAATGGGCAATTGCAGCCCGTGATCATCATTTTGATCATCTGATGCTGGATTTTAGCCGTGAATGTGATGAAAAAATCAGGGATGGTGCTGATCCAACCCTGCTGGAAGGTTTTTCTTATGTGATTACCTATCTTGATCGTCTGGACAGTAGCCTGTCGCTGATCGGTCAGCTGGCTTTCATGGAAAACGTGCGGATAACCGAGGAGATGCTGCAGGGGTTGCTGGAGCATCGGGCCGCCTTTGAAAATCTGCAGCCCGGCTGTTTTGAAGAGCTGTTTGTGAAAGAGCTGTTTGATAATCCCTATCTGGGGCGGTTTGGCAGGATGAAGATGAAGGTCTTGCTCGAGGGGCTGCCGCTGGTTCAGGCAGAACAGCAGACGATTGATGATTTGCACACACGCCTGATGGCGATTGACAAGGAAGAGCGATTATACCTGATGGTGTTGGAACTGGTGCGGCACCGGGTGCGTAATTTCTATTCCAGCTACGGGACCAGGGCCGAGCAGGATGTACTGCGCCGTGAGGTAGTGGAAGAGCTGAAGGCCCGGAAGAAGCTGTCGGTGGAACTGCCTGACAACGTGTTTCAGGAAACAGTCACCACCATACAGAAAGAAGCAGTCTATCTGCAGTCTCTGCTGCCAACCATCATCGCCGAAAAGAATGCGGTCCTGCGGGAGGATTTTCTGGCCAATGCCGGCCTGGATCGTTTTTATGTGGAGGAGTTGGAGCGGGAATACTATGAGCAGAACGGGCTGGATTTAGAGGAGATGTATCAGATCCGCCAGGGTTTGTAGTTCGGCTTCGCTTGTTAACCTTAACTATGGACAAGTTGGAACCAAACAAAAAAATCCTAAAGGCAATAGCACGCGGATCAAATCTGATTTTAACTCAGTAGTGTCCGGTTAGGTTTTTGCAACCGCTAAAAAGCTCCCCTCATCCGCCCTAAAGGGCACCTTCTCCCAAAGGGAGAAGGGAAAATCTTACCCCTCGCCCTTTGGGAGAGGGTGGCGCGAAGCGCCGGGTGAGGGGAATTGCAGGAAAATACCTGCTATGCAACTATCAAACCGGACAACACTGATTTTAACTGATCTACGCGGATTTTTTAAATATGGGTTAAAATCTGCGTAAAACCGTTTAATCCGCGTCATCTTCGTTCTGTCATCATGGATTTTAGT
>CAZNWF010000082.1:0-12360 GCA_964576485.1 uncultured Geobacter sp. | reverse complement strand
CGCCGGAGCCATCCTTGGCATACTTGCAGGCCTTCATCCTGATCAGGTCAACCACCCCTTCAAAGGAATCTTCCGCACCGATCGGCATTTGAATAGCGACACCGCGGGCCTTGAGGTTCTTTTCCATATCATCGATGGCACGCAGGAAGTTAGCCCGTTCCTTGTCCATCTTGTTCACAAAGGCGATGCGGGGTATTTCAAACTCATTGGCCCATTCCCAAACTTCTTCAGTCTGGACTTTGACCCCGGAAATCGCGGAAAGAATTACTACCGCACAATCCAGTGCCCGCATACAGGCACGGGTATCACCAATGAAATCACCGTAACCGGGGGTATCAACAAAGTGAATCGAATGACCATGCCACTCACAGTGGTCAAAGGCAGAGGAAATCGAGATCTTGCGTTTTACCTCTTCAGGCTCAAAATCCATGGTTGAGGTACCGTCATCTACCCGCCCCAGACGATCAATCATACCGGTATTAAACAGAATCGCCTCAGCCAGCGACGTCTTGCCAGCCCCACCGTGTGCCACAATTCCCAGATTACGAATCTTTTCCGTTGGATACGTCCCCATGCGCTGCCTCCTTGTCTACGTTGATAGGTGTATGACAACTTTCAGGAATTACCGGTTACGCTCGTACAAAATCCTCAACCCCTCCAGAGTTAAAAATTCATCGACCTCGTCGATAGTCTTTGATTCCGGTGCAATCAGGGCTGCCAGGCCACCGGTGGCAAGCACCCGGGACTGATCACGACTTTCCTGCTTGATCCGCTCTACAATACCATCCACCAGCCCCACATACCCGTAAAAAATGCCGGCTTGCATTGAGTTAACCGTATTTTTGGCTATGGCCTGGGGAGGACGGCAGATATCAACCCTCGGCAGTTTGCTGGCACGCTGAAACAACGCCTCAAGCGAGATAGCCAGCCCCGGAGCAATGGCACCACCGCAGTATTCACCCTTGGCATTCACGTAATCAAAGGTGGTGGCAGTGCCAAAGTCAACAATGATCAGAGGGCAGCGATGCTTTTCATATCCGGCTACGGCGTTCACGATCCGGTCCGCACCCACTTCCCGGGGATTATCATACTGAATCTGCATACCGGTCTTGATGCCGGGACCAACCACATAGGGGGGTAAGGCAAAAAAGTCACGACAGAGTGATTCAAGAACACCAGTCAAGGGAGGAACCACTGATGAGATGATTATCGCCTTAACCTGGGTAAACGAAAGCGACGCCAGGGAGAAAAGGCTATTCAGCATAACCCCGTATTCATCTGAAGTACGGGATTTATCAGTTGCAATACGCCAGTGACGCACCAACGCCTCACCGTCGTAGATACCAAGCACAATATTGCTGTTGCCTACATCAATAACAAGGAGCAAACGGTTCTCCTTTCCTCCCGGCGTTACTTACATGACCGTAACATCACCACTAAGTATCCGCTCTACCCGCCCATCAGAGAGCTTCATCAACAAAGCGCCGTCATGGTCAACCCCCATAAAAGGCCCCTGCAGGGTAGTGCCCCCCACTTCCACCTGAACTTCATGACCAAAGGCATTACAGTAGCGGGCCCACTCTTCCCGCACCGGGCCAAAACCTTCCTGCTGAAAACGCCGGTACTCCTGATCAAGCTCACGCAACAGCTGGACCACAAACAATTGACGTGACACCGGAGCACCAGACTCAAGCAACAACGAAGTAGCCGGTGTACGCAAGTCCGGGGGAAACTGATCAGCCCGCATATTAAGGTTGACCCCGATCCCCAGGATCACGAAGCCAACCCGATCAGTCTCGGCGTTCATTTCATTCAGTAATCCCGCAACCTTTCGCCCGTTGATCAACAGATCATTAGGCCATTTGATGGCCGGTTGCAGACCGGTGGTTATCTTAATGGCGCGGGCAACAGCTACAGCGGAAAGAAAGGTCAGCTGTGGCGCCTCATAGGGTGGCAACTCTGGGCGCAGCACCACAGAACAGTAAAGATTTACCCCGGCCGGGGACTCCCAACGTCGTCCAAGCCGCCCCTTGCCTGCCAGCTGCCGTTCTGCCAGCAGCACCGTACCTTCCTCTGCACCCTGTTCAGCCAGCAAAAAAGCGTCTGCATTGGTGGAACCGGTCTCCCCACAACAGACAATCCGGCGACCGATCAGGCAGGTACTCCCCAGAGCATCCCGTACACAGGACTCATTCAGAAGATCAGGCTCGCCAGCCAGGCGGTACCCTTGAGAAGGAACCGCATCAATCCGGTAACCGGCTGAACGCAGGCCGGCAATCTGCTTCCAGATGGCAGTACGGGAAACACCTAACTCTCGGCTCAGCAGTTCTCCTGACACAATTCCGGCGTCTCTCAGAAGTTTTAGCAGATCCGCTGCTGCTGTGCGCCGGGGCATAGACATCAATCCAACAACATGGAGATATCCATTGCCCGTGGTGAATGGGTCAAAGCTCCAATAGAAATGATGTCAACACCGGTCTCGGCAATGGCCCGGACCGTAGCAAGGTTGACACCGCCAGATGCCTCCACCAGTGCCTTTCCGTTGATCAGTCCGACACAGTGACGCATAGTATCACAATCCATATTATCCAGCATGATGATATCGGCACCGGCAGCTAAGGCTTCCTGGACCTGCTCAACCGTTTCAGTTTCAATCTCTATCTTCAGGGTGTGGGGAATATAGGCACGTGCCCGACAAATGGCCTCAGTAATCCCGCCTGCAGCCGCAATATGATTTTCCTTGATCAGAATACCATCGTAGAGACCGGTACGGTGGTTAATCCCGCCGCCTACCCGTACGGCATATTTTTCCAACACCCGTAAACCGGGAGTAGTCTTACGCGTATCGACAATACGGGCCCTGGTCCCTTTAACTGCCTGCACATAACATGAGGTAAGCGTCGCAATCCCGGACATCCGCTGCAGTAAGTTAAGCGCCACCCGCTCACCCTGTAGTAGCTGGGCTGCATCACCGGACATCCGTGCCAGCACGGCACCTTTTTCATGAACCTGGCCATCATGACAACAGGCGTCAAACACAATAGAAGCGTCAAGCAGATTAAAGACCCGGGCAGCCACACTGATTCCAGCCACCGTCAAGGATTCTTTGGCAACCAGCCTTGCCGTAGCTGCCCGAGGTTCCGGGACCACTGCCTGAGTGGTCAAGTCCCCGGTATGAATATCCTCCCGCAGGGCATTTTGGATAATATCGTCAAGAGTCAGCATCATATTTCATCCCATCATAGAAATTGCATGTTTCTATACCACACCTCTCCCACCCCCGCAACCGCATTCAAGCTGGTTTTCAGTGAGTATCAGGGGTGTATAGTAACTGTATACAATTATCAATTGACAATCGCCACTGCCGCCCTTAAACTAAAGCGCTTAAAATTTAATTAGCTTCAAGGGGGATTCCGATGAACGGGCGCATTATTACCTTCTTTGCAGCGGCTATTGTCATGATGATGACAGTTTCCGTGCAGGCCAAGGACATCAGGTTCAGTTTCAAGAACGCTCCAGCCGTTGTTTTCAGCCACGACACACACCTTGCAAAGAATAAAGACTGCAAGACCTGCCACAGCGCAATTTTCAATCTTTCCAAGAAGCGTTCCTACTCCATGGCTGAAATGGAGAAGGGCCTTTCCTGCGGTGCCTGCCACAACGGCAAAAAGGCATTCAGTGTTGCGACGGAAAAAGATTGCAGCAAGTGCCACCGCGGCACCCCCAGCGCTATTACCTACCGCATTCCCGCTGGCAATGCCGTGTTCAGCCATGACTCACATGTCAATGGCAAGGGACTCGGCTGCAAGAGCTGTCACAAAGGTGGACCGATCCGTCGCGGTGCCAGCATGGCTGAAATGGAAAAAGGCAAGTCCTGCGGTTCCTGCCACAATGGTAAAACCGCTTTTACTGCCGCTGCAAACTGCGGATCCTGCCACCGTGGCCTGGCTACCAAGACCCTCAAATACAAGTCCAAGCCGGTTAACGATGCGGTATTCAGCCATGATTTCCACGTGCAGACTTACAAGTGCGGCGACTGTCACACCAAAAAGTATGATTACCGTCAGGGTTCCCGCAAGGCAACCATGGCTGATATGGCCAAAGGCAAGTCATGCGGTAGCTGCCATGACGGCAAGACCGCCTTTGCCTCAACCGGTGATTGTAACAAGTGCCACGTTGGCTACAAGCCTGCCAATCTGACCTTCAAAAACAGCCGTGGCACCGTTGTTGGTTACTTCAGTCATGACTTCCATACTGCAGCGTACCAGTGCTCTGACTGCCACACCAAGACCTTCCCCTACGGTGGTGGCAAGCGGATGACCATGGCAGATATGGCCAAAGGCAAATCCTGTGGCGCCTGCCATGACGGCAAGACCGCCTTCTCGGTTTCCGGAAGCTGCGCCAAGTGCCACAAGAAATCCTGATCATCTCAGGAATAACCTGACAAAAAGGCGCTGCCCGTTACGGGCAGCGCCTTTTTGATTTCAAACTAGCTGTTTGTTATTCATCCGAACCAGAAGATCAACTGAAACATACAGTACACCGGTCACTTCCTATCAGGTAGTTATCGGCACAACCTGGTCATTGGATGCCCCACCATCAGCTTAGTAGGTAGAGGCGGTATCCATCCCCGCCTCTACCCAGATAAATATCAATTAGTTGTTACGGATGCTTCGGTAGAGACCACAGTTCCAGCAGGATAAACAGGTGCGGTTCCTGCAGCGTAAATGGCTTCAACCTGATAGTAGTACGTATTACCTGTTGTAACGGTGGTGTCAGTGTAGGTTGCCAGGGTAACACCGGTTGCTATTGCTGTTTTACCAGAAATACCAGTCGAAGAGACTGCACCACGGTACACAGTATAGCTGGTAGCATTGGGGATGGCAGCCCAGGTCAACACATTCTGAGAGGAAATAGCAGACCCGGTTAGTGTAAATGAAGTCAGGCTGGCACTCACCTCAGTTGACGGGCTTGACTGACCACTGTCGTTCAGGGCCGTAACCTGATAATAGTAAGTAGGACCCGCAAGAGCCGGTGTATCAGTATAACTCGTCCCGCTGACCCGGGCTGCCAGAAGAGTTTTCGTTGTGATGCTGCCTGATGCGGTACCCCGAAACACATTATAACTTGAAGCCCCTGAAGAGCCGGACCAGCTCAAGGTTATCGGCCCGGTCGAAGTAACCGCCAACCCGGTTGGTGTCGCGGGAGCCTGAGATGATCCACACCCTGAAACCAACATCAAAACAAGCAAAGCACAGGAACCTAAAACCGCTTTAAACATCTCAACCCTCCTTGTAAAACGTTCATAGAATATTACAACTGATCAGGTTCTGGCAAACCTGACCGCCTGTCCACCACAAAACTACTACCCTTGTTAGCTTTGGCCAGCTTCTTCAACTCAGCCGCGACCTCGGCAACCCTGGCCGCATGACTGATACTGGGGGAATCCATTGGCACAATGGCGATGGAAATCCCCAAAATCGGCATCTGATCCTTTTCCCCCTTACGATTCAAGGCATGATAATACCCCCGCTGCTTGGTATCCTCATCAAACAGGGTCTGCACAATCTGATCAAAATGATTGATAACAGTAGTGCAGACTTGTTCTGACCGTTCACGGGGGACAATAAAGACAAAGTCATCTCCCCCCACATGTCCACAAAAGCCACCGCCTGACTCACGCACCGCATTGGACATGATCCGGGCCAGCATCCTGATTACCTCATCACCATGGGAAAAACCAAAGACATCATTGTACGGCTTGAAGTGATTGATATCAACATAGCAGACGGCCAGAGGCAACCCCAGCGAATCCTCAATTGCCCGATGGATTGAGGTGTTTCCTGGGAGCCTGGTCAGCGGGTTGTTGTCGAAGATCCGCTTGATACGCGAGAGCGAAAGCCTGATTCTGCTGACCAGTTCAGCAAAGTTAAGTGGCGTTACCACAAAATCATCAAGGGGAAAATCGTCCCAGGACTCCTGTTCCGTGCCAGGCGGGAAAAGGCCGATAATTGGGATAGGACTGAAAAAGCTGTCACTACGCACCATGCAGAGCATATCGTGACAGCCCACGCAGGGAGAGGAAAAATCCACGATAATCAGATCAGGTGGATCAGAGTAAAAAGTTCCCAGGGCTGCGGCGGTTTTTTCCACCACCATCACCTGATAGCCTTTACTCTGCAGCCGCAACTGTAACAGCGAAGAAAGCTGTTCCTGGCTTGATATAAGGGCAATTCTAGGCAACTGCGGCACTGGCCAGCTCAAGACTGAAGTTCTTTACTTCCACCAATTTATCTTCCAGCTCCACTACAATTTCCTGCAATAAAGACGCATCCAGCTTCAACTGATCCCAGGCAAGCTGCTGAATCGGTGGCACATAAGAGTCGCCACTATCACCAAAACCACTGGCCTTAATCAGCACATCCGCCAAGTGGACCACCGAGGTCTTAACACGATGATCATCAGAACCGGCCACGTTATGATGGTAGGCGATCGGCTCTGAAAGTTTATCCGGCAGGAACCAGCTTTTGGAAAGCCACCCACCCACTTCTGCATGATCGGTATCCAGCACCGCCTTTTCGGCATCACTGATGTAAAGATCATCAAGTTTGATTCTGCTCCTGATTTCAGGCATCTGTTCAGCACATTTAAGGCCGATAATGACCTTGCCGATATCGTGTAGCAGGCCTGCAGTGGTAATCTCCTCCACCTCTGGCAGAGCCAGCTTGCGTGCAATAATTCCAGCCGCAGTGGCGGTGCCGAGGGAATGTTCCCACAAACCGACGCTGTTTTTCTCCATAATCTCAAAAATTGACGATGACAGCGCCAGGGATTTGACTACATTAACCCCCAGCAGGATCATGGCATTTGATATGGTTGAAACCCGATAGAATCCATAGGAAGGTGAGTTGGCCAGCCGCAGTATCCGTGCTGAAAGCACCTGGTCGGCGGAGACGATCCTTGCCATCTCCTGAACCGACGATTTATCATCATTGGAAAGGGAGTTCAGCTTATTAATGACACCAGGCAGCGTTGGTAGCGTCTTGGTGTCCATGATGATCTTTTTAAGATCACTCCTCCGTTCGTCCACCGTCATCTCCCATTGCCGCAGTAAAATGAGTACGATACACCTCAAGCAGGGTGGTATTATAACGATTATCCATGGTCTTGGAGAACCGTTTATCCAGATCAGCCAGCTGCTCTGTCAGGCCACGATCCCCTTCCTGCCAGACCGGATGTCCCTCCACATACAACGACTGCACCCCCATCTGCTGCAGACGACTGATAAGTGAATCAGACAGTTCTGTCCCCTTGCCGCAAATAGGCATACCGGTTGGACTGTCATTTTTAAAAATGTCCCGGGCCAGCACCATTTCGGCAGCTGCCAGGTTAAGTGGTATCTTCTGCATAAGTAGTTACCGGGCTCCCTATACCATCTGTACAGTAAAGTAGTCACAATACTAGGAAATGTACCCATGAATGTCAAACTCCATATAGCTATGAACGCTATTTTTGTGGCCTGCCCCGTCCCAGCAATACCACACCGGTCATCGTATTCATAATAACCTTACGTCCCACATGCCCTCCCACATCAGATGCCACTACCGTTATCCGCCATTCCTCCAACTGGGTCATGGCCAGTTCAATATTTCTGGCGCCGATCGGACAGGCAGCACTACTGGTGGCAAGCAGATTGGCACCGCCAAACACCTTTGCCACCAAGTGCTGTTTGCGCGCACCAATGGCAAGTATATGTTCCAGTAAACGCTCCATGGCGATATTACCGTATTTGGGCGTTGCCAACCCCTCACCGTTCCAGAGTGGCAGCATGAAATGGTTCATGCCCCCACCACCATGCACCTGATCCCATAGGCAAACAGCCACACAGGAGCCCAACACGGTGGTAATTTCACATTCATCGGCAGCAACATGGGTTGCGCCGGGAAACAGAAAATGTTTCGGTATGTTCACTCCAGCAGGCTCAGCCATCTTACTTCTCATCCATCTGATCGAACAGAAACAGATTACCCCCTTCGGCAAAGGTTATCCCGTCAGTATTGTAAGAAGCTGCAGGAAGCCTGACGGTGAAGAGCGACCCAACACCGGGGATGCTGTTAACCAGTATCTCTCCCTGCAACAGGTCAACCAGCGACTTAACCACACTCAACCCCAAGCCATGCCCCAGATGTGCCCGGGTTGGACCACTATCCAACTGCACAAAGCGGTCGAAAATCCGCTTTAAATCTGCCTCAGCAATACCGATCCCCTGATCCTGCACCTGAATAACCAGTCCTTCTTCAGTCTGTTCAAGCTGCACCACCACCTCACTGCCCGAACCGCTAAACTCAATCGCATTAGCAACCAGATTAGCAACTATTACCTGAAGTTTCTGGGAATCGGTGGGAAAATACAGCAGTGTATCAGCCTCTCCCCCATCAACTGAAAGACGGACCGAGAGATGCTTGTCAGCAGCATGGGTACTGAAGTTATCCAGTACGCCCCGTACAACAGAGGTGACATCAACGTGTTCTATACTCGGCATGCTTTCACCAGCCTCAAGTTCTGCTGCAACAAATATGTTACGCAACTGAAAATCCAGATGAAAGGCCTCAGAAAAGATCATGGAAACCAGCTCACTCACCTCTGGCTTTTTCACAATACTTGCCAGCTGTGCAGCCAGACCAATAATCGCGTTAAGCGGATTATTAATTTCATTGCGAATATTGGAAAGAAAATTACTCTTCAGTGCCTCTGATTCTTCCAGCTTACGGTTCATATCAACCAGCTTACGATTAACCACCGACAGATCATTCAAAGACTTGTTGCTTTGATCAAGCCGAAACTTCAGCTCCTCAACCAACTGTTCGTCACTTAGATTCTGCATATAATCCCCCCTACAACCAAGGCTAAGCCCCCAGTAATCTCAAACTATAGCACCCTTTCAACCAATAACAACTCCAGCAGAGACCGCATGCCCGTCATCGCTGCAGGTAACGGGACACCAGGCGACGTTCGATTACAAAACGGACCCCAAGCGGGATCAAGACCGCCAAAAAGATCAGGCCACAACCAGACCATTCACGCAGTGTCAACCGTTCTCCCAACACAAAAAAACCGGCCAGCAGGCTCCAGACCGGATCAAGCGTATAGACAAGCCCGGCCTGAGTTGGTGTTACATAGCGTTGATACTTGTTTTGCAAAGTAAAACAGACCACGGTAGGAAAAATGGCACAATAGACAATTGTGCCCAAAGAGAGCAGCCCCAGTGAAAATGGCGGCGTCGGAACAAGCAGTGCCGTCACCGCAGCCATGAGGGCAACAACGCAGAACTGCACCAGAGAAACCAGCCAGACATCTTCATCCTTCAAAACCTTTGAGACGGTAATGATATGAATTGCGATAAAAAAGGCGCAGAGAGTAGAAATCATATCCCCACGGTTAAATCCGGCGCCGCCACCGCCAGCCAGCAGGGCGATTCCCAGCGAGGCAAGCACGATTCCGGCGATGTTGAGCCGACCGATCCGGTCCTTCCAGACTGTACGGGCAATCAGTGGAATAAACAGCACAAACAGATTATTGATGACACCAGCGCGAGAGATGCTGGTCCCCTGTATCCCGACGACAAAGGTCAGATTGGTAATGCCAAGGGCACAACCAACAAGAGTTCCGCGCAGAACGGTCTGACGGTCAAGTCGGGCAAGTCGTGGCAGACAAAGCAAGCCCATCAGAACTGCTGCCAATGAAAAACGCAGTAACACAAAAAAGGGAGGAGGAACCTCCCTGACACCAATCTTGGTAAAGAGAAAGCTACCACCCCAGAAAAACGTAGTCAGAACCAGAAAAAACAGCACCTTTCCCGGCGAAGGGGGATGTACTGTAGACACTCCATTAGTCACTCGAACCACCCGTAGCCTGTTTTTGTTCAAGCCGCCACTGCTCCGTAATGTCATTCATGATCACGATCATACCGGTAAATTTCTGGCTACTATCCTGCATCCAGCGCTTAACGGATGCTGTTCAACCATAATTGGTAACATCACTTACGCTCCTTCTCGCTGCATGTTGTTTAGGCCAGTGCAAAGCCAACCAAACCGTGTCCTCGTCAGGCAAC
Organism: uncultured Geobacter sp.; assembly: GCA_964576485.1. Taxonomy (GTDB): domain Bacteria; phylum Desulfobacterota; class Desulfuromonadia; order Geobacterales; family Pseudopelobacteraceae; genus Trichlorobacter. Next base: position 2,249 of record CAZNWF010000082.1, on the reverse strand, counting down.
GTCCATTCCACACGATGGCGGCAATGAGCCGGTAAAAGCATCCACTGGCCAGGCAACAGCCGATGCGGAGTTTGCTCTCCTTCAACCAGCAGCACTGCTTCTCCTTTTACCAGCAGCACCCATTCATGCCAGGCCTGATCATACCACTCACCTACCGCAGTAGCATGCCCCCGTGAGACAATTCGCTCAACCCTAACCTCATCAATGGCAGCGAGTGTTTCAAACAACTCTCCACCAGATGTTTTTGGAACTGCAGCCAACAGATCTCCAAAGCTTATCATATTTCATCCCTTTAGGTATAAATTGCAGCAAACAAAAGACTTTCCATTGAATTATTCAGGAATCACGCTACAATCAAATGTAATAGTATGCTTTTTCAGTCAGAGCATCAAAGGAGCTCTCCAGCATGGCAACAGACCGTAACCTTATTGATACCCTTGAAGCACTTGAGTCAGACCGTTTTCAGCAACTTATGGCAGATGAACGTTTTAAGGACAATCCCCTTTTACCTGAATTTCAACAGCTGCATGAACTCTACCGTACTCTGGCCCAGCGTTCGGAGCGGATGATCAAGGAAAAGGAACATCTGCAGACCCAATTGGCAAACATGAACCGATCTCTGGATCTTGCCACCAGAATAGACCCGATGACCGGGCTTGCCAACCGCCGGGCGATTATGGAAATGATTGAACAGGAATTCAGCAGGGCCAGTAGACACCAACGTTCTGCCTCGATCATCATGGCTGACCTTGACTACTTCAAAAAGGTTAATGACACCCATGGATTCAACACGGGGGATGACGTATTAGTAGAAGTTTCCAGGGTACTGCGTGGCTGTCTGCGCAATGAAGATATCTGCTCCCGCTGGGGAGGTGAAGAGTTCCTGGTACTGCTGCCGGAAACCCAGCTTGACGGCGCCCTGGCAGTTGCTAACAAGATCCGTGAATCTGTAGCCATGACCGAATTCAAGGTCAACCGGCCGGGAATCCAGCTTACCATCAGCCTGGGCGTCTGCGAGTACAAACCGGAACAGAACATTTTTGAAGCGATCGCCCGGGCTGACCAGGCCTTGTTTCAGGCCAAGCTGGGAGGCAGAAACCGCGCCATTGTGGCCGCCTGAGCAATCCCCCCTGCCCGCTCTAACCGGCATTATTTGGGCAGCGCCCCGTTTTTTTTCAAGACTGCTGCCAGTCCCTCCGCAAGCTGCTGATAACCGGCAGCATTGGGATGAATAGGGTCGGACTTGAGTGAACGGTCAGCCAGAATCCGCTTCAGCAGTTTACCTTCATACGGGACACCCGCTTCTTTGGCCAGTTCAGCATACCACCCCGGCACATCCAGCCCGAATCCCAACTGCGGCACACCGATCAAAACCACAGCTATCCCGCGTTCACGCATCATACGAACCATGCTGCGCAGATGTTCCTCTGTCTTGGCCTGATCAAGCCGTTGCAAAAAATCGTTGCCCCCCAGACAGAGCAACACCAGTGCCGGTTTTTCTCGATCAAGTGTCTCGGCCAACCTCGCCAGGCCTGCCGCAGTCACCTCACCGGGTATCCCGGCATTCACCACCGTACGCCCGATCAGACCGCTCAAGACAGCAGGATAGCTGGTTTCCGGCGTTGCACCGGTACCAGCCGTCAGGCTGTCGCCAAAAGCTAGAACAACGGCATCAGGAGGCAACGGTTGCAACAGTGGTGCAGAGGAACAGCCCCACATCAGCAGCAGACCACACAGGGACCAGATAACCGCTCTATAGCTCATGACGCGACTCCTTCCGCAACTCTGTTGTTAATGCAACCTGCTTCTGCTGGACAAGCCGGGAGTAACACGGTATTACTCCACCCGATACAGCAGACGCCTTTTCTTATGCAAGCGTACCTTACTACTTTACCAGTTTTCAGGGGAGTATCCGACATGAATTTGCCTTTTTCATTCCGCTTGTTGATCATGGCTTTTGTAGCCGCGGCCTGGGCAAACAGTGCCCTCGCACTTGAGATCACTCCCTTCCGAACAATAAACCTCAATCCACTGATACAGATTTACGGATTGCCGTCAGAGACCTCATCCACAGTGCTTGCCGCAGGCAGTTCCCAGCTGCAGTTGACCCAGGATATTGCCAGCCTGTACAGCACCAAGAGCACTGCCAATGAACAGATCCTGCTGGATGGCGAACTCTATCGCTGGACCCTGGCCGGACGTTACGGCATAACCGACAGGCTTGAGCTGGGCCTTGAACTCCCGGTAAC
>CAZNWF010000081.1:0-12638 GCA_964576485.1 uncultured Geobacter sp. | reverse complement strand
TACGGTGGTGTAGATGCCCCTTATATCTGGCTGAAGACCCCCGGTGGCATGAGCAGTTGGGATTTCTTTGACAAGCTCTTGAACGAGTGCAACGTGGTCGGCACGCCGGGAAGCGGCTTCGGCCCCAGCGGCGAAGGGTTCTTTCGGCTCTCGGCCTTCGGCCATCGCGAGAATGTGATTGAGGCGGTGGAGCGGATCAAGAAGAATTTGAAGTAGAATGAAGGAAGGGCAGCCAATTGGCTGCCCTTCTTGCCTTTTAGATAGTGCAAACGTATACTCCGGTTTAGCAAGTTTAGGGAGTTATGAAATGGTCAGAAGCAAAAATGATATCCTCACGTTCTTGCAGACGCACAAAGAAGAAATGGCCCAGCGTTTCGGTGTCGTGAGCGTCGGTCTTTTCGGAAGTTATGCCCGTGGCGATGCTCGAGAGGATTCTGATATCGACATTGCCATAGAGATAATGTCTGAAAAGAAGTCCCTGAGGAATTTCTTTGGTGTCAGGCGCTACCTCGAACAGCAGTTCGGCAAGACGGTAGACTTGGGGATTGAGAGTTCCTTAAAACCGTTGGCTCGTGAGTTGGTAGCCAAGGAAATCATCCATGTCTGAGCGTCCGCAACTCCTCTATTGTCAAGATGTTCTGGAATCCGGCGTAGCCATCCAGTCGTATGTTCTGGGGATGACCTGTGATGCGTTCGTTCTGGATCGAATGCGTTACTCGGCGGTAATTCGCGAGTTCGAAATTATCGGTGAGGCTGTTGGCAAACTGTCAGAGGAGTTAAAATGCCAATATTCTGAGATACCGTGGCAGGACGTTAAAGATTTCCGCAATCTGCTGACGCATGAATATTTTGGAGTTGATCTGGAGATAGTCTGGAATACAATTCGCGACGATTTACCGATGTTGATGGATGCTGTTCGTAAAATAATGGATAGAATTAAGTAAACTGTCCCCTTAATTTGCGAGGGGGAGCAGTAGGGGAGCCCCCCGTCAGATCCAGCTGGGCCAGTTCAAGGGCGCATCACCCGCTGGATCTCTGCCGAGAGCTTCTCGGCCTGGAATGGTTTGGCTACATAGCCGTCAAAACCGGCCTCAAGAAATCGCTCTCTGTCACCCTTGAGGGCATAAGACGTGACCGCAATTATGGGGGTATGACGGCTGGTTTGCTGTTCCCGTTCTCGGATAATGGCGGTTACTTGCTCTCCCCCCATTAGGGGCATCTGGATATCCAACAGGATCAGGTCAAACTCCTCGTTTTCCCACGCAGCAAGTGCTTCCTGGCCATTGACCGCTGTCATGACCCGGTGCCCCATCCGTTCCAGAAGCGTGTGGCCAATCATGAGATTCATATCGTGGTCTTCTGCAAAAAGTATCCGCAGCGGTGCTCCCTCCCACACCTTACACCTGATGGTTTGGGCCTTGTCCGGAACGTCCGGTTTACCGATACGGAACGGCAATATCAGGTAGAAGGTTGAACCTGTCCCCTCAGTACTTTCCACGCTTATGCTGCCGCCCATTAACTCCGTAAGCTGGCGGCATATCGTAAGCCCCAGTCCTGTCCCACCGAACCTGCGTGTGGTGCTGGCATCTGCCTGTGCAAATGGCTCAAACACTTTCTGTAATGTGGCTTGAGACATACCGATGCCGGTGTCACTGACAGAGATAACGATTAGCAGCTGCTGCCCTTGCTGCTCTTTCATCTCGACGGCAATCGTGATACGTCCCTGTTTGGTAAACTTGACGGCATTGGCGAGCAGGTTAAGTAGAATCTGCTTTACCCGCAACTGATCGCCACAGACAATCTCAGGCAATGCGGGTGAAATTCTGACATCATAGTTCAGCTTTTTTTCCATAATCTTGGCGAGCTGCATGGTAAGCACGTCATTGATGCATTGCCGCAACGAAAAATTGGTGTGCTCAAGCTCAATCTTGCCGGACTCCACCTTTGCCAGATCGAGGATGTCATTGATGATGGCCAGCAGGTTTGCTGAGGACGTTTCAATATTTGCCAGATATTCCTGCTGTTCAGCGCTCAATTCCGTAAAACGAAGCAGCTGAATCATGCCGACCACGCCGTTAAGCGGAGTGCGTATCTCGTGGCTCATGTTGGCAAGGAACTCACTCTTGGCACGATTTGCTACGTCAGCTGCCTCCTTGGCTTCGGCAAGGGCAACATGGCTTTGTTCCAATGCCCTGGCACTGGCTGCCAGCCGGTCAATTTCATTCTCGCCTCTGATGACGGAAGGGGACAATTCCCCCAGGCGACGTAGCTCACCATCCACCTGCTCCAAGGGTTGGACAACACGACGGCCGATGTAATAGAACGACAGCGCAAGCAAAACAATCAGCATCACCAGCAGGGCGAGGTGTTTGAGGACAACAGTGCGGGCGCGGTGCATCTCAGCATCGGCGATGCGCAGGGCGTCTTCCGTTGCCATAGTCATCAGTTTGCTAATGCCATCCAGCACAGGCAGTGAAACGGAGGTGAGCTTTTCAACCTGGGCAGAGGCCACCCGGCCGGCATTCCAGTCCGCAATCACCTGATTCTGTAACGGACGGAAGGCCACCAGATGCTGCTGTTTGACTTCTTTGGCCTTATCCTGAATCCTGTTGATCCCCGCATAGGAGACAAAGCGGTCGATCTCATTCCAAAGCCGGTCTTCCCGGCCTCGCAGGGCATGGATCAAATACAGGCGATCCGGTGCAGGTGCTTCACCAGCAGACAGTACCTGGGCAATCATGGATGCTGCGGCACCACCGGAGATACGGAGTTCCAGTGCACTGGAGGCGAGGAGCGTCAGTCGGGTAGTAATGCCAATGCTCTTAAATCCACCTATCAGCATTTCTGTTGTGCGTTGAATGTTGCGGATAAGATCGCTTGCGGTACTGAACCAGCGGTCTGCCAGTGCCTGATCGCGGGATGCGCGGAACAACTTTGCATCGTGGTCGACCTGCTGACGAAGTTGGCGGATCTTTGCAAATTGTTCGACTATCTCAGCTTGTCCGTATTCTGGCATTTTTTCACCCAGGCTGCTGAGAGCTGAAGCCAGAGAAGCGTCGGCCAGACTGCGGCGTTCGTCAAGAAATCTGCGATCCTTGGCCGAGATCGGCCCTTGCCCGAGCAGCACCACGGCTGTGCGGCCGCGTTCGAAGGCAAGGTGCTGGGCGGCGCACAGCAACTGCTCGACAACTCGGGCCCAATCGGAGACATGTTTGCTCTGACGATAGATCTGCAGACTAACGTTAATCTGCTGCACTGATGCAGCAATCGCCCAAGTGCCGAATATCAGGATAATTGTGAACAGAACACTGCGTATGGAAGGACGCACTGACAGGAATGAGCGTTTCATGAAGGCTCCGGTAATCCAGGAGAGCAATCAAGCCTCAAGTGATATTAATTGAATTAATATCGCACAAAACGACTCTGTCAAGGTATCTACCCCTGCTAAAGCGCACTTCAGCCACTTTACTGAAGGTTATTGACAGAAAAGCAAGCCCGACCCCATGCATTTTTGCTTTGCTGGTCTTGGTATGTCAACGGTGCCATCATATAATTGTTGACAGTTACGGTTGGGTAATTTAGTTTGATATTGAACTATATGCAGCTGCCATGATCGGGTTACTAAATGAAACCTTTCGATATAACAGGACATGTGGCCATAAAAACCTACATCAAGCTGATGCGGGCGGCGGAATCGGTCACGGGTCGGGTGCATCGGGTGCTGGCCGAGCCCAGGCTGACCATCAGCCAGTTTGGTGTGCTGGAGGCGTTGTACCACAAAGGGCCGTTGTGCCAGCGTGATATCGCCACCAAGATCCTCAAAAGCACCGGCAACATTACCCTGGTGATCGATAATCTTGAAAAACGAAACTTGGTGAGAAGAGCACGTGACAACGCTGACCGGCGCTATCTGACGGTTCACTTGACTGAAGCCGGGGCAGCGCTGATAGCCACGACCTTTGCAGCTGTGGCGGCTGAGATTGTGAGGGAGATGGCGTCCCTTGATGAGCATGAGCAAGCAGCACTGGGCAGCTTGTGTAAAAAGTTGGGAAAAAAATAAGGATCGCAAAGCAGCATTATTTTTTCGCGGTATACTTAAGTACCCAAACCATCAATAAAGTCAAAGGAGCAGCATCATGAGACGAATCATCACCGCCCTCGGCACCATCATCGCCCTGGCCTTACCGGCCTTGGCGTTCGCTACCACCTGGACCATTGACCCTGATCACACCTACATCGGATTCAAGGTCAAGCACCTGATGGTGACTAACGTGAAGGGGAGTTTTGTCAAGCATAACGGGGTCGTGGAGATCAACGAGAAGGATATCACCAAATCAAAGGTAGAGATCAGCATTGACACCAACTCCATCAATACCAATGTCCAGAAGCGTGATGAGCACCTGCGCAGCGCCGACTTTTTCGATGTAGCCAAGTACCCGACCATGACCTTTGTATCAAAGAAGGTTGCCAAGGTCGGTAAGGATAAGCTGAAGGTGACGGGCGACCTGACGCTGCGCGGCATCACCAAACAGGTTGTGCTTGATGTCACCGGGCCCACCAAAGAGGTCAAGGACCCTTGGGGCATGATCCGTAAAGGGGCCAGCGCCACCACCACAATCAATCGCAAGGATTTCGGCCTGGTCTGGAACGCTGCCCTGGAAACCGGCGGAGTGGCCGTGGGTGACGAGGTAACGGTCAACCTGGAAATCGAGATGATCAAGAAGTAACCAGAGCAGATAAAAAGGAGGCAATGTATGCAAAACGCATTTTTTGATGCAGTAAAGGCCAGAAGGTCCTGCTATGCGCTCAGTAAGGAGTCGGTGGCTACCGATGCGCGGATCGAGGAGCTTGTGGGGGAGGCGGTCAAACATGTGCCGTCGGCCTTCAACTCGCAGAGCGCACGGGTGGTGATCCTGCTGGGCGCACAGCATGACCGGCTGTGGGATCTGACCAAGACGGAACTGCGCAAGCTGGTGCCAGCAGAGAGTTTTCAGGCGACCGAGGATAAAATCAACGGGGCTTTCCGTAGCGGCTATGGTTCCATTCTGTATTTTGAAGATCAGGAGGTGGTCAAAGGGCTGCAGCAGCAGTTTCCGAGCTACAGCGACAACTTTCCGATCTGGTCCAACCAGTCATCCGGCATGTTGCAGTTTGCGATCTGGACGGCGCTGGAGCTGGAAGGGTTCGGTGCGACGCTGCAACACTACAACCCGGTGATTGATGAGGCGGTACACGCAGCCTGGAACATCCCGGCCTCCTGGAAGCTGATTGCCCAGATGCCCTTTGGCAAGCCGGTTGCCCAGCCTGATCCCAAGACGTTCCAGCCGTTAACTGAGCGGATCAAGGTGTTTAAATAGCCAGGAGGAAAAGCTATGGATATCGAGCATAAAATCATACTAGTGACCGGCGCCAACGGCGGCATCGGCGGAGCTCTGGTCAAGGCGCTCCTGGAGAAGGGGGCAGCGAAGGTGTATGCGGCAGCCCGCACAACCGCCTCACTCGCCGGGCTGGTTCAACAGCATGGTGACAGGGTGGTCGCCCTGCAGCTGGATGTTACCGACCCATCCGGCGTTGCAGCTGCAGCGCAGCAATGCCGGGATCTGGACCTGCTGATCAATAACGCCGGGGTCAATCGCTGTACCTGGTTTACGGCACCCACCGCCATGCAGGATGCCCGGGAGGAGATGGAGGTCAACTACTTCGGAACACTCTCCATGTGCCGGGCCTTTGCGCCGCTGCTGGCCTTACGTGGCGGCGGGGCGATCGTCAACGTCTGTTCCATCATCGGTCTGGTGAACCTGCCGGTAAACGGCACTTACTGTGCCTCAAAGGCCGCCGGACACTCATTGCTGCAAGGGCTGCGCGCCGAACTGACACCCAAAAATATTCAGGTGGTTGGTGTCTATCCGGGGCCGGTTGATACGAACATGACCGCTGGTCAAGAGATGGACAAGGCTACGCCTGAGCAGGTTGCCGCTGCGATTGTTGCAGGGCTGGAGAACGGCGATGAGGCGATTTTTCCCGACCCGATGTCACAGGGGGTCTATGTCGGCCTGATGAAGAACCCCAAGCAGGTAGAAAAGGAATTTGCCGCACTGATTCCGGGCTGATTCCAGAGAATACACTTTCGCCGAGCAGGCAAAGCTATCCCGATAACCGTTACAAATTAGTCGAAATACGAGGTTCATCCATGGTCGTAAACGATTTTTCGATCACCATCGCCACGGTCAATGGCTCCGGCAGCCAGACGGCCAACAACACGGTGCTGCGGGCCATTCACAAGATGGGGGTGACGGTCAGCGGCAAGAATATCTTCCCTTCCAACATTCAAGGGCTGCCCACCTGGTTCACCATGCGGGTCAGCAAGGATGGCTATCTTGGCCGGTGCGAGCAAGCCGAGATCCTGGTGGCCATGAACCGGGCCTCGATCAAGGAGGATATTCAGCAGCTGGCCTCGGGTGGCATCTGCCTCTACCCGGTAAACGAGCAGCTGCCGATCACCCGTGATGACGTGACCTTTTATCCGATGCCGGTGAATGAACTGGTGGCGCAGTCCGGGGCTGATATGAAGCTGAAGCCCTATGTTGCCAACATGGTCTATGTCGGCACGCTGGCCTACCTGCTGCAGATCGATCTGCCGGAGATCGAGGCCGCGTTGTCACACCACTTTAACGGCAAGCAGAAGGCGGCGGCGCTTAACTACGCTACGGTTAAGGCTGCCTACGACTGGGCAGGGGCGAACCGTGCCCAAGAAGCCCCCTTCCGGGTCGAGCGGATGGGGATGACCGACGGCACCTTCCTGATTGACGGCAACACGGCCGCCGCGCTGGGTGCGATCTTCGGCGGGGTGCAGTTCGTGGCCTGGTATCCGATCACGCCGTCCACCTCAATCGTGGACAATCTGAGTGAGTATCTGCCCCGGCTGCGGCGCGACCCGGACGGTAGGGCCACCTATGCGATCGTGCAGGCGGAAGATGAGCTGGCGGTGATCGGCATGGTGGTGGGCGCGGGGTGGGCCGGCGCCCGCTCGATGACCGCCACGTCAGGACCGGGCTTGTCGCTGATGACCGAGTTTGCCGGGTACGCTTATTTTGCGGAGATTCCGGCGGTTATCTGGGATGTGCAGCGGATGGGACCCAGTACCGGGTTGCCGACCCGGATGGCCCAGGACGATATCCTGGCGGCCTATACCCTGGGCCATGGTGATGGCCGGCATATCTGTCTGATCCCGGCGACGATGGCCGAGTGTTTCGAGTTTGGCGGTGCTGCGCTGGATATGGCTGAACGGCTGCAAACCCTGGTGATCGTGCTGAGTGACCTTGACCTGGGCTTAAATCTCTGGCCGACCAAGCCGTTTGCGTATCCTGAAAAACCGCTGGATCGCGGCAAGGTGCTGTCGGCGGAAGAGTTGACCCGCTTGGGGGGGGGCTGGAAACGGTATGCCGATGTTGATGGCGACGGGGTTTGCTATCGCACCCTGCCTGGCACCGATCACCCGGCAGCCGCCTATTTTACCCGCGGCACCGGCCATAACGAGGCTGCCGGATACAGCGAACGGCCTGAGGACTGGTCGGCCAACCTGGCCCGACTGGCCAAAAAACATGACCAGGCCCGGACGATCGTGCCGGGACCGGTTGTTGAACTAGTGGAGGGGGCCGAGGTCGGCATTATCGCCTACGGCACCACTGATCCTGCCGTCCATGAGGCCCGTCATCGCCTGGCTGCGGCCGGTGTTCCGTCATCATACCTGCGGCTGCGGGCCCTGCCGCTGGAAGGGCAGTTGGTGGAGTTCATCAGGCAGCATCAACGGGTCTACGTTGTCGAAAACAACCTGGATGGCCAGATGCACGGGCTGATTCAGCTGCATACCCCCGCCGATGCTGGCCGGCTGGTTTCCCTCGCCACGTGCGATGGCCTGCCGTTAACCGCAGGCTGGATATCTGCCGCTGTCCAGCAGCGCGAAGCAAAGGAGCAGCCATGACCACCACTCCTCTAGTCAACAAACGCGGGCTGAGCAAGGCCGACTACAACGGTTCCCCCTCAACGCTCTGCAACGGCTGCGGCCACTACTCGATCGCCAACGTGATCATCAACACGGCCTATGAACTGTCGCTGGACCCGACCCGCATCGCCAAGATCAGTGGCATCGGCTGCTCCAGCAAAAGTCCGGCCTACTTCCTCGGCCGTTCCCACAGCATCAACGGTCTGCACGGGCGGATGCCCTCCCTGGCCACCGGCGCCACAACCGTTAACCGTGAGCTGGTAACGGTCGGCGTCAGCGGTGATGGCGACACCGGCTCCATCGGGCTGGGGCAGTTCAAGCATCTGCTGCGCCGCAATGTCGATATGGTCTACCTGATCGAGAATAACGGCGTCTACGGTCTTACCAAGGGGCAGCTCTCGGCAACCGCCGATCTGGGGCAGAAGATCAGGCATGGCAGCCTGAACGAAACACCGCCGCTGGATCTCTGCCTGGAAGCGATCATTGCCGGCTGCGGTTTCGTGGCGCGATCCTTTGCCGGCGATCCCAAGCAGCTGCAGACACTGCTGAAGGCCGCCTTCTCCCACCGTGGCACGGCGGTGCTGAACATACTCAGCCCGTGCGTCACCTTCAACAACGGCCCGGATTCCACCAAAAGTTATGTCTGGGGCAAAGAACATGGGCTGCCGCTGCACCAGCTGGATTTCATCCCCCTGGAGCATGACGAGATTCGGGCTGATTACCAGCCGGGCGATGTCCGCGAGGTGGCGCTGCACGATGGTTCCGTAGTCCGTCTGAAAAAGATCGGCCAGGAGTACGACCCCACCGACCGGATGGCGGCCATCAGGCTGTTGGAAGGAGAGCGGGCCGGGCAGACCTTTACCACCGGGCTGCTGTACCTGAACGAGGAGCGGCGCACGCTGGTTGAGCAGGCACATCTGGTGGAGCTGCCTTTAGTCAAGCTGCCGGATGAGCGGTTGCGTCCATCACGGGCGGCGCTGGAGGCGATCAACGCCGAGTTTCTGTAGCGGTTTACCTGGTTGATAGAATCTGCAGCGCAGGAGAAACCCCGATGGCGACCAAACAATTCAACAGCTACAACGCACTGGCCAGTCTGACGGTAGATGGCACTACCTATCGCTATGTCTCGCTAAAAGCCTTTGCCGACAACGCGGGGCTGGATATCACCAGGCTGCCTTATTCCCTGAAGATTCTGCTGGAAAATCTGCTCCGCCGTGAAGACGGGGTGACGGTCAAAAAAGCGGATATCGAGGCGATCGCTCGCTGGGATGCCACGGCTGTACCGCAGGACGAGATCCAGTTCATGCCGGCCCGCATCCTGCTGCAGGATTTCACCGGCGTACCGGCAGTCGCTGATCTGGCAGCCATGCGGTCTGCCCTCAAACAATGGGGCGGGCAGGCCTCCCGGATCAATCCGCTGCAACCGGCAGACCTGATCATCGATCACTCGGTGCAGGTGGACAGCTACGGGACCGCCTCGGCGTTGGAAATAAACTCAAAGCTTGAATTCGAGCGCAACCATGAACGTTACCAGTTCCTGCGCTGGGGCCAGTCGGCGTTCGCCAATTTTCGGGTTGTGCCTCCGGCCACCGGCATCTGTCATCAGGTAAACCTGGAATATCTTTCCCAGGTGGCCGTGGTGAGAGAGGGGCAGGGCGAAAGCTGGCTGTTCCCCGACACCCTGGTTGGCACTGATTCACACACCACCATGATTAACGGGTTGGGGGTGCTGGGATGGGGGGTGGGGGGCATTGAGGCTGAAGCCGCCATGCTGGGCCAGCCCATTTCCATGCTGCTACCGCAGGTGATCGGATTCCGGCTGAGTGGAGCCCTCCAGCCGGGTGCCACCGCCACCGATCTTGTGCTGACGGTTACCCAGCTGCTGCGCAAGAAGGGGGTGGTCGGAAAATTTGTGGAGTTCTTCGGTCCCGGCGCGACCTCGCTGACGGTTGCTGACCGGGCCACCATCAGCAACATGGCCCCGGAGTACGGAGCCACGGTCGGCATCTTTGCGGTGGACCAGCAGACGGTCGACTATCTGCGGCTGACCGGCAGGGCTGCAAAGGCGCCGCTGGTGGAGGCCTATTACCGTCAACAGGGGCTTATGTACAGTCCAGATGGGCCGGAGCCGCTCTATAGCGATACCCTGGAGCTGGATCTGCGTGACGTCGAACCCTGTCTGGCCGGACCGACCCGCCCGATGGACCGGATCCGGCTTTCCGAGGTGCCCAGCTCCTTCAAAAAACAGTTGGACACGCTGAAGCCGGCCAGCGCTGCTGACCAGCAGCCGGTGGTGCAACCGGACGGCATGGAGTATAGCCTTTGCCACGGTTCCGTGGTGATCGCCGCCATTACCAGCTGCACCAACACCTCCAATCCGTCGGTGATGATGGCCGCCGGCCTGCTGGCCCGCAATGCCGTGCTGCGTGGACTCAAAGCCCAGCCCTGGGTAAAAACCAGCCTGGCCCCCGGCTCGAAAGCGGTGACTGACTACCTGGCCGCGGCCGGGTTGATGCCTTATCTGGAGGCGCTGGGTTTCAATCTGGTAGGCTACGGCTGCACCACCTGCATCGGCAACAGCGGACCGCTGGCTGATCATATCGCCAAGGCGGTGGTCGATGGCGACCTGTCGGTTGCCGCCGTGCTATCCGGCAACCGTAACTTCGAGGGGCGCATCCACAGCGCCGTGCGAGCCAACTATCTGGCCTCGCCGCCGCTGGTGATCGCCTATGCGCTGGCTGGCAGCGTCACTATTGATTTGAGTAGCGCGCCGCTCGGCGTCGATCCGGCCGGTCATGCGGTCTATCTCCGTGACCTCTGGCCTGATCCCGACGAAGTCCAGCAACTGGTTGCCAGTACTGTTTCACCGGCAGCATTCGCCCGCAGCTATACGGATCTGTTCCAGGGAGACAAGCAGTGGAACGACCTGGAGGTGCCGGTTGGCGAGCTGTACCAGTGGCAGGAAGGCTCTACCTACATCAAGCAGCCGTCATTCTTTACCGATTTGCCGCAACAGCCCACTCCCGTAACCGATATCAGCGGGGCCCGTGTCCTGGCTCTGCTGGGGGATTCCATCACCACCGATCATATCTCACCGGCCGGTTCCATCGGCAAAAACTCTCCGGCTGGACTCTATCTGCAGTCGCTGGGGGTTCAGCCGTCTGATTTTAACTCCTACGGTTCCCGCCGTGGCAATCATGAGGTGATGGTCAGGGGGACCTTGGCCAACATCCGCATCAGGAACGGGCTGGTGCCCGGTGTGGAAGGCGGGGTGACCCGATTCTTCCCTGACCCTGCCGGTAACGGCGAACAGCTGTCCATCTTTGATGCGGCCATGCGGTACCGTGAGAACGGAACTCCGCTGATCGTGGTGGCCGGTAAGGAATACGGGACCGGCTCATCGCGGGACTGGGCGGCAAAAGGGGTCAAACTGCTGGGGGTGCGTGCGGTACTGGCGGAGAGTTTTGAGCGGATTCATCGTTCAAACCTGGTGGGGATGGGGGTTCTTCCCCTGCAGTTTCTGCCGGGCGAATCAGCCCAGAGCATCGGCATCGACGGTACGGAACGGTTCGATCTGGAAGGGCTTGCCGCGGTTGGCCCTGGCCAGCAGCTGGCGGTGACCATGCGGGCCAGTGACGGTTCAATCAGGCGGTTTTTCGTGCTGGTCCGCATCGATACGCCGAACGAGCTGCAGTATTATCGTCACGGCGGCATTCTGCCGTTTGTGCTGCGCCAGTTTGTGCAGTGACCAGCAGAGGCGAAATCTGTCCTGATGTCGTTGTGCTTACCCAAGAACTGATCCGGATACATCAATGAATTTTCATACACTGGGGCGAATTCTTCATCGTGAGTGGCCACAGCTGGTGCTCGCCGGCCGGGGCACCCTTGCCGCCGTTTTAGCCCTGGTGCTGGCAATCCTGCTGAAGCTGGAGTCCCCCTACTGGGCACCCATGACCGCCCTGATTGTGATCCAGCCCACCCGCGGCCTGCTGCTGGAAAAGAGCTATAACCGCCTGCTGGGCACGATAGCCGGTTCGGTGGCGGGTATGCTGATGCTGCTTTCTTCCCGCTCCCCGGCCAGCCTGACGATTCTGCTGGCCCTCTGGCTGGCGGCCTGTGTCGGCGCCGGTAATCTGCAGTACGGTCTCCGTTCCTATGGCGCCATGGTGGCCGCCTGCACCGCCGCCGTGATCGCCATGGCCGGCTACAACAACCCCCCTCATCTGCATGACCTGGTTTTCGGCCGCATCGCCGGTATTACGATTGGAATCGTCGTCGCGACGGTAGTGACCCTGTACTTTACCCATCGCCGTGCAAAACGGGAACTGCTGGACCGCTTGCGTGCGGTTACGGTGGCGAATATCGAGTGGCTGGCACTGCTTGTGCGGGGTAAAGATGAAAAGACACTACGCGCGCTGCGGCAGGATATACTGGTGGAGATCGCCGATATCGAGGGCACCGTTGATGCTGCCTGGGCCGGCTCTCTCGATCTCAAGCGCAGGAAACGCCACGTCAGAGAGCTGATCGTTGCGCTGCTGGCCCTGCTGGAAACCGGTAAACTGGCCGCGGACCTTCTGGCCCGGCAGGATTTTGGCCGGGACCACTGGCGGGAACCGTTGGCACGGCATCTGGAGGA
>CAZNWF010000080.1:0-13147 GCA_964576485.1 uncultured Geobacter sp. | reverse complement strand
TAATCCCCCGCTCACGCTCAAGATCCATCTTATCCAGAAACTGGCTCTGCATCTCACGGGCAGTTAGGGCGCCGGTATACTCCAGCAGACGATCAGCCAAGGTAGACTTGCCGTGATCGATATGGGCGATAATTGAAAAATTGCGAATCTTACTGATATCCATGAACTCTCACTGATTTTTGATGGGACGAATTGAATTTGGAAGGATAATGAACAACTGTTGCAATGTAAAGCAGAAAAGGCCCCTTCTGCAAAGAGAAGGAGCCTTTAAATTTTAGATGGTGCCGAAGACGAGAATCGAACTTGTTCTCGTCAAGGCACAACCTACATAATTTGTCGTAATATATGACTTTTTCAAGACCGGAATAAGCACTTTTACTGTTTTTTCCTGCTAAATCAAGCGATTTTCTGTGTAAATTTCTGTGTAATTTTGAGGTTCCCGGATAAAACCTTTTAAATTCATCTGTTTAGAATCATTGGAGTCGAGCGCCACCCTCGCCACTCGGGAAAATGACAATAATCTGCTGTTACGGGACCAAAGACCGTTGAAATCATTACACGTACCATTTATGACAACACGTTCAGCAGCAGCTTCTTTATGTAGCTCTGGTCGTCCTTCTGGAAGTACACATTATTGGCTTCAAACTCAGCCATAGACCCGACATCATCCCACCACCCGCCATCCGAATAGGGCGTTGTCGATACGATGAACGAGTTGAGGATAATCTGCTTGTCCCCCAAGCGTCTTTCAATCTCTTTGATGTCCTTATGAAACTGTATCTTCTTGTCAATCAGACCGTTCAGGTTACGGATACCTTTCGGGTCAACAAAAGAGACATACTGGGTCTGCCCGACCACCAGCCAGAGGATGAAGTCAGGGTAGAACGATGAGCCTTCAACATACAGACCAAGCCCCTTCCCTTTGCTCTGGTTGCGAAGCAGGTACAGCTCCTTGCCTTCAAAGAAACCGGCATTGGCATGGTAGAAGTCGCGCAACTGGCAGACAAAATCCTTCTCACCATCGTTCAGGCTGACCGGCGCCACCTGAATACCGGAAACGCTGGATATATGAATAAGTGGCCCATACAGGTGACGGTTGAAGTTAAACGAAGCTAACGCCCCCTGCTTTACCTCCAGTTCCTTCAGCTTGCCCGTGGTAACAGCCTCTTTCAGGTGCTTCAGTTTTTCCAGCACATCAAGGTGCTCGTTCTTGTCAATGCTAAACCGGTAGCCCAGTGAACCGTCCGTATCCGTTGCCAAGCCCCAATCTTCCTCCTTCAGTTCAACATATTCCGAATGCAGGCTTTCCCACTTGGATTGATGGTCGGAGAAAAACTGTTCACAATACTTCTTCAGCAGGGTTGCAGCTATCTCCTGCCAACTACGGATACGTTTAAAATCATGGCTTCCAGAAAACTGCAGTTCCTCTTCAGGGATATACAGCTTGTACCAGCTGGCATCGGCAAGCAGTGAGGCTATGCCGTCCCGTGTCAGGGTCAGGTTGTACCATGACCGCTCGTTTTTGAACTTCTGCAGTTCAAACCACAGGACATCCATATCCATAAAGGCAATATGAGCAACAGTAAGGGGATGGTGTTTCTTCTCCAGCACCGTTAATGCCGCTTTCTTGTCGCTGCTCTTCATCGCCTGAATCTTGGGATACCAATCCAGATGTACCCAGCAGCCCTTGGAGACTGAACCGCCAAGCACCGGACGTGGTGCCTGCTTCTTAAAGTTCATCCCCTTTTTAACCCGGACCACCTTGAGGGGTTTACCGGTTATGTTCCGCAGAACCGGTAAAAAGAAATCCTCAATATCCTCGGTGCCGGTTGGTAGCCCTTCTTCTTCAAGGTACTGCTTGAAGGTCTGCATATAATTGGCACGGACACCAAAGATATTCAGTGTCTCTAGCACCCGGATGAATTTGGGGGCATGGTGCTCAAAGTCTGCGCGGCTACTCCGCTTCAGGGAGAACCCCTTTCCCTTCAAACGGACCCCCCTGCCAAAGAGCTGGATAATTTCAGACCCCTCGCTTTTGCCCACATTCATCAGGCCCATAGTACTGACCCGCCAACAGGACCAGCCTTCCATGAACTTTTTGGAACCGATAAGGATATTGACGGTGGAGCTGCGGGCATTCAGTTGCTGGAAAAGTGACACCGCAAAATCACGCTGGGTTACGGAAAAACCGTGTTCTTCGCACAGCTTCAGCAAGGCGGTATCATCACCAACGTTGATAACGCCAAAGCATGCATTATCTCCCAGCTTCAGACCGATTTCGCCCCCTACCCCCTTCAGGTTTTCCAGATGCAGTTCCGCCCCTTCAACCGGGCAGTTAAACAAAGTGGCAAGGATGGAACGATACAACTCTTCCGGGCTTGCTCCGGTGGTATGCAGATAATCAAATGAATTTTTGAAGATATCCTGTCCTTTGTCATCCAACAAACCGGCGCTCTTCTGCATCAACCGCTGCAGGTTGGCTATGCTGGCCGCCCTGTCCTTAACAAACTCCTTCAGAAACAAGAGGATATCTACAACGTCAGACACCTTTTTCTTGCTCTCGGTACGGACCGCATTAACGCTGCCCCCCACAAAGACCCAGAGCGGTTTTTCCAGCAAATACGACGCAAACTCCTGTTCCTTATCGCCATACAGCTTCTGTTGCTGATAAAATGCCAGCAGACAAGCGGTCAGGTATCGTTGCCGAATCTCCTCGTCGGTATCATTGGCAAGGTTCAGGATGGAATAATGCTTGCCGTAATCATCACCATGAAAATACTTGTAGGAGTAATCAAAGATAATGCAGCGGGCATACTCTTCCGAAAGGGCCGCATTTCCGGCAACAGCCGGCCCAAAGGTAGCAGAATACTCAAAAGAGAAACCCTGTTCAGACAGCTTGTTCCGCTTCTCCATCCAGTCTTTGCCGCTTGCGCCACGGTGCCCCTCATCCACCAGCACCAGATTGTTCCCCTCAAAGGCATCAATGGCAACGGTCTTCTCCCCCATTTCATCCTTCAGCTTGTGGATGTCAATCACCTCAATATGCTTACCGGAGAAAAGCGTTGCGCCATCCTTGTTAAACAGCTCTGCCTTCAGCCCGGATTGTGCAAATTCATCCAGATGTTGAACAGACAGCCCTTCATTGGGGGTTAGCAGGATAATACGGTTCAACTCCCGCTCCCGACCATGCTTTTCAAGGTAATGACGGTATTGCAAGATATTGACATGCATCAGCAGGGTCTTACCGGAGCCGGTAGCATTCCAGAACGCCAGCTTGTTCAGGTCTGAAAGCGAGAACGGCTGCACCCGGTCACGCTCCGGCTTGTCCGTATTAAACGCTGAAACATGCTTGTTCAACGTCTCCAGCAGCGCCTGCTGGTTGGTGAAATAGCGGTCAAGGTAGATTTCCGTTAAAAGCAGCGCCAGATACTGAAAATACTTCCATGCCACAGCAGGCTCCCGCTTGCCGGAAATAGCCTGCGTGTGACGGAAGATATTCTGGTCGTAAGCAAGCAGCAGGTCATTGGACAGCTCAGTCCGTTCAAACAGCCGCTCGGTAATGCGATGGTAGAAGCGAGAGACGTTGTTTTCATCGTACCCCTCACTGGCGTCCCGCATAATCCCGTACAACTCGTCAACACCACTGACATCAAAAAGCGACAGCAACCATTGATTGAGCACCAGCCGTTTATCGAATTTTAAAGGGGGGGCTGATTTTGTTGTTTTACTTTTTGCCATGCAACCATCCTTGACCTGACTAACTAAATGGTCTACTATTCAACCACTATGATAACTATAAATGTCCAAGAAGCAAAAACACACTTCTCTCACTATCTTGATGAGGTAGCAAAGGGTGAGAGCTTCATTCTTTGCAAAAGGAATAAGCCAGTTGCGGAAATCCGTCCCATTATAACCAAGCTTGCTACAAAGCGCCCGATTGGTCTTGCCAAGGGGACGTTCACTGTGCCCCCATCGTTTTTCGATGAACTGCCGGAAGAAACCATTGCCATGTTTTCCGGCATGGCCTCATGAACATCCTGCTGGATACATGCTCATTTCTGTGGCTTGTTTCCGATAGTCCTGAACTATCCTTGACCGCCCGTCGTCTGTTTGAAGACCCTGCAAACGATGTCTATCTAAGCGTTGCTTCGGCTTGGGAGATTATCGTAAAGCACAACCTGGGTAAGCTGCCGTTGCCAGAACCACCACACGACTTCATCAAAAACAACCGTATCCGCCACCGGATTGAGACATTATCTCTTGATGAAGCGGCAGTACTTCAATTATCACGACTGCCTGAATACCACAAAGACCCGTTTGACCGCATCATCATCTGCCAAGCCATTGCCGGGGGAATGACTATACTTACGCCAGACAGCCATATCAGAAGCTATCCTGTCAGGGTCGAGTGGTAGCAATCAGTTATCGAGTATTCCTCGACAACTTTACACCCCCTCAACATCAAACATCAGCCGCTTGAACTCCTCTTCAATCAGCGCCACCTTCCAGCGTTCTTCACCTACCTTCAGGTTTTCAAGGTTATTATCGCCATTCACATAGATACGGCCAAACTCAAAATCAAGGGTGCTGTAGTTGCGCTTGCCAAACCATTCGTCCAGCATCACATTATCCTGCTCCGGGTTGGTGGTACAGGTACGCCAGATAACAAGCACCTTGTCACCGGACAGGGTCTGCCCTTCCACCTCCTGAAAGGTCCAGCAAGGCTGAAATCCCTCTAAATCTCCCTTTTCAAAGGGAGACTTCAAGGCTCCATCATTATTAAGAGAAGAGGTTACTCCCCCCTTGATAAAGGGGGGCTGGGGGGGATTTGCCTTTAACGACCGCCCCTTAATCTGCAAACGCCCTTCGCTGTCGGTTTCAAACTCGGCAGTGCGGTGCTCCTTCTGGCTGATACGCAGCACCTTGATACCCAGCAGCCAGTTGAAGGTTTCCACAAGGTCTACAACCGTTTCTTTGGTTTCATTACCACGGGCGATGTTCATACGGTAGTTGAAGGGGTTGGTAAAGGCGTCAATGTTCAGGAGCGAGGTGCTACCAGCGCTTTCCACATCCAGCATATAGGAGAGCATATACTGCTCCCGCAGGGTATCATGCTGCTCCAGCAGACTGCCCTGTTCCGGTGTCCGGTTCAGCCGCAGGTTATTCAGTGCGTCTTCATAGCTTTCCAGACGGATGTACTTAAACAGATGGCTGGAACCTTGACGGGAGACCGGCTTGCCGTTGTTCCAATCTTTGGAGTAGATAACCTTTTGGATGCGGGGTTTCAGGACGGTATCGAAGTAGTCGCCCTGTTCAACAAGGATATACTTCCGGTTGCCGTTGTCTTCACGGTTCTGGTTGATGACAGCGTGAGCAGTTGTGCCAGAGCCCGCAAAGTAGTCAAGTACAATGGCATTATTATTAGAATTACTAACTTTAACTATCCGTGATAGTAGTCGAACGGGTTTAGGCGTTGTTACACTCAACTCTTCCGAAGAGGGACCATTTTCCAGATTAAAAAGCGAAACCAGTTCTTTTTTTGCCTCCTGATTATGGCCGACCTCTTCATATGTCCAGAGGGTAAGCGGTGTTACCCCATCTTTTACTTCGGAAAGAAAACGTTTAACGGAAGGAACATTATTCCCGTCTTTTCCAAACCAGATACGATTATCATTAACCATTTGTTCAAATTTTTCATTTGACACCACCCAACACCGACCATCAGGTGGAGTTACTACCCGGCCACTTGGCGTTGTAATTGGATAGTCACTATTAGCAGAATATGTCTTTACGGATAGGTCGCCAGACTTCCAAGCCCCACGTGGGTCATCATCTGGATTTTGATACATAGAAGCTGTTTTCTCTGAACGCTCCAACAAGCCGGGACGCCAACATGACTTGTCTTTCGCAAAAACTGTTATGAAATCATGATTGTCTGACAACCATTTAGCGTCATTAGATGGCGCATATTTTTTTTGCCAAATAATGTTATTAACAAAGTTTGCATCACCGTAAACTTCGGCCATTAACTGACGTAATAACGCTTGTTCACCATCGTCTATACTAGAAAAGATTGTTGATAAATTTGATTGAAGAGCTTTGCCAAGCTGAATACGGTCGTACATCATTGATGACCAACTTGAATGTTGATAGTTGTCTTTATAATGGAAACCATCAGTTCCTGTATTATACGGCGGGTCTATATAAACGCAATTCACTTGTCCACGATACCGCTCAAGCATCAGGTTCAACGCCTGAAAATTCTCGCTATGCACCAGCAGACCATCGGTCGCCTCGTTCAGATTATCAAACGACGCCAAGAGCTTTTCCGTAAACTCTTGGTCATAAAAAGCGGTATCCAGCACCAAGAACGGATTGGCTTTCAGAAACTCCATCGTTAGTGGGTCGCTGTATGCCGGTGTATGCAGGTCTCCCTGAATATCCTGAATGGCAAACAGCCGCTTCCATTCATCCACCTGTGCTGTGTTGGCAATAATTGACGGATACAGCTCTTCCGGCACTTTATCCAGCGTACAGCAGTAGCCGGTTTCCACGACAAACTTCTTCTTCAGCCAGAGCTTTTTCTGGAAGTTTTCCAACTGCTCCAGAAAGGCAATCACCTTATGCCCGATTTCCTTGATGACTTTAACCTTGGAGATACTTGCCCGCACATGGTCAACATCAAGGTCATCAATAAACAGCACCTCATTCTTGATAAAGAAGTCCAGCTCCCGGCGCAGGAATCCACCCAGGTCTTTGTGGATAAAGTAATCAAAGGAGTATTTGGCAGTATAGTCGTTTAAGTGTTTTTCCAGCAGGGTACGGCGTGGGTTCTTCTCAGTAGGGGCAAGGGTTGACAGTTCCCGCTTCCAATCAGCCCCACCCTCACCCCTGCCCTCTCCCTGAGGGCGAGGGAGCAGATTGAGTACCGTCTGAACAGCAGCTTCATTCAAACCGGCCTGTTTTGCCCCTGCTTCATCAACCTTGTATTCAAAACGGATGAACAGCTCACCAGCATCTTCAATTACCGGCGAATCAGCACAGAGCATAAAGCGCCGTTCTTTACCGGCCTGTTCCTTTTTGTTGTTCTGTTCGGTGGAGGCATCCACCAGCTTGAAATGGGCACGTTTGCCGGAGGGCAGCTTAAAGGTGTAATCACGAAAGTTTTCAGATGATTTAATGTAGTATTGGTCGGCATTCGCCCAGTGCAGTTTAACCTCTTCTCCTTCATAGGGAATGGCATAGACGCCAGCCTTATAACGACGCAGCGAGAGAAAATCTCCTTCGTGATAGTAGCGGCGGAAGAAGTTGGTAAGCTGGGAGAAAACATCATTTTCAAGGCTGGCAACATCTACTGATTGGGACAGTTTGGCTTGCAGTATCTGAAACTTGGGCGAGGTCTCTGCCACCACCCCGGCATCATCAAGGGTCTTTTTCAGCTTATCCAGTTCATCACGCACCGCTTGCAGGTCTTCACCTTTAAACTGGGCAAAAGCGGTCTTGACCTGCGGCAACAGGTCACGGTCAAGGAACTGCTCTATCTCTTCCCGCTTCTGGTTCATAATGCGGTAGATGCCAAAATCAAGGTCAGCTTGGTCAAGCTGGAACATCTCCCGCAGGATGGCTTTTAGTTTATTAAGGTTTTCAGACATGGATGCTCCTATGTATGGTGAACGCTATTATGAGCGTGCAAAAACCAACAACGCAGAATAATCGTGCCGGTCTGCGGCACGGAGTGCGGTAATGTACTGTTGCCGACATTCGCCAGCATTGACAAGATTACCACTACCCCATAAAAAACGAGGTTGCCCCAACAGATGTACTAATAGAATGTCCGTCATCAAGCGGGCATGACGGCCATTTCCGTTGGGAAACGGGTGAATAGCTGTAAGCCGGTGATGGAATCGCACGGCTATCTCGTCCGGCGGGTATGCTTGATGTTCTATCCATGTTGCACAATCAGCGCAAAGGTCACGCAGGCAGGAGTCTATCTGCCATGATTCAACACCAATATTTTTTCCGCTATCGCGTTTCTTTCCTGCCCAGCGCCATATGGTGCTGAACATCTTCTTGTGCAGACGCTTGATGAAGCCTTCAGTGAGAATATCGCGAGGCTTACGACGGAATGCCCAAGCTTCAGCTTCGCTGATATTTTCCTGTTCCCAGCGGTCAAGCTCTGTTCTGTTGGTGATATGGGAAAGCAGCAGCCCTTGAGCTTCATCAGCATCAAGCGGGGTTGCACCTTCGGGATACTCAAAGTTCATGGTTTACGGTCCCAGAGTTCTTTGGGCATTTCGCGCATAAGCTCTTCCACAGCGGCATCAAGCGATGCTTGCTGTTCTGCAGTTGACAGATTTTGTGCTTCAAGCAGCATGGAGTGCGACACCCGCTGAATTCGAGTTTCTGCAACCTTGCGAGCCTGTGTACGGACAGCTTCCTCCAGAGAAGTGCGGGGAACTATGGCGTAGACAAAAACACAATCCATTGCCTCGGCAGCCTGTCGCATGGTTTTCAGTGATACGACACCCGACACTTCGTCCTGCTCCAACTTGGAGATACGTGGCTGGCTGACATTCAGGCGATTTGCCAGTTGTTTGCCAGACATGCCAAGCGCCTCGCGGATTGCCCGTATCCAGCCCTTTGCAGGCTGAGAGGTTTGCCTTGCTACAGCATACCCTGACAGTGTCTTGTCGAGCTGCTGACGTGCTATTAACTTGTATTTTGGCAGCATAAAAATAACCCCTGCATTATTCAAAAGCAGTTACACAATAACATATAGATTATTTTATTCAACTAGAATTATAACATATGGATTATTTACACTACCGCCCAACGGATAGAAAACAAGGTCTTACGTTCAGTCCTTTGAGCAATCTGCTTTTCCAGTTTTGTTATCAGCATATCCCGCTTTTCAATAATGTCATCTTCAACTTCAAAGACCCGCTGCCGTTGACGGCGCTGCTTCTTTTCCAGTTCAGCAATCTGTTTTTGCAGGTCTATCTGTTCAGTGGTGGTTGCTGCCTGCCGTGCTTGCCTGTTCAACAGTTTGATTTTTGCCTTGGTGTCCTTCAAATCCTTTTCTGCAGCGACAATCAGGTCATCAGCCCATTTTTCCAGCTTATCCCGTTCGTCCAGAAAATGACGATTGCTTGCCTCCAGTGCCCGACTGATGGTTGCAGCGGCATGACGTTCAGTTTCAGTACGCAGCAGGTCGGCACTACCGGCAGCTACAGCGGGTAGAATCGTTGCATGACACTGAAACAGCTTTTCACACTGTTCCTGGTCAAGCGTCTCTCCACTGTCGGTAACGGCGCTAAACAGCAGGTGCTCTTCAGTATCAAACGACGAGATACTCAGGCGTTCAAGCGCCAGAACCCCTGTTTTTCCCTTCAGAGCCTCTACCATTGCAATGCGGGTTGGGTGTTGGGTAATGTTGAATCGGATTGTGGCTTCCGGGGTAGCTGTGGAAAGAGCATGGTTTAAGACATACTCACCCAAGGGATGGGAAAGACGATAGAGGTAGCTACCCTCGACATTTTCCCGGTTTTTGGAGATAAGGTGATACTCGCCAGCCTGTGCAACCGGCGGCGGCGTATGCAGCTTGAAGGTCATGGCATGGTCATCAAAAACAGCATGGTCAGCCAATACCGATTGGGTGACAGCCCAGAACAGACGACTGAAACGGTCTATCTGGGTTTTGGTCTGGTCGAGCCGAACCTTTAAGCGGGTATGCACATCTTCGTCAAAGTGTTCCAACAATGACTTGCGGGTGTCATCCATGCGGGAGGCGATTGATTGCTCCATTTCAGTTTGCAAGGCAGCAAAGGCAGTTTCAATATCCTCCTGTGACCGGCATTCCTGATAGATACGAAGCACACGGCGTTCAAAATCCACCCCGGTTTCAATGCTGCCAAGCACTTCATCGGAAGCGCCAAAGACGCCGGAGAAGAGGTTGAATTTCTCATTCAGCAGTTCGTAGACCCGGCGGTCGGCATCGTTACGCTCGTTCAGAAAGTTTATCACCACCACATCATGTTTCTGCCCATACCGGTGACAACGACCAATGCGCTGCTCAATCCGCTGTGGGTTCCACGGCAGGTCATAGTTGATGACCAGTGAACAGAATTGCAGGTTGACACCTTCAGCAGCGGCTTCGGTGGCAAGCATGATATCGGCGCTATCCCGAAAGTGTTCAATCAGGGCATTACGCTTGTCAGCAGTCTTTGAACCGCTGATACGTCCGGTGCCTTCATTAGCATGCAGCCAGCGGGTGTAGATAGCGTTGCTTTCCGGGTCGGCATTGGAGCCGTTAAAGACAACTATCCTTCCGGCATAGCCATTGGCTTCAAGAAAGCTTTTCAGGTAGTCCTGTGTTCTGCGGCTTTCAGTAAAGATAAGCGCCTTTCGGGGCGCTTGCATCTTTGCCATTTCATCAAAACCGATATCAAGGGCGGTGCAGAGGGTGCGGGTCTTAGTATCAACGGATATTGAGCGTGCCCATTGGATGTAGCGTTCCAGCTCGGCAATTTCAGCATCCAGCTTTTCCCGGTTAATAGTCCCATGTTCCGATGCAGATGACGTATCAGCGGTCTCAATGCCGCTTTCTTCAGTTTCCTGTTCTTCTTCAATGAAATCATCACCCAGTTCATCATCAGCGACCAGCGTTTCCAACAGATTTTCAGCAGCAGGAATTCCTGCCCGTAACGCTTCAAGCCTAGCGCGGATAGTTTCCAAGGTTCCGGCTACTGCCTGAGAAGATGACGCCAGCAGTTTGCGGATAATAAGTACCGTCAGGGTACGCTGGCGAGCCGGAATGGCGTAGGTGTCTGGACGCTGCAGGAAAGCAGACAATGCTTCATAGAGCGCCTGTTCTTGGTCAGAGGGACGAAAAGGACGAGTAAGAGGACGACGCTCGGTATAGCGGATATACTCCAGCACCTGTGACCGGAGTGTGCGCTTGCAGAATCCGGCAAGACGGCGTTTCAAACTGTCAAGGTCAGCGTTGCTGTTGGTATATTGTTCCCGAAAAGAAGGTAAATCACCAAAGATGAAATCATCTATCAGGGTGGACAAGCCGTATAGTTCAAGCAGGGAGTTTTGCAGAGGAGTGGCTGTCAGCAGCAGTTTTTTGCGGTCCTCCAGTGCCCAGCGTATCCCCTGCCCCATCCGGTTGCTGGGGCGGTAGGCATTACGCAGCTTATGTGCTTCATCAATGACCGCTAAATCCCAAGGTACCAGCTTCAGCATTTCTTTCTTTACCGTAGCAAAGTTCATTGAGGTAACAATGATGGCAGGTTGCTGAAAGGGATTGTCGTGTCCGGCTTTTTCGGCATCGCGGAATGATTTTGCTTCAAGAATAACTGACGGCAGGTTGAATTTTTCTTCCAGTTCCAGCGCCCACTGCTTGCGTAACGAGGCAGGACAGATGACAATCAGACGACGCCGACGTTCTGCCCAGTACTGGCAAAGCACCAGACCGGCTTCAATGGTCTTGCCCAGACCGACCTCATCCGCCAGCAACACGCCTTTGGACAAGGGAGAGCGGAAGGCAAACAGAGCCGCCTCAATCTGGTGTGGATTAAGGTCTACCGTGGCATCAAACAGTGACATGGATAGTTTGTCAATGTCGTCTGATGCAGAACGGCGCAACAGCTCTGCTGCAAAGTATTTGGCGTGGTAGACGGTGTTCAAGCGGTCCCTCTCAGGCTTAAAAACAATCTGTTCTTGTACCACACCCTACTGTGATAGACAAACGGTTCTACTTTTGCCTATCAGCATCCTTGCGGCTCAACTGAACTCACAAGCGCACCAAAATCCAAATCGTAATCAAGCTTGCTGATAGCATCCAGCAGTTTATCAACGGGATACCTTGCCCCATAGCGACCCGTAGACATATTGGTATTGGTGTGCCCTAAAATCTGCATAATCAACGGTTCAGGAACGTCCCTCATTTTCAGGCAGTAGCTTACCGTATGGCGGAACGAGTGAAAGACCTTCTGCTTATCAGTGGTAACATGCTTTCGCAGCCACAAGCCAAAGCGCTTGCCGTAGTTTTTGCCGAAACCAGTTACCGAATACTCCAAGCCCCACAGGTTTGCCGTAGCAGTTGGGTGGCGTTTGGTGTAGTCCAGCAGCCCCAACTTTATCAGCATTGGATGAATGGGAACGATACGCGCCGAAGCAGCCGTTTTCAGATTTTTACCATTAAGAAGACTGAAACAGGGGATACCTTCAAGTTCAAGAATATCTTCCTTGGTAAGCTGGCAGATTTCTTCTAATCGCATACCGGAATACATGGCAACAAGCGGTATCCACTTTTCCGGGCTATCAGACGACAGATTAGCGACCACTTTTTGCAGGTCTTCCATGTCAAAGGGTTTTCTTTGCTCACTTGGACTTTTTGTCAGGGCAAGCGTTAGCCCTTCGGCTGAATTGTGCCCTTGTACATATCCGTATCTGCCGCCCCATTTCAGTATTGACGACAAAAGTTGCGTGTATTTATTAACTGTGTTGGGGTTTAATCCCGGTCCTTCCAACTTTATGAGCTCAGAAGCTGCCATATCACGCAAATGCGTTTTCTTTTTGTAATTGGGCGGTAAACGCAATAGGGCATCGCGGCAGGAGACGCAGGCAACACGGTTAATTTCAGACACATCTACGTCGCCCATTATGAACAAGAGCGTATCCATCCACCCTTGGAATTCAAGTTTGGATTTCCTTGTCCAACCTGCCTGATACTCTTTGGTGTATAAATCAAATAGGGTAGACAGGAGCATTTGCGGTTCAGGCGCTATTTCTTTGGGGATATTTACCGTTTTTTTCCTCTTCTTTGCCTTCTTTTGCGTTCTTACGGTCTTGAGGAGTTCTTTGACGGCGCTTTCAGGCAAGCCCATTCTCAACACATTGAAAATACTTTGATATTGAGGGCTTATCTTGGCTACTAGTAAATCTGCCTGATTTTTTTCGGAGGTTTTCAAGGAAAAGGCGACGTCAGAGCGTCCACCAAAGTGTTTGCGAAGGTCTACAGGGATATATTGACGGAAATACCACTTGCCGGAACGGTGCAAAAATAGATTTTTCATAAGAAAAAACCACCTTTCTGCACAGCTTTAAAACTGTGTAAAAAAGTGGTTAAATCCGATATCCG
>CAZNWF010000079.1:0-13263 GCA_964576485.1 uncultured Geobacter sp. | reverse complement strand
CGTTTATGCTGGTGCTGCTCTGGTTCTGGGCTGATATGAGCCGCAGCGCTGATGCGGATCAGCGGCTGGCCGGTGGGGCACTGGCCCTGTCGCTTCTGTTCATCTGGATGAAGGTCTGGCAATCCCGCTTTAGTGGTCGTTTGCTGATGCAACTGGGGGGGGCTGCCGAGCTGCCTTCCCTGACCGGCAGTGTCATGGTGCAGGGCGGCCTGCAGCCCTGGGGCTTTATCATCCTGCCGCTGGCCGGCTTGGTGACCCTGCCGTTTGGCTGGTGCTACGCCTTTTTTCAGAATCTCACCGTGCTGGGTGGCCCGGACTGGCGTACCGTGCAACGCAAATCACGTCGGCTGGCCCTGCTCTGGCCCGGCCAGAACCATCTACTGCTGGCCCTGTTGTCACTTGTCTTTCTGGTACTGTTTGCCAATATTGCGGTTGGTGTCTACTTCCTGCCCCACCTGCTCAAGAGCCTGTTCGGGATTGAAACCATCTTCACCCGCAGTAACCAGATGCTGCTTAATTCCACCTTCTGGGCTGCGATTGTGGTGATGGCTCAGCTCTGCCTTGATCCGCTGGTCAAGGCCTGCTACGTGCTGCGCTGTCACTATGGAGAATCATTATCCAGCGGTGCTGATCTGCGGGCCCAGATAAAGACGGTTGCGGAACGGGCAACCCTGCTGGTGCTTCTGGTTGCTTCCAGTCTTATCATCTGCGGCAGTCAGCCCGCTTTTGCTGCTGCGCCGGTTGTTGAACCACAACAACAGCTGCAGCAACGAGCAGCCAGGCTTGACCGTTCTGTTGAACAGGTGATCAAAGATCCTCGCTTTGCCTGGCGACTGCCACGGGAGCACCACCAGCTGGAAAAGAGGGAGCTGCCTGGTTTCATGCAGTCCATCATCACCTGGGTCCAGGATACCGCCGTTACGGCGGGAGGCTGGATCAAGGATGTTATAAAGTGGGTGGTCAAAAAACTGCCCAAACCATCGTTTTCTGGCGGAAAACATAACTGGGGCGGTAATTTTTCAGATAGTGCGCTGCTGCTGATGTATCTCCTGCTGGCGTTGCTGCTTTGCTTTGGCGCCATCTTTGCCTGGCGTCGGCTGCGTCGTACCCCTAAACCGGAAGCAGAACTGCCGATGCATACCCTGCAGATGACGCCTGATCTCCATGATGAATCAGTGATCGCCAGTGAACTGACCGAAGAACGCTGGCTTGCCCTGGCTCGAGAGCTGCTGGAAAAGGGAGAGCTGCGTCTGGGGTTGCGGGCGTTGTACCTGGCCACCCTGGCTGCCCTGGCTGATGCAAAGCTGGTGACCATCGCCCGCTGCAAGACCAACCACGATTACGAGCGGGAACTGCTCCGCTTCAGTCATGCCATGCCCCGTCTCAGTGAGGCGTTTTCTCTGAACCTGCGGATCTTTGAGGCAGCCTGGTACGGTATGCACCTGCCGGATGACGAGACTGTCCGCAGCTACCTGGATAACCACCGGAGGATCACCAGCGATGTCCGCACGCAGTAAACTGCTGATCCTCACCTTCTGCCTGTTGCTGGTACTGGCGGCTGCCTCCCTCTATCAGCTCTTTGCCTTGCGTTTTGAAGCCGGGGATATCTTTCCGGCAGGTTCATCCCTGCGCAGTGATCCCTTGGGAAGCATGGCGCTGTACCAGGCGCTGGAGCGTACCGGCGGGGTCAAGGTGGAGCGCAATTACCGCTCCCTTGCCAATCAGAAGATAACGGCATGTACCATTCTGCTGTTGGGAAACAACCAGCACGAGCTGACAACTGCTCATAAGCAAGAGATTGCTGAGGTGGATCAGCTGGTTGCGGCTGGGAACCGGGTGGTGGTTGCCTTCAATCCGGTCACCACCGTACCGGAGAGCAGACCTGAGCCAGCACCAAAACCTGTTGATGCAAAGACACCAAAGGCAGTTAAAGCACCGGATACCGCATGGGGCATCAGCACAAGCTACCTGCCCGTATCAGAGACTGCTCCAGATAAAAAAGCGGTTACGGCAACCCTGGCTGAACCTGGATTGCCCTTGCCGGCAGAGATCCGCCTGCTGTCCCGTCTGACCCTGCAGCCGCCGCCCACCGGCTGGCGCACCATCTACGGACTGGATGGAAAAGCGGTGGTGCTGGAGCGCAGTATTGGCAGCGGCAGTCTGGTGCTGGTGTCAGACAGCTCCCTCTTCAGCAATGAGGCACTTAAGGCAGACCGTCAGGCAGCACTGCTGGTCTGGCTGCTGGGTGAGCATCGCAGGATTATCTTTGATGAATTTCATCTTGGGGTGAGTGAGCAGGGCGGCATCATGGCGCTGGCCCGCCGTTTTGGCCTGTTACCGCTGATCGGGGTGCTGCTGTTGCTGGCAGGGCTCTATATCTGGCAGCAGTCAATCCCCCTGAACCCGGCTGGTGCTGTGGCATCCAGTGATCTGGCCGTTGGGGTGACCCATGACAGCTTCAGCGGTCTGGTGAATCTGCTGCAACGGAGTATTCCAGCCAATCAGCTGCTGAAGGTCTGCTGTCAGGAATGGCAAAAGAGCTTTAAACGTGAATTACAGCAGGATGCAGCGTTGCGCAAAGAGCTAAACGATGCAATGACCCCACAGGATGATCCGGTTACCCGGTATCAGCGGATAGCCCGGCTGCGGGCAGAGAGGACAGGACGATGAACCAAGGGCTGCAACAGTTGATCGCAGTGGTACAGGCGTTAAAGGGAGAGCTGGGTAAGGTGATCATCGGCCAGCATGAGGTGATTGACCGGGTGCTGGTGGCGCTGCTGACCGGGCAGCATGCCCTGATTGAAGGGGTGCCGGGGATCGGCAAGACTCTGCTGGTGCGCACCCTGGCCAAGGTGGTGGGCGGCCGTTTTTCCCGGATTCAGTTTACCCCGGACCTGATGCCCACCGATATCACCGGCTCCAACATCTTTAATATGAAGGAAAACGAGTTCGTGCTCAACCCCGGCCCGATCTTCTGCAACTTCCTGCTGGCCGATGAGATCAACCGTGCCCCGTCCAAGACCCAGTCTGCCCTGCTGCAGGCCATGCAGGAGCGGATGGTGACCATTGACCGCAAGAACTACAACCTGCCTGCCAGTTTTACGGTCTTTGCCACCCAGAACCCGGTGGAGTTTGAAGGGACCTATCCGTTGCCGGAGGCCCAGAAGGACCGCTTCATGCTGAAGATCACCATGCCGCCGCCTACCCGCGAAGAGGAATTGGCCCTGGTGCGTCGCACTCTGGGGAATGATGCGCCGGAAACCGTGCTGGCCGGTGATACGGTCCGCTGTGTGATCAGTGCTGATGATCTGGTAACCCTGCGGCAGGCCTTGATGACGCTGACCGTGCAGGATGAGATTGCCGCCTATGCCCTGGAGGTGGTACGGGCCACCCGCAGCCACCATGCCGTGCTGCTGGGTGGTGGCCCCCGCGCCTCACAGTCGCTGATTCTGGCTGCCCGGGCAGCATCTGCCGTGGCAGGCCGCGACTTCATCACCCCGGACGATATCAAGATGATGGCCTTGCCGGTATTGGAGCATCGCCTGATTCTCCAGCCTGATTACGAGATCGAGGGGCTGACCCCTGGTGAGGTGATCGGTTCAATCCTGCAGGAGGTCACGGTTCCCCGGTGATCATCCCGGCCCCGGCCATACTGCGGCTTGTTGCCGCCACCCTGATTCCGGCTGCGCTGCTGTATGCGGTGGCTCCCCAGTTCCGTCCTTTGCTGCTCTTTGTGCCGCCACTGGTGGGGATCGTTGCGCTGGCTGATCTGCTGATTCTGTTTCGTTACCGCAACCGACTGACCGTTACGGCTCCGTCGCGGCTGTCACTGGTCTGTGGTCGGCCCGGCCAGTTGGGGATAACCATCAGTGCTATCAATCAAGGCGGGTTTGATCTGCAGGTGGGGTTGGGTCTGCCCGCCAGCTTTAGCTCACCTTTCCGGGAGACCCGCTTGACGTTGGCCAAAGGTGGTGATGCGGTCTGCCTGGACTGGCCCTTGACCGGCAGCCAGCGGGGCAGGTTTCAGGTCATGCACTGTTCTTTGCGGGTCGCTTCTCCCTTCCGCTTGTGGCAGTTGCAGATCCGCCACACCATCAGCACAGAACTGCGGGTCTACCCCAACCTGCGGGCAGAACGCCGCCGTCTGGCAAGCCTGTTTCTGGAGCGCAATGACCGGCAACTGCAAGCCCAGCGTCAGCGGGGTCAGGGGCGGGAGTTTGATCGGCTGCGTCAGTATCAGACCGGTGACAGTCTGGGGGATATCCACTGGAAGGCAACGGCCAAACGTCGTCAGCTGATCACCAAAGAGTATCAGATCGAACGGACCCAAGAGGTCTATCTGCTGATCGACAGCTCCCGTCTCAGCGGTAGACCGGTACCGGCTGCTGAAGGGGGCAGTGAACCGTTTCTGGAGCAGGCGGTGCGTACCGCCCTGATTCTGGGGTCAGTGGCCCAGCGCCAGGGTGATCTGTTCGGGGTGGCCGCCTTTGGCAGCCGGGTACAGGGCTTTGTGCGGGCCAAGACCGGCAAGACCCACTTTGGCCACTGTCGCGATCTGCTCTACACGGTGCAGCCTGGTGAAGACAATCCTTCCTTTGGTGAACTGGCCACCTTCATGGCTGCCCGTCTGCGTCGGCGAGCCCTGCTGATCTTTATCGCGCCGCTGGATGAACCGGCCCTGGCCGAGGATTTTGTCCGCGCCATCCGCATCCTGTCCCGCCGCCACCTGATCTGCGTTGCCATGCCGCAACCGCCCACGGCTGCCCCGTTGTTCAGTAACGCCACCCTGCAGAACAATGATGAACTCTATCGTCATCTGGCCGGGCACCTGACCTGGCATCAACTGCGGGAGCTGCAGCAGAAGCTCCGTCTGCAGGGGGTCAGGCTCATGCTGGTAAAGGATGAACGGTTGAGCGCTGATCTGGTCTCCCACTACCTGGATGTGAAACGGAAACAACTGCTATGATCATCGATCTGGAGCGATTTACCGCAGCGGAGAAGCCGTTCTGGGATGAGCTGGAGCGGTTGCTGAAACGGGTGGAAGATGATCCAGCCTGCAGGCTGGGGGTTGATGGTGCTGTCCGTTTTCACTACCTCTACCAGCGGGCCAGCGCCGGTCTGGCCCGTCTTGACGGTCTGGCAGCCCCGCTTGAGTTCCGCCGCTATCTGGAAAGTCTGGTGGCCCGCGCCTATGGCGAGATCCACTCAACCAGAGATAACGCCCATCGTCTGGTGCCCCGTACCTGGCTGCTGGAGACCTTTCCCCAAACCTTCAGGCGTTACATTCGCCAGTTTCAACTGGCCGTACTGATTACCTTTGTTGGGGCGATCTTTGGCGCAGCCGTACTGATGGTGGCCCCGGAAGAAAAAGGGATGCTGCTGCCGTTTGATCATCTGCACGGCTCACCAGCGGAGCGGGTGGCCAAAGAAGAACAGGAGGCCGGCAAGCGGCTGGCCGGTCACAAGGCCACCTTCTCCAGCAGCCTGATGACCCACAACACCCAGGTTTCCATCGCCTGCATGGCCACCGGCATGACCTGGGGGGTAGGGACCATCATCCTGCTGTTCTACAACGGCGTAATTCTGGGGGCCGTGGTGCTGGATTACCTGGCTGCCGGGCAGGGGATCTTCCTGGCAGGCTGGCTGCTGCCCCACGGGGTGATTGAGATACCGGCCATCCTGATCGCCGGGCAGGCCGGTCTGGTACTGGCAACAACCCTGATCGGCAAGGGCAGCGGCCTGACCCTGGTGGCCCGCATGCGGCTGGTTTGGGCTGATCTGACCACCCTGATCGGCGGGGTGGCGCTGATGCTGGTCTGGGCCGGTAGTGTGGAGGCGTTCTTTTCCCAGTACCATGAGCCGGTGCTGCCCTACAGTGTCAAGATCGCCTTTGGCGTGGTGGAATTATGCCTGCTGGTGCTGTTTCTGGGCCGTTCAGGCCGGGGCGGGAAGGTGGCCAGGCGTGGCTGAACAGACCACGACCCTGCAGATCCGCACCCCGGAGGGGATCCGCTTCTCCCTGCTTTTGGCCGGTCCCACCAGTCGTCTGCTGGCGCTGCTGGTTGATTTTGCCTGCATCTCTGTGGCCTCAACCACCATTAGCACCGTCTTAAGGCTGTTTGCGCTGATCAGTCAGGATATCTTTATGGCCCTGGCGATTCTGTCCGGCTTTGTGATCTCCATCGGCTACGGCATCGGCTGTGAATGGTACTGGCAGGGGCAGACCGTGGGCAAACGTCTGCTGCATCTGCGGGTTATGGATGAACAGGGCTTAAAGCTGCAGTTCAGTCAGGTGATGATCAGAAACCTGCTGCGGATCGTTGATTCTCTGCCTGCGCTCTATCTGGTGGGGGGAATTGCCAGCCTGACCAGCCGCAAATGCCAGCGTCTGGGTGACCTGGCTGCCGGAACAATCGTGATCCGCACCCCCAAGGTGTACCTGCCTGATCTGGAACAGCTTGGCACAGAGAAGTTCAACTCTCTGGCAGCCTACCCCCACCTGGTGGCCCGTCTGCGGCAGAAGGTCAGCCGGGAGGAAGGGGCCATTGCCCTGCGTGCCCTGATCCGTCGGGAAGAACTTGACCCGGCTGCCCGGCTGGAGCTGTTCCGTGAACTGGCAGCCCTGTTCCGTAGCCGGGTGGTCTTTCCCGCTGAGGCGGTGGACGGGGTGTCCGATGAACGCTATGTCCGCAATCTGGTGGAGCTGCTGTTTGAACAGCGCGGGCGGTAATTGACAGCATGCAGTGATCAGGCCTATGCTGTCACCATTACACGATGAGGGATACAGCTATGCCATCCGCAATCATAGAGATTATCCAGGGCGATATCACCACATTAGCGGTTGATGCCATTGTCAATGCTGCCAACAACACCCTGCTGGGTGGTGGCGGGGTGGACGGTGCCATCCACAAGGCAGCCGGGCCTAAGCTGGTGCAGGCGTGCGCTACATTGGGTGGCTGCCCCACCG
Organism: uncultured Geobacter sp.; assembly: GCA_964576485.1. Lineage (GTDB taxonomy): Bacteria > Desulfobacterota > Desulfuromonadia > Geobacterales > Pseudopelobacteraceae > Trichlorobacter. The sequence continues at coordinate 6,296 of CAZNWF010000079.1, read as the reverse complement.
GTGAGGCCCGCATTACCAAGGGGTACAACCTGCCGGCCCGGTTTGTGATCCATACGGTGGGGCCGGTCTGGGCCGATGGAACCAAAGGCGAGCCGGATCTGCTGACCGCATCGTACCGCAACTGTCTGGAGTTGGCCCGTCAGCATAACCTGCGCAGTATTGCCTTTCCCGCCATCAGTTGCGGGGTGTATGGCTATCCAATGGTCAAAGGAGCAGCCATTGCGTTGCAGGAAGCAGCACGTGCTGCCGAAAGCGGCACTTTTGACCGGATCATCCTGATTCAATACAGTACCCCGGCCCTTGCCTGTTTTCAGTCAGTTGCCCGACAGATGGAGATTCCGTTTTTATCATGAATAACATTCTTCAGGCACTGCGCATCGCCCTGCGGGCCTTGCGGATCAACAAGATGCGTTCCTTTCTGACCATGCTGGGGATTATCATCGGCATTGCGGCGGTGATCGCCATGATGGCGGTGGGTTCCGGGGCCAGCTACGTCATTTCACAGCAGATCGCCAGTATCGGCAGCAATATCCTGCTGGTTATTCCCGGATCCACCACCAGCAGCGGTATCCGTACCGGCAGCGGCGGTGTGCAGACCCTGACCTATGATGACAGCAAGGCGATCCAGAACGAATGCCCCTCGGTTGAACTGGCCTCAGGCACCATGCGGGGATCGGGACAGGTGGTGTACGGCAACCAGAACTGGTCTACGCTGCTGATGGGGGCAACCCCCGAACTGTTTGAAATACGGGAGTGGCCGGTGGTCGTGGGACGTAGTATCACCACCTCTGACGTTGATGGAGCGGCCAAGGTCTGTATCCTTGGGCAGACCGTTGCCCAGACCCTGTTTGGCTCCGAAGACCCGTTGGGCAAGATGGTACGGGTCAAAAAAGTACCGTTTACCGTGATCGGGATTCTGGAGCGTAAAGGGCAGTCACCCCAGGGAACGGATCAGGATGATGTGATCTTTGTACCGTTGCGTACGGCCCAGCGCAAGCTGATGGGAAGCCAGTTTCCCAACACCGTCGGCGCCATTCTGGTAAAGGCCAAATCTGAAGAACTGCTCCCCAGGGCCGAAGAAGAGATTAACGCCCTGCTGAAGCAGCGTCATCGAATTATGAACGGTAAGGAACCGGACTTCTCTGTGCGGAACCTTTCTGAAATACTTGCGGTGGCCGAGCAGTCAGCAAAGGCGATGTCACTGCTTTTGGGGGCGGTTGCCTCCATCTCCCTGATCGTGGGGGGGATAGGCATCATGAACATCATGCTGGTGTCGGTTACGGAACGGACCAGAGAAATCGGTATCAGGATGGCGATCGGCGCCAAAAAGAATGATATCCTGCTGCAGTTTCTGACAGAAGCGGTACTCTTGACGGTTATGGGGGGACTGGTCGGCATCACCATAGGGGTCGGTGGAGCCACGGTGGTTTCCCGCATCCTCTCCTGGCCAACCTTGATTTCACCCCTCTCCATTACGGTTGCGGTGCTGTTTTCCGGTGCGGTAGGGATCTTTTTTGGCTTCTATCCGGCCCGCAAGGCTGCCGGTTTAAACCCGATTGAGGCGTTACGGTATGAGTGAGCAGCCATCATGACCACCAGAAAACAGCTTTTCATCAGCTCGGTCCAGAAAGAGCTGGCCGATGAACGGCGGGCACTCAAAGAGTACATCCACGGTGATCCACTGTTGCGTCGTTTTTTTGAGGTATTTCTCTTTGAGGATCTGCCTGCTTCTGACCGGCGTGTCGATGAGGTGTATCTCCAAGAGGTGGAGCAGAGCGCCATCTATGTCGGCCTTTTCGGCAATGACTACGGGTATGAGGATAGTGAGGGGGTATCTCCAACTGACCGGGAATTCAATCATGCCGCTACTTGTGGTACGGAGCGACTCGTCTTTGTCAAGGGCTCAGACGATACGGCTCGCCATCCCAAGATGCTGGCTCTGATCCGCAAGGCGGGAGATCAGCTTATCCGCCGTCGTTTTGAAACTGTTACAGAGCTGATAACAAGCCTTTATGCCGCATTGGTTCAGTATTTGATGGCCAAGGAGTCGATCCGTGGCGGTCCGTTTGATGCAGCTTTTTGCCAGAAAGCCACGCTGGCTGATCTGGATGACGAAAAAATCAGTAAATTCCTGCTGAGTGCTCGTCGGGCGAGGGGCTTTGCACTGGATGAAGATACACCTCCTGTCGCTGTTCTTGAGCATTTGAACCTGCTCGACAATAGACGTCCATCCCATGCTGCTGTCCTGCTATTCGGGGTCCGCCCGCAGCGATTCCTGATTTCGTCCGAAGTGAAGTGCATGCACTTTCACTCCACACAGGTACATAAACCGATCCCCTCCTACCATGTCTACAAGGGGACGCTTTTTGAGCTGGTCGATCAGGCGGTGGATTTCGTCATGTCCAAGGTCGATCTTTGGGTAGGTACGCGGAAGGACGGCCCGCAAGCTCCGGTGGCCTATGAAATTCCACGAGAGGTTGTGTCCGAAGCTATCGTCAATGCTGTTGCGCATCGTGACTACACCAGTAACGGAAGTGTCCAGGTAATGCTGTTTTCAGATAGGTTGGAGGTCTGGAGTCCAGGTGAATTGCGTCCTCCCATGACCTTGGCCAAGCTGACCAAGCCACATCCCTCCTTGCCGGTTAATCCGCTCATTGCGGAGCCGCTCTATCTCAATAAATATATTGAAAAGGCAGGATCAGGCACGCTCGACATGCTTGATCTGTGTCTATCAGCCGGGTTACGTCCGCCGGAGTTCCGCGTGGATGTAGGGTGCTTTATTGTGACGATCCACCGCAAACAGCGGGCCGGGGGCGAACAAGTCACCGGGCAAGAACCGAAGGCCCAAGTTGAGGCCCAAGTTGAGGCCCAAGTTGAGGCCCAAGTTGAGGCCCAAGTCGTACTGACGGAACTTGAACAGAGGATGTTGCTGTCCTGTCGTGAAGAAAGCAGGGCAGGACAGGAACTTCTGGGTATTGCAGGGTATAAAACCAGGACAGGAAACTTTAAGAGGAGCCTGGAAAAATTGCTGCAAGCGACTCTGCTGGAGATGACAATTCCCGACAAGCCCAACAGCCGCATGCAAAAATACCGGCTCACCGCCAAAGGCCGGGCCTGTCTGGAGGTGCTATGAGTGATGACAAACCGCGTATCGTGCTGGTGGAAGATGAACTGCACCTGGCACGGGGGATCTGTTTCAATCTGGAGCTTGACGGCTATGTGGTCAGCCATTTTGATCGTGGTGAGACCGCGCTGGAGGCGTTACGGGTGGAACGCTGTGACCTGATCATCCTGGATGTGATGCTACCCGGCATGGATGGTTTTCAGGTCTGCAAGGCGATGCGGGAGCTTGATTCACGGGTGCCGATCCTGATGCTGACTGCCCGCTCTGAAGATGTGGATCGGGTCAGTGGCCTGGAATCCGGTGCTGACGACTATCTGACCAAACCGTTTAACCTGGCGGAATTTCTGCTGCGGGTCAAAGGGATGCTGCGGCGCTCCTCCTGGTACCGGCCTGATCCGGTGGAAGAGGGCTACCAGTTTGGGGTCAATGAGGTCTTTCTGCTTTCCTACCGGGCCAAGACCGCCCAGGGCGAGATTGATCTGACCGAGATGGAGGTGCGGGTGCTAGCGCTCTTCTTCCAGCGGGAAGGGCAGGTGATACCCCGTGGTGAGCTGCTGGAATCGGTCTGGGGCTACAGTTCCGACACCGAAACCCGCACTTTGGACAACTTCATCGTGCGGCTCCGCAAGTATTTTGAGCGTGACCCTTCTCGTCCGACACACTTTCTTACGGTTCGCGGGGTAGGCTATCGCTTCTCCCGCCAGGGGGGCTAGGCTATGCCCCCGCGTCGTCCCCAATCCCGCAAACTTCCCTCTGCTGAAGAACTCAGTCAGCTGGTGGGTCAGTTAAAAACTGAAAATAAACCAGGCAATGCCAGCTATCGCGAACAGTCCCTCAAGATTCACGGCTGGATCTGCGCCAAGTGTGGCCGGGAGTTTGAACGGGAAAACCTGCAGCTGCTGACGGTCCACCACAAAGACGGCAACCACCACAACAATCCTCCAAATGGTTCAAACTGGGAAAATCTCTGCGTTTACTGCCATGATGATGAGCATAGCCGTTTGATTCTGGCAGAGTATCTGAATGGAACAACATCATGAAACACCTGATCCTCGGCACTGCCGGGCATATTGACCACGGCAAGACTTCGCTGGTCAAGGCTTTGACCGGCACTGATACCGATCGCCTGAAGGAAGAAAAGGCCCGCGGCATCACCATTGAGCTGGGCTTTGCCCACCTGCAACTGCCGGGCGGGATCGAGTTTGGGGTGGTGGATGTGCCGGGGCATGAGAAGTTCGTCCGCGCCATGGTGGCTGGCGTGGCCGGTATGGATCTGGTGATGCTGGTGATTGCAGCGGATGAAGGCATTATGCCCCAGACCCGCGAGCATCTGGATATCCTGCGTCTGCTGGGGGTGCACAGCGGTCTGGTGGCCCTGACCAAGTCCGATATGGTGGAGCCGGACTGGCTGCCGCTGGTGCAGGAAGAGGTGCGGGAGTTTGTGGCCGGTACCTTTCTTGAAACAGCCCCGATCATCCCGGTTTCCTCCAAAACCGGAGCCGGTCTGGATGATCTGAAGCAAGAACTGGTAAGGCTGGCCGAAGGGGCGGCAGAGAAGAAGCGGGATGGTGCCTTCCGGCTGCCGGTGGATCGGGTCTTTACCGTGGCCGGTTTTGGCACCGTGGTAACTGGTACCCTGCTGGCTGGTGAGATCAGGCTGGGTGATGAACTGGAGCTGTTGCCCCGGGGGATTCCGGGCCGGGTGCGGGGCATTCAGGCACATGGCGCAAAGACGGAAGTCGGGCAGGCCGGCCAACGGCTGGCCGTCAACCTGCAGGGGATTGATCTGGATCAGGCCCATCGGGGTGATCTGGTGGTCCCGACCGGGATCTTCCGCACCAGCCGCAGGGTGGATGTGCGGCTGGATCATCTGGCCTCGGCCCCGCGAGATCTGCGGCATCGTTCCACAGTGCGGTTCCATTCAGGCACCTCTGAAGTCACGGCCCAGATCATCCTGTTGGAACATGATATCCTGCCGCCGGGCCAGAGCGGATATGCCCAGTTACGGCTGGATCAACCGTTGCTACTGGTCTCCGGTGACCCCTATCTGATCCGGGCCACCTCACCCTCGCTTACCATTGGTGGCGGGATCGTGCTTGATCCGTTTCCACCGGCGCGTCGGCGGCGCAGTGACGATGCCCTGCGGTTGCTGGTGTCGCTGGATGCAGCAGAACATCAGCGCACCTGCGGGCTGATTGTGTCCCAGGCCCTGCTGTCCGGTGTCTCCTTTGACGAGATCGTGCTCCGTTCAGGTATTGCCCGCAAGCAGGCTGAGACAGCCTTGCAGGGGCTGTTGACAACAGGCGAAATTGTGCAGATGACCCGTGAGCCACGTATTTTTCTGGCCAAGGCTGCGGTTGCCAGCCTGAAGCAGTTACTGGTGGATGAATTATCCGGCTACCTTGCGGCCAATCCTCTCAAAGATGGTATCGGCAAGGAAGAGTTAAAGACCCGGATACCCAGGCGCAGTGACCAGCGCTTCTTTGCCCCGTTACTGGCAGAGCTGGAAAAGGAAGGCAAACTGCTTGCCGATCGTGATCTGGTCCGGCCGGTTGGGGTGAAAAAGCAGGCTGCGGCACAGTCTTCAGGCCTTGGCGCCCGAATCAGTACGTTGCTGGCAGAACGGGGGCTTGAGCCGCCCACGGTCAAGGAACTGGCAGAACTGCTGCACAGTAGTGAAAAAGAGGTGCGGGATCATCTGGCCCTGCTGACCCGTGAAGGGGGAGTAACGCGGGTCTCGGGTGATATCTTCTATGACAGTGGTGTTCTGAGGACAGTTGAGGAAAAATTGATTTCACACCTGAGAGCCAAGACAGAGATCATTCCGGCAGAATTCCGGGAGCTGACCGGCCTTTCCCGTAAATTCATGATTCCGCTGCTGGAATATTTTGATGGTCGCAAAGTGACGATACGGATTGGCGACAAGCGGGTGCTGCGGGGAAAGTGATTGCTTTGCATAAAGCCGGACAAAAAACGGGGCTGCCAGCTGCATCCTCTTTTTTTTGTGGTAAAATTTACCTTGAGAATTGGCTGAAACTTCGGTATCTTGTATAAGTTGTTGATTATACTAATAATAAAACCTTTTCACGGACAGTAAAACTGATCTTTACACAAGGGGGACGCAATGGCAGAGAAGTACGTGTACTTTTTCGGGAATGGCAAGGCTGAAGGC
>CAZNWF010000078.1:0-13682 GCA_964576485.1 uncultured Geobacter sp. | reverse complement strand
ACATGATCTTCTCTTCTTCCAACCGGGTGAACATGGTGTCCGGCCAGTGCAGGAAAGGGGCCATGATAAAACGCAGGGTGCGGCCGCCCAGATCAAGGGTCTCGCCATCCTTAACGGTCTTTGACTGAAACGGCTTGTGAATCATGTTGCCCACAAAATTCTTGGCCGCCTGGGTGGAGACCACGGTTGCATTGGGGCAGTGTTCCAGCAGAAACGAGAGCGAGCCGGAATGATCCGCTTCTGCATGGTTGACAATGATGTAGTCAATCTTGGCTGGGTCTACTAACGACTTGACCTTGTCCAGATACTGATCCACAAATTTAACTTTGACGGTGTCGATCAGGGCGATTTTTTCACTGCCTTGCACCAGATAGCTGTTGTAGGTGGTGCCATGCTCAGTGGGGAAGAGGTCGTCAAAGACCCGTAAATCGGGATGCTGTGCTCCCAGCCAGTGAATACCGTTTTTTATTTCAATAGTGCCGATCATGATCTAAGTCTCCTTTTAACCAGTTGCCTGCTATTGAGGCACCTGTCTCTTTCAAGATCACAAAGTATACCAAACCGGATTTGTGTATACAAGCAGCAATTCAGCGATTGTGGGGGCTGAACGGCTCTGTTAGAGTAGCTGTGCTGCTTGTGAATATGCAGTGATCGTGCCGTTGGAGGTGGTACTGTGCGTCAAAAAACCGTTTTTAGCTGTAGCCAGTGTGGCTGCCAATCTCCCAAATGGCTGGGTAAATGCCCTGACTGCGGAGCCTGGAACAGCATGGTGGAGGAACAGCAGCCATCAGCGGCTGCCGTCCGCAGCGGTCGGCCACTGCCGGGCAAGAGCGTTGCCCTGCCGATTGGTGAGGTACCGCCCCAGGCGGAAGTGCGGCTGGGCTGCGGTATTGGTGAGCTTGATCGGGTGCTGGGGGGCGGCCTGGTGCCCGGTTCACTGGTGCTGATCGGTGGTGATCCCGGTATCGGTAAATCAACCCTGCTGCTGCAGGCGATGCACCATCTGGCAGCCGATGGACCGGTACTGTATGTGTCCGGTGAGGAATCAGCGGCCCAGACCCGTCTGCGGGGAGAACGGCTGGGGGTGAGCGGCCGCCAACTGCTGGTGCTGGCGGAAAACGGGCTGGAAGAGATCGTGGCCCAGGTGGAGAAACTCAAACCGCGGGCCGTGGTGGTGGACTCGATCCAGACCGTCTGGACCCAGGCCCTGGAATCTGCACCAGGAAGTGTCAGCCAGGTGCGGGAGTCGGCTGGTCGCCTGATGTTGCTGGCCAAGGGCAGTGGCATCCCGATCTTTATTGTGGGCCACGTTACCAAGGATGGTGCCATTGCCGGCCCCAGGGTGCTGGAACATATGGTGGATACGGTGCTCTATTTTGAAGGGGATCGCGGCCACCCCTACCGGATTCTGCGGGCGGTCAAGAACCGTTTTGGCTCCACCAACGAGATCGGTGTCTTTGAGATGAAGTCCGGCGGCCTGACCGAGGTGGCCAATCCATCCGAGCTGTTCCTGTCCGAGCGCCCTCTTGATGCGCCCGGCTCAGTGGTAACCGCTTCACTGGAGGGTAGCCGCACCCTGTTGGTGGAGATCCAGGCTCTGGTCACCCCCAGCGCCTACGGCACGCCGCGACGGACTACCATCGGGGTGGACAGCAACCGTCTGGCGTTGCTGGTGGCGGTGTTGGAGAAAAAGGCCGGACTGCATCTGGGGGGGCAGGATATCTTTCTGAATGTGGCCGGCGGCGCCCGTTTGAATGAACCGGCCGCTGATCTGGCCATGCTGCTGGCGGTGGCGTCAAGCCATCTTGATCGCCCGGTTGCAGCTGATGCTGTGGTGTTTGGCGAGGTCGGTCTGGCCGGTGAGGTGCGGGCCGTCAATCAGCCGGAACCACGGTTGGGTGAGGCCGCGAAGCTTGGTTTCAAGCAGTGTATCCTGCCTGCTGGCAATCTTCGCCGGCTCTCTGATGCCAGCCTTGAGCTGAACGGCGTTGCTACCGTACAGGAGGTATTGCAGTTCCTGTTGTAACATACTTTTTACTGGACTTGGGACTCCAAAGCTCTTAATATTGATCAATTATAGCCGCTGCATGTGAGGAGACCCATGGACGCCGATAAACGTGAACAATTTCGTCAGCTGCTCCAGGAAGAGATGAAGGCGCTGCTGTCAGAAGCAGATAAAACGGTACATGAGATGGGGGATGAAGCATCTCATTTTCCTGATCCGACTGACCGTGCCACGCAGGAGTCTGACCGCACCTTTGAACTTCGGATTCGTGACCGGGAACGCAAGTTGGCCAACAAGGTCCGGGAAGCGTTAGAGCGTATTGATGACGGGACCTACGGCATCTGTGAAGATTGCGGTGCCGAAATCAGCGAAGCCCGTCTGAAGGCCCGTCCGGTAACCACCCAGTGTATTGATTGCAAGATTGAGGCAGAAGAAAAAGAAAGACGTCACTAGAGCAGTCTTGACAGGGGCCGTTTTATACCACATTAAAGCGCAGGATTCCCATGCCAGACACCACTACGAATGAATCCCCTGCAGCGGTGACTGAAGGCCTTCAAGCACAGAAGGATCTACAGCTTTTCTATTTGTTCAGCACCACTCTCCTTTCCACTATGCAGCTGAACAAGCTGCTTCACCTGATTCTTTCAACCCTCATTTGTGAAGAGAACGGCCTGTTCTGCCGTGCCATGTTGTTTCTCTACAACCAGAAAACAAACACCCTGCAGGGCATGCTGGGGATCTGCCGTAAAAATGCCGCTGGACTCCGGCTGGTGGGCGCTGATCCAGACAATCCACTGAGCGGCTACTGGGATCTTGATGAAGATGCCATGGCCAGCCAACGGCGGTCTGACTTCTGCACCAAAGTCAGAGAAACCCGGATTGACCTTGCAGAAGGGTGCCGGATTGTTTCCCATGTCGTTAATGAACGACGCCTCTACCGGGTTGAGGATGTGGAGTGCCTGAACTGCCAGGCATGTGATTTCATTACCCGCTTTGCTATCAACTCCTTTGCTGCAGTCCCTCTGGTTACCCGAAACAACCTGATTGGCATTATCATTGTTGATAACCCGTTCAAGCATCAGCCGATTACCGACCAGCAGCTTCAGGTGTTGCAGTTGTTTGCCAATCAGGCCGGCATGGCCATTGAAAATACCCGGCTCTACCGTGATCTTGAAGAAGCCCATGCAGAATTGCGCGATGCCCGTCAGCGTCTGATTCACGGTGCCCATCTGGCCGCTATAGGCGAGATGGCGGCATCCATTTCCCACGAACTGAAAACCCCGCTGATCACCATTGGCGGTTTTGCAGCCCGGCTGGGGCGGATGTTGCCGGAAAATGCGTCCCAACGCCACTGCCTGGACACTATTATCAGTGAATCACATCGGCTTGAACGGCTACTGGGAGACATCCTGGCTTTTTCGCGCAAGCCTACTATCTGTTATCAGGAATGTGATCTGGTGGAGATAGTCAAGAGCTGCCTGGCTGATTACTCGCTGTCACTGGAGGAGCGGAACATAACGCTCAAGGCAGCTATCCCTGCGGGCCCCTGCATTGTCCTGGGTGACAGTAGCCAGCTGAAGCAGGTCTGCATCAACCTGCTGGTCAATGCACAGGAGGCTATAAGCCGGAATGGCAGGTTGAACGTTACTCTTGCGACTATGGAGGAGCGCGGGAAAAGCTGTGTTGTTGTGACGTTTACTGACAGTGGCGGGGGCATTCCGGAAGAGGTTATCAGCAAGATATTTACCCCGTTTTTTACTACGAAGCGCCATGGCACCGGTCTGGGACTGGCCATTGTCAACCGGATTATCCAGAACCATGATGGCATGCTGAAGGTTCATAATGTTGCTGATGGCGCAGAGTTTCAGGTGGTTCTTCCGCTGGCTTCAATCAACCAGTCACTGCATAAAAACTAGATCCGTTTTTCTTCCAGCCGCTTGCGGGTAAATTCATCAGCAGGCTCAGGACGGCTGAAAAGGTATCCCTGGGCCAGCACACACCCCAGCTGCTGCAGTGCTTCCCGCTGACCTTCCTGTTCAACCCCTTCGGCAACGATGGTAAGCCCCAGTTGCTGAGCCATGGCAATAATGGTGGCAACAATCGCCCGGTCGTTCTGATCAATCAGCATATCCCGCACAAAAGCCTGATCAATCTTGAGGGTGTCCATCGGGAACCGTTTCAGATAGGCTAGCGATGAATAGCCGGTGCCGAAATCATCAATGGCCAGGGAAAATCCCCGTTCCTTCAGCTCACTCAGGAGGCCAATGACCTGCTTCGGGTCGGTCATCAGGACGCTTTCGGTCAACTCCAGCTCCAGGCAGCTGGTGGGGACACCAGTTTCTTCAATAATGCGCATGACCAGCCCGACAAAATCAGGGTCATCCAGCTGACGGGCTGAAACGTTAATGGCGATCCTGCCATGACAGAATAGGCCACGGTCTTGCCACTGGCGTATCTGCAGGCAGGCGGTGCGCAGCACCCAGCTTCCCAGCCCCACCATCATTCCCCGTGCCTCGGCCAGCGGTATAAATTCTGCCGGACTGATCCAGCCTAAGTCAGGGTCCATCCAGCGCAGCAACGCCTCAGCACCGACAATCTGTCCAGATTGCATCTCAATTTTTGGTTGATAATACAGTTCAAGCTGATTATCGTGCATTGCCCGCTCTAGCCGGTGCGACAGTTCAAGGGTGCGGGCCAGCTGTTGTCCCATTTCAGGGCGGTAAAAACAACATCGATTGCCGGTTTCTTTAGCCCGTGACATGGCCAGGTCAACCTTGGAAAGCAGCTCTGCCGAGGTTTCGCCATCACCGGGATAAACCGCCACACCAATGCTTCCCCCTATCACAAACCGGTTACCTGCCATATAAAACGGGGTCGTGATGGTGGCTAAAATCTTTTCTCCCAGGGCTGCTGCGCCGAACTGGTCTAACGTAGGGCAGATAATGGTAAAGTCATTGCCGCTGAAACGTGCAACAAACCCAGTGGTGCCACAGACTTCCTGCAGTTGCCAGGCAACCCGCACCAGCACCTGATCACCTAGTGCATGCCCGTGGGTCTCGTTGATCTCCCGCAGATAATTCAGGTCCAGCAGCAGCAGTGAGATGGTATGGCCTTCTGCAGTAGCTGCGGCCAGATCCCGATCAAACTGTTCAGTAAACAGAATCCGGTTGGGCAAGCCAGTCAAACGATCATAGTAGGCCAGCTGCTGGACATGGGCCTGGGCATCTTCATGGGCACGCCGCATCCGCAGATTCTGAATACCAAAGGCAAGGTCTTCAGCCAGCTCTTCCAGCAACGCCACCTCTTGCTGATGGAAGGCGTTGGGCTCTGGGGCGTAGATGGCAAGTGCACCGATTACCTCATCCTGTAAGCGTAATGGCAGGGCAATAGCAGATTGGTAGTTCCGCGTGCGGGCATCCTCATGCCAGGGAGCCAGCAAAGGATCGTTCAGAATATCCTGTCTCAGCTGGATCGTGCCGGTACGAATGGCGGTACTCATGGCGCTGGTGCCCCGCTCTCCCTCGGTCCAGGTCATCCGGGCCTGACTGAGAAATCCCTGTTCTGCGCCATAGTAGGTGGCGGGGCTGATTGTTTTTTCCTCATCAAACTGGGCGATCCCCACCCAGGCCAGCCGGTATCCGCCAATTTCAACCGCAATGCGGCAAACCTGGTCCAGTTGCTCATCCTCACGACTGCTACGCAGCAGGGCGCGGTTGCTGGCGGAAAGCAGGCGCATGGCACGGTTTGTCTGTTTCAGCTCGACCTCAGCCTGCTTTTGCGCCGTAATGTCCCGAATGGTGGCCAGCACCAGCTGCCCCTGTCCTTCATCTAGTGATCCCAGGGTGATATCTGCCGGGAAAGCAGTGCCATCCTTGCGCTGCCCCACAAAAGACAGCCCGCTGGCCATGGGCCGGGTTGTTGGGGCAACCATGAACTGAGCCACCATTTCTGCATGCTTCTCACGCTTATCCGGTGGAAGCAGGTTGTGCAGAGAAAGCCCCTGCAGTTCATCCGGGCCATAGCCGAACAGCTGCTCGGCACGCTGATTGTGGTGAACAATTCTGGCCTGGCAATCGACTATGATCGCGGCGTCAGGGATTTGCGGTAAAAACTGTGAACAGGTAAGAGAGTCCATGGTTTCGTTTCCGGTTAGTCCTTCAGTTCCCGAATGATTTCGGCCTGCCGCTGGGCAATATACCTGCCGATCAGATCTTCGCTGCGTCGATCATGCTCAAACAGCATGATACAGCGGCATGGGTTGGCATCGCTTTCAAAACGGAGCAGGCGTGACATAACCCTCAGTTTATGGGGGGGGGATTGATCCTGCAGGGCAAACGACAAGTTAAGGTAGAAATAGGTAAAATTCCCCAGTAGCTCTTTACCAGGAACCTCCAAGGCACAGCCTCCCAAAGAAAGGTCTTTCAGTTTGGCAGTAAAGGTGGTGGTGCCTGCCTCAACCGGCACCTGAAAAAGCCCGCCAATTTTTACCCGCAGGGTAGTACGGCGATCTGGCAGGACTTCAACATAGGAAAATTCAGACAGGGTGATCTCATCGGTTTCAGCATCATAGGTTGTCGTTGCATACACATCATGTTCAAGCCTGGGAGAACGAATAATCGTGTAGCGACTGGCCTTCAAAGCGCGGGTTTGGGTTGGATTGGAACGACAGATCAGGGTATCGCCAAACAGATACAGTACCTCTGCCGCCGATGAGATAGGTACTTCTTTATAGTAATTAAAGAAGACAAGGTCATGGGGGCTTTTTTGAGAAAGTCTTGACAGGAGATCGAGAATTTCTCCCGGCTCTCCACGATCAAGCAGTTTCAACTGATCTTCGTACTGCATTTTTTCCATACCATCCCCCTTCTATAGCGTTACTGTAGCACTCTGCAGCGCCGACCTGCAAGAGCTCACCTCTTGCCTTCGGTCTTAAATCATGACAAAGTAGCCGAAAATCAGCATCTCTGGAGTGTTTTATGGCGTTACGTCTCTACAATACCCTTGCTGGCGAAAAGGAACCGTTTGTCCCCCGCGTTGCGGGCAAGGTCGGTATGTATGTCTGCGGAGTTACGGTCTATGATTTTTGTCATATCGGTCATGCCCGGGCCGGTATTGTGTTTGACATGATCTATCGCTACCTGCGCTTTAGCGGCTATGATGTCACCTATGTCCGTAATTACACTGACATAGACGATAAAATTATTAACCGGGCCAATCAGGAAGGGACCGATTACCGCACCATTGCAGACCGCTATATCACCACCTTTGATGAGGATATGGATCATCTGGGGATGCTGCGTCCCACGGTTGAACCCAAGGCGACGGACCATATTGAAGATATTATCAACATTATTCAGCGCCTGGTTGACAACGGGCATGCCTATGCCGTTGACGGTGATGTCTATTTTGCCGTGGAAACCTTTCCCACCTACCTGAAACTTTCCGGCCGTAATCTTGACGATATGCTGGCTGGAGCACGGGTTGATGTGGATGAACGCAAACGGAACCCGATGGATTTTGCCCTCTGGAAGGGATCAAAACCGGGGGAGCCGTTCTGGCAGTCCCCGTGGGGGGCTGGCCGCCCCGGTTGGCACATTGAGTGTTCCGCCATGAGTATGCGGTTTCTTGGCCCCTCCTTTGATATCCATGGCGGCGGCAAGGACCTGGTCTTTCCCCACCATGAAAATGAAATCGCCCAGTCTGAAGGGGCCAATGGCTGCCAGTTTGTCAAATACTGGCTGCACAACGGGTTTGTGAACATCAACAGTGAGAAGATGAGCAAGTCGTTGGGCAACTTCTTCACCATCCGCGAAGTGCTGGGGCTGTTTGATGCCGAAACCCTGCGCTTCTTTATCCTGCAGGCCCACTATCGCTCCCCGCTGGATTACTCGGATCAGAATCTGCGGGAAGCTCAGGCCGGGCTGACCCGGATCTATGAGGCGCTGGCCGCGCTGGATCTTGCACTGGAAAAACCTGCCGTTGAAGCAGCAGCGCTGCCTTCAGCTGCAGAGTTTAGCGAAAAGGTTGCCGGTCTGCTGCCACGCTTTAAAGAGGCGATGGATGATGATTTCAACACTGCCCAGGCTTTGGGGACACTCTTTGATCTGATCCGTACCTTGAACCGTCTGTTGGCGGAAGGCGGCGGCAGCAGCAGTGCTTCACGCGCTGACCTTGAGCTGTTAAAGGGCGGCGTTGCAGAGATCGGTAACGTGCTGGGACTGTTTTTGATCAAGCCGGCTGACTGGCTGGCAGCCCGTGAGGCAGAAAAGGCACAGCATCTGGAAATCAGCCCGGAAGAGATTGAAAGGCTGATTGTTGAACGGGCTACTGCCCGGAAGAATAAAGATTTCAAGCGCAGCGACGAGATCAGGGATTTTCTTCTGTCGCGGGATATCCAGCTGTTGGATACGCCACAGGGGACAACCTGGAAAATAAAATAATGCTACGGGGGCGTAAATACGGCGTCCCCGTAGCTTGACCCGTGCCGTTCCCGTGGTATGCTTGGTGCCGGAGCAAGCTTAAATGGAGATGACCGCGATAACAGAATGGGAGTGCTGTTGGGATCGGGACAGCATTGTCATGGGGGACTGCCCCAATATTGGTGAAGGGGATGAAGATCTCCTCTCGTCCCGTAGCCGTCGTATCCTTGAAAAATGCTGTGAATGCGAGAAATTCAAGCGGGATATGGTCCGCTTCCGTGACAGCGGTCATCCGCTGGCCCCTGTTTTTTCCATCCTGCATGCGGATTACCGTCGTCAGAAAGCCCAGATCCAGTCCCTGGCCAACTTCCTTGACACCAAAACACTTGAAGTCCGTTTTCTACATGAATTGGGCTCTGTACTGCAAAGCTCGGTTGATCTGGATGAAGTCCTGTCCGTAGCCCTGACCGCAATCACCGCCGGTAAAGGTTTTGGCATGAACCGGGCTTTTCTGCTGCTGGCAGATAAAGAGCGCCATATCCTGAAAGGGCACCTTGCCATTGGTCCCCGCTCTGCAGAAGAAGCAGGTAGAACCTGGCAGGAAATTGAATCAGGCGATCAGGACCTGCAGGGGCTGTCCCAGCTGTTTTTAAAGGACAAGCTGACCGCAGAGCGGAACAAGTTTCACGACATCCTTGAACGGCTTATCATTCCTTTGGATGATGAACAGCATATCATTGCCCGTGCCCTGGAGGAGCGAAAGCCGATCCTGGTCACTGACGCCTTCCATCGTCAGGATCTGGATACCGATTTTGCCCGTCTACTGGGGGTGGACACCTTTCTGGTGCTGCCGCTTATCGCCCGTAACCGCCGCGTAGGGGCAATTATTGCCGATAACTTCATCACCCATCGAACCATTACGGAACAGGATATGCGGTCAATTGAGACCTTTACCTTTCCGGTAGCCTTTGCCATTGAACGGGCCTCTCTGTATGAGCGGGTCCAGGAAGAGGTGGACAAGCTGCGGCAGGCCAACCTGCGGCTGCAGGAACAGCAGGAGCAGCTGGTTCGGATGGAGAAGATGGCATTGGTGGGGCGGATTACCTCCAGTATTGCCCACTCCATCCGCAACCCCCTGATGGTAATCGGCGGTTTCGCCCGTAGTATCCTTAAAAATACTCCGGATAATGACCCCAAACGCACCTTTATCGAATCCATCGTAACCGAAGCCCGCCAACTGGAAGAGGTGCTGGGAGAAATCCTGACCTATTCCGATGCCCTGTTTCCTACCTGCGATTTCTGGGACCCCAATCAACTGGTGGAATCTGCATTGCGCGATGTGCAGGAACGTGCCGTTGCCCAGGATTACACCTGCCGTTTCCATGCTGGTGATCAATTGCCTGCGGTCTATATTGATTTTAAACAGACCACCTACTGTATCCGCAACATTCTGCTCAGCACCATTGATGGCCTGCAGAACGGCTTCATTGATATTAACACCCGCACAGATGGCAACCATGTGGATGTGCGGATTATTGATCGTAACCGGACGCTGTCAGAAGACGAACTTGAGGCATTGTTGACTCCCTTTACCGAAACCTGTGAGATGGGGTCAGGGCTGAATATGGCCCTAAGTCGCAGTATGCTGGACAAGCAGAACATCCCCCTGATGGTGGTGGCACCGCCAGAAGGAGGAGTCACCTACACCATTAAACTTCCCACCCGCAAGGAGGAACAACCCCATGAGCAGATTGCTGGTAGTTGACGATGAAGCCAATATCCGGCTGCTGTACAGCGAAGAACTGGCCGATGAAGGCTATACGGTTGAGACTGCGGGAAATATTGCCGAGGCAGTTGAAAAACTGGGACAGCAGAGCTTTGATCTGGCAGTACTGGATATCAAGCTGAAGAACGAAAGCGGTATTGAGCTGCTGCAAAAGATCGTTAAGGAACGCCATGATATGCCGGTGATCCTCTGCTCTGCCTTTTCCTGCTACAAGGATGATTTTTCCGCCTGGCTGGCTGACAGCTATGTGGTCAAGTCCGGTGACCTGACCGAGCTGAAGGAAGAGATCAAGCGGGTACTGGCCAAGAAGGCCCAGCGCCGCGCAGCCGGGATGTAAGACGCCGTCTCTTGAAGCTGTTAAGGTACTACTTATACGATCAAAACTCTCTGACGTAACTGGATCTGCAGAAAGGTTCCGATCGGGATGCGGTGAAAACATGAATCTTGAACAAATGACAGATCTGCTTGTGCCGTTTTGCAGGCAGTACGGGGTAAACAGACTTGGGGTCTTTGGTTCCTACGCACGGGGCGAGGCACGCCCGGATAGCGATCTTGATCTGCTGGTCAGTTTTTCCCAGCCAACAAGCCTGCTGACACAAATTCGTATTGAACGGGAGTTGTCAGAGCGTCTTGGAGTCAAGATCGATTTACTGACAGAACAGGCCATTAGCCCCTATTTGCACGATAGAATTACTGCAGAGATGAAAGTGGTCTACTCATGTTAAAAGATGATCTCGTGTTTTTGCAGCATATTGCTGATTCGATCCAGCAAATTGAAGAGTATACCGCGAACCTTGATCAAGAGGCTTTTGGATCAAGCCGTCTTGTTCAGGATGCGGTGATTCGCCAGTTTGAAGTTATTGGCGAGGCGACCAAAAATCTTTCTCCGGCTCTTCGTGATAAAACACCTGAACTACCCTGGAAAGATCTGGCTGGTTTCAGAGATAAGTTGATCCATCATTATTTTGGTGTAGATATTGTTTCGGTTTGGCTCTCGGTTCAGAATGATCTCCCTGAGTTGAGACAGCAGATTAGCCACTTAATAGGATAGTTGTTGCCATGGCCGCTAAGCCGATTCCCAATCTGTTGACAGATGCCACAGTAGAGGAGATGAACGCCGATTGTGCCATCGGGGCAGCTAACCGGGAGCGGAATGCGGGAGCATCCGCTGACAGCCCAACAGATGGCGGCATTTCAACAGCAGTTTAATGAATTCATCAACCACCGTCGTCGGCCGCTTGAAGCGATGGTTAAATTACCATGAAGCTATAATCCGTAAAATTTTAATGTAATCAGGAGGAAGGCGATATGAAAGCAGTCATCATGGCCGGCGGCTTCGGCACCCGCATTCAACCCCTCACCAGCAGTATGCCAAAACCGATGATTCCGCTCTTTAACCGGCCGATCATGCTGCATATCGTTGAACTGCTCAAAAAACATGACATCACCGATCTGGTGATGCTGCTCTACCATCAGCCTGAGGTGATTAAAAAGTTCTTTCGGGATGGTTCCGACTTCGGGGTCAAGATCACCTATGTCACCCCGATTGAGGATATGGGCACTGCCGGGGCGGTCAAAGCGGCAGAGAAGTACCTGGATGAGCGTTTTCTGGTCATCTCCGGCGATCTGCTGACCGACTTTAACCTGAAGAAGGTGCTGGACTTCCATGCCGACAACAAGGCCATGGCGACGATTACCCTGACTTCGGTCAAAGACCCGCTGCAGTTTGGTGTGGTGATTACGGACAAGGAAAAGCGGATCACCCAGTTTCTGGAGAAACCGGGCTGGGGCGAGGTGATCTCCGATACGATCAACACCGGTATCTACGTGCTGGAACCGGAGATCTTCAACTACATCCCCAAGGGGGAGAACTTCGATTTTTCCCAGGACCTGTTCCCCTTGATGCTGCAGAACAGTGACCCGCTGTTTGGTTTCTCTGCCAAGGGCTACTGGCGGGATATCGGCAACACCGATTCCTACCGTGAGGCCTACCACGATATCTTCAAAGGTAAGGTCAACCTGAAGATTGACGAGGAAAAGCAGGATTTTGTGGGCAAGGACCTGCGGGTCGGGGCCGATGTAACCCTTGAGGAGCCTGGCGGCCTGTCCGGTACGGTGGTGATCGGCGACAACTCCCAGATTCGTGGCGAGGTGCAGATCAAGGATTCGGTGATCGGTCGCAACTGTACCATTGAAGCAGGGGTCAAGCTGAACCGTTGTGTACTCTGGGATAATGCTTATGTCAAGAAAGGGGCCAAGATCAGCGACAGCGTGATCTGTGCCAATGTACGGGTGGGGCAGAATGCGGTGCTGGATGAAGGGGTGATCGTGGCTGATGACACCTCCATCGGTGATGATGTCAAGATCAAGGCCGATGTCAAGATCTGGCCCCGCAAGCTGATTGAGGCCGGTGCCACCGTTACCGCCAACCTGATCTGGGGTGAAAAGTGGAAGAAATCACTCTTTGAGGGGGCGATCATCAAAGGGCTTTCCAATGTGGAACTGACCCCTGAATTTGTGGCCAAGCTGGGCTGCGCCTACGGCACTACCCTGCCCAAAGGAAGCTATGTGCTGGGGGGCAGGGATGCCAACCGTTCTTCCCGCATGCTGAAGCGCTGCTTTGTGGGTGGTCTGCTGTCTGCCGGGGTCAATGTACGGGATATGACCATGACCTCGCTGCCGTTGATCCGCTATAAGCTGAAGACCTTTGGCGAGGTGGGCGGTTTCCACTTCCGCCAGTCCAGTGAAGATCCCGCCTCAATGGAGATCATCTTCCTGGATGGCGATGGTCTGGATTTTTCCAGTAACATGGCCAAGAACCTGGAGCGGATCTTTTTTAAAGAGAACTTCCGCCGCGCCCACCACACAGAACCGGGTGCCCTGATTGATATCCCCCAGGCGATTGATTTTTATCGTGAAGGCTACCTGCGTGCCCTGAATGTGGAGGTCTGTCGCAAGGCTGCCTGGACCGTGGTGGTGGATTTCAACTATTCGCCGGCCAGCCAGGTGCTGCCGATGCTGCTGAATGAGCTGGGCTGCAACGTAATTGCTTTGAATGCCTATGTCGACGATGGTCGCGGCGGCTGCGTCCCCAAGCCGAAACAGGAAGGGCTCCGGCAGCTTTCAGCTATTGTCAGTTCGCTGGGGGCACAGGCCGGTTTCTGGCTTGAGCCTGCGGTTGAGTCGATTACCCTGCTGGACGAAACCGGCACCATCTATGACGGGATTCAGCTGCTGACCCTGGTGGTTGCCCTGCAGCTCAAGACCGATCAGCGCGGCACCATTGCCGTACCGGTGCAGGCGCCGTCAACCATCGAACAGATGGCGCTCAAGAAAAAATGCGGCGTCACCCGTACCAAAAGCAGTGACCGGGCCATGCTGGAGGCAGCTTCCTCATCCGAGGTGATCCTGGCGGCATCCCCTGATGGCCGTTTTGCC
Organism: uncultured Geobacter sp.; assembly: GCA_964576485.1. Classification (GTDB taxonomy): domain Bacteria; phylum Desulfobacterota; class Desulfuromonadia; order Geobacterales; family Pseudopelobacteraceae; genus Trichlorobacter. The sequence continues at coordinate 34 of CAZNWF010000078.1, read as the reverse complement.
TTCCCCCGCTTCCAGGCAGCCTTTGACGGCATGT
>CAZNWF010000077.1:0-13755 GCA_964576485.1 uncultured Geobacter sp. | reverse complement strand
GTACCAGACTACGAATCTGGGTGTCGGGAGTTCGAATCTCTCCAAGCGCGCCATAATGAAAGGGCTAGATTTTTTATCTAGCCCTTTATTGTATTTACCCTCATTTTTTTGGAAGCACATCGGGCGCTGGTGGCTCGCGCGGTCTTCAAAACCGTTGAGAGGGGTGAGAAACTCCTTTGGCAGGTTCGATTCCTGTGTGCTTCCGCCATAGTTACAAGAAAGGCACCACTGGTAACAGTGGTGCCTTTCTTGTAACTATCCTATAACCTGGACTACTAAATTAGCTTAACCGCCTGCTGGGCAAACTGAAGCAGGAATGACGGGATAATACCTGGAATTAAAGAACCAGCTGCTGAAACAACCAGCGCAAGCGCTACTGGTGCTGTAACCTTGAACCAATCAAACTCTTCTTCGCCTGGCTTAAAGTACATAAACACAATTACACGGAGATAGTAGTATACAGAGGCAGCACTGTTAAGTACACCGATGATGGCCAGCCAAAGATAGCCTGCTTCAACAGCACCGGAGAAAAGATAAAATTTACCGATGAATCCAGCAGTAGGAGGCATACCAGCCAACGAGAACATAAAGACAGCCATTGCAAGTGCCAACAAAGGACGCTTATGACCAAGACCGGCGTAATCCATTACCGTCCCGTTAGGCTCACCTTTTTTACCAATCAGCACAATGACAGCAAAGGCACCGATATTCATAAAAGTGTAGGAGAGCATATAGAACAGGATGCCAGAAGTACCGGTAGCAGTCCCGGACGCAAAACCGACAAGACAGTAACCAGCATGTGCTATTGATGAATAAGCCAGCATCCGCTTGATGTTGTCCTGACGCAGTGCGGTAAAGTTACCAACCGTCATGGTCAGAACAGCAAGTATCCAGAGCAGATCAGACCACTCAGCCTTCATTGCAGGGAAAACAACCAGCAACAGGCGCAGCATGGTTGCAAAACCGGCTGCTTTTGGACCAGCAGACATGAAGGCTGTCATTGGTGTAGGAGCGCCTTCGTAAACGTCAGGTGTCCACATATGGAACGGTGCAGCAGCAATCTTGAACAGGAACCCGGTAAGCATTAAGAACATGCCAATCAGCAACATGGTATTACCAGCTCCGCCTACCTGAACAACAAGTGCAGCAATCTTGGCGATTCGAGTAGTACCGGTTACGCCATATATAAGTGCCATACCGTAGAGCAGGAAGCCGGTTGAGAAGGCTCCAAGCAGAAAATACTTCAAACCTGCTTCATTGGATTTGATACTGTCGCGATTGAAACCAGCCAGCACATAGAGCGAGATCGACATCAGCTCCAGACCAAGGAAAATAGTCATCAGATCTGTTGCGGCAGCCATCAGCATCATACCAACGGTAGTAAACAGTATGATTGGATACAGCTCCCCGTGATTACACTCTTCACGTGACATATACTGATCACTGATCAGGACAGCAAGCCCTGCAGCCAACAAGAAGATAATCTTGAAAAATATTGAAAAATTATCCTGCACAACTGAATCATTGAAGCTAGAAACAGTCGTACCCCAGCCAGTTACCGCAACAAAGCCAGCACCGATAATACCGATCAAGCTCAGCCAGGCGAGGTAGCCTTTTGACTTGGAGGGAACGAAGACGTTAACCAGCAGAAGAGCCATACCAAGCACCGAGAGAATCACCTCAGGCATGATGACATTCAGGTTAATCGTCTGAAAGAGTTGAGCTACATTGATATCCATTTAACAATCCTCCAGGGCATTAACTCGTTCAACTAGTGGGCAGCCGGCTTTTCAGCGGCGGGTTCAGTTACAGACTGCACCGGTGCAGCGTGATCAGCAGGTGCAACTTCAGCAGCCGGGACAACCGCAGGTACTGCTACCTTGGCGGTAGTTACAGGCTCAATACGGGTATGGGCAATTACCTTCTTGATTGAAGGGGTCATTTTTTCAATAAAGGGGTTGGGGTACACACCAAGTACAAAGATCATTACCAGCAGCGGAACCATGATTGCAATTTCACGAGCATTCAGATCCAGCAAGGCCTGATTTTTAGGGTTATCCAGCTCACCAAACATGACACGCTGGAACATCCAGAGCATATAAACAGCTGCAAAGATAACACCACTGGTAGCTGCAATCGTCCACCAACGCAGACTGCTTTCAAAACCACCAACCAGAATCAGAAACTCACCTACAAATCCGTTTGTGCCTGGCAGTGCAACTGATGACAAGGTGACAATCATGAAAATGGTCGCAAAAATTGGCATCTGTTTGGAGAGACCACCAAAATCTGTGATCAGACGGGTATGACGACGCTCGTAAATGAAGCCAACAATAAGGAACAGTGCACCTGTTGAAATACCGTGGTTCAGGTTTTGCAGCAGCGCACCGGTTACACCCTGCTCATTCAGAGCAAACAGTCCCAGCATAACAAATCCAAGGTGGGCAACTGATGAATAGGCAACCAGTTTTTTAACATCTTCTTGTACCATGGCGACCAAAGCAGCGTAAATAATGCCGATAACAGCAAGCGTCGCAATCAGTGGCGTGAACTGATGGGTTGCTTCGGGGAAGAGCGGCATGGCAAAGCGGATAAAACCGTAGGTACCCATCTTCAGCATGATAGCTGCCAGGATTACAGAACCTGCCGTAGGTGCTTCGGTATGTGCGTCTGGCAACCATGTGTGAACCGGAAACATGGGAACCTTGATGGCAAAAGCCAGAGCAAAGGCTGCAAATAACCAGGTTTGCGTAGCAGGATCAACCTTCAGGTCAAAGAAGTGAACCAGACTGAAGTCAGTGATGCCGGTCTTGGTACCCAGGAAGTACAGATAGATCAGAGCTATCAACATCAGCAAAGAACCAACCAGGGTATAAATAAAGAACTTCACGGTTGCGTACAGACGGTTTTTACCACCCCAGATCCCGATCATGAAGTACATCGGAATCAGCATCAGTTCCCAGAAGATATAGAACAGGAACAGATCCAGTGCAATAAAAGCCCCCAGCAGCGCTGTTTCAAGGATCAGCAGGCAAATCATATACTCCTTGACCTTGTCTTCAACAGCAGTCCAGGTAGAGAGCACAGCAATCGGCATAATAAAAGTGGTGAGAATGATCAGCCAGAGACTGATACCGTCCACGCCGATATTGTAACGCATGGCAAAGGGACCAGCAGCAATCCAGGGTACATTCTCTACAAACTGATACTCTGCATTTGTTTGATAGCCGGTCAGAATGGGTAAACTGGCTAAAAATGTGACCAATGTGGTCACTAAGGCGACACTGCGCAGCGCTCCATTGCTCCCTTTGGGGATGAAGAGCAGCAGAAGTACCCCCACGATGGGCAGGAAGGTCATCACGCTCAGAATGTTACTCATCGAATCTGCTCCTTTAGTACAAATTACAGAAGGTTAATTACTTGAACAGGTAGTAGCCGATGATTACAACTACGCCGAAGGTCATAGACCAGGCATAATTGTAGATCTGACCGGTTTGCATGTAGCGGATAACACCACCAAATGCCATAACCACGTGGGCGACACCATTAACGAGACCGTCAACAACCAGGACATCAAAGCCTTTCCAGAGGAAACGTCCAAGAGACTTACAAGGGTTAACAATCATGAAATCGTACAGTTCATCAATGTACCACTTGTTATACACAGCGCGATGCAGAGCTGGGAAAGCAGCGGTAAACTTCTTTGGAATTTCAGGGCTGGCAATGTACAGCACATATGCGGTGCAAATACCAACCACTGCAATAACAACAGAAGTCCCCATCAAGCCCCACTCTAATGCATGGCTGTGATGACCATGATGGGTGTGGGCTTGCATATAAGCGTTGGCATTGGCGAAAACCGGCTCAAGATAATGCTCAAGATAGTTTGGAATACCACCTAAAACATCACCCAACAACTTGGGAATACCGACATAACCACCTACTAGAGCGAGGAAAGCAAGCACCAGCAGCGGGAAAACAATTACCATAGGAGACTCATGCAGGTGCTTCTCAGCGCCAGCCTTGATACGGCACGTACCGTGGAAGGTCATGAACACGAGGCGGAACATGTAGAAAGCAGTCATCAGGGCAGCACAGGCACCAAGCCCCCAGAGAAGCATGTTCAGGCTTCCGTGCAGCGGGTTTGCAAATGCCTGCCACAGGATCTCATCTTTTGAGAAGAAGCCAGAGAAACCAGGGATACCAGCAATGGCAATGGTAGCGACCAGAAAGGTACCATAGGTCATTGGCATATACTTGCTGAGACCACCCATGTTACGCATATCTTGCGCATCGTCATGAGAATGTACATGGTGAAGTGCGCCATGCATGGAGTGAATAACAGCACCGGAACCAAGGAACAGACACGCTTTAAAGAAAGCATGGGTCATCAGGTGGAACACGCCGGCAGTAAAGGCACCAACACCCATAGCCAAGAACATGTAACCAAGCTGAGATACGGTCGAATACGCAAGAACACGCTTGATGTCATTCTGAGCAGTACCGATGGTGGCAGCAAAGAAAGCGGTACAGGCGCCGATCACCGCAACAGTCATCATGGTCTCAGGGGAACGGATAAACAGGTAACTCATCCGTGCGATCATGTAAACACCGGCAGTAACCATGGTAGCAGCGTGGATCAGTGCGGAAACCGGTGTAGGTCCTTCCATTGCGTCCGGCAGCCAGGTGTAAAGTGGAATTTGTGCGGATTTACCAGTGGCGCCCAGGAAGAAGCAGAGCGTAATAACGGTTACCACACCACCAGTGGGAAACAGGTTGGCATTCTTAGCCAGTTCAGTAAACTGAATGGTCCAGATGCCGTGATTTTGACCAAGCCACCAGAACAGCGTGAAGGTACCCAGCAGAAAGCCGAAGTCACCAACCCGGTTCATAACAAACGCCTTCTTACCAGCATCACCAGCTGACTTCTTGTGGAAGTAATAGCCGATCAACAGATATGAGCAGAGACCAACGCCTTCCCAGCCGACAAACATCAGCAACAGGTTATTACCCGTTACCAACAGCAGCATGGAGAACACAAACAGGTTGAGATACGCGAAGAAGCGGTAGAAACCTTCCTCACCATGCATGTAGCCAATAGAATAAATATGTATCAGGGTACCGATACCCGTCACTACCAGCAGCATCAAGCAGGACAGTGGATCGATCAGAAAAGCAATGTCAGCATTAAACGTACCTGCTGTCATCCAGGTGAAGATCTTGATGTTTACAGACCGTTCTGCCGACGGAAGACCAATCAGCTTGATGAAGGTCAACACAGAAACGATGAAGGAAGCGAACACGGCAAGAGTACCGATGCTACCTATGATCGTTTCGTTCTTGATCTTTTTCCCGAGCAGACCGTTAATCAAAAAACCGATCAGGGGAAACAGTGGTATCAGCCACACATTGTCGAACATTGAGCTACTCCTTTATCTCGTCATTACAGGTTCTAATTAGGACTATTGCTTAATGCTGCAAGCCGTCTACCACTTCATCAGGTTAGCATCATCAATATCAATCGACTCGCGGTTGTTGAAGAAGGCAATAAACATCGCAAGGCCGACAGCAGCCTCGGCAGCAGCAACGGTCATGATGAAGAACACGAAGATCTGTCCGTCAAGGTTGCCAAGGTGGCGTGAAAAGGCGACAAACGTAAGGTTTACGGCATTCAGCATCAATTCAATGCACATGAACATTACAATGGCATTTTTACGGGTTAAAACCCCGATGGTGCCGATGGAAAACAAAACGGCGCTGACAATAAGATAGTTATTCAGATTATCCATGGTTACGACACCTCTAGGAAAGTTTTCTCTTGGCCAGGATGACTGCGCCGACAATAGCAACCAGCAACAGAATTGATGTGACTTCAAATGGAAGCAGGAAGTCGGTGAACATAATCTTGCCAATTAATTCAGTGTGACCGAGCTTATTGATCATGTCTGAGGTGATCCCACCAACCGGCTGTGAAATTTTACCGCGAGTCAGGAAGAGACCTGTCAGCAGCAGCATAACAATACCCATTACGCTACCAAGGGCGAGCTGGTGTGAGCCTTTTTTGTTCGCATCGACCCGGATGTTCAGCAACATGATGGTAAACACAATCAAAACCATGATGGCACCGGCGTAAACGATGATCTGAACAGCGGCCATAAAGGGAGCGTTCAACATGGCATAGTAGGTAGCCAGGCAGAAGAACGTCAGCACCAGAGAGAGCGCACTGTTGATCGGGTTCTTGCAGGTCACGACCATCAGGGCCGATACTATGGCCACTACAGTGACGAGGGCAAAGAAGACAGATGAGATGTCCATGTACAGCGCTCCTTTATTTCTTTTCTAAAAGTCGTTCCTTGGTAAAAACAAAATCTTCTCGGCGATAGTTGGCCAGTTCAAACTCACCAGTCATCTTCAGTGCATCGACCGGGCAGGCCTCTACACAGTAACCACAGAAGATACAGCGCAGCATATCGATTTCATATTTTGCAGCAAATTTATCATGATTCGCATCTTCACCGGCTTCAACTGTGATGCATTTTGCTGGGCAAACTGTCGGACAAAGATAACAGGCTACACATTTGGCCTTATTGTGTGAAACTTTAAGGGCATGCAGGCCACGGAAACGTTCAGCTACCTTGGGACGCTCATCGGGATACATGAGGGTAACAGGCTTTTTGAAAACGTGTCCCAGCGTGATTTTCATTCCTTGCATTATTGGCGTAAACGGATTCGGCATAACGTCGTCCTTTATTTAGTACTATTAGTTCTTTGTTAGCTCAGAAGGTAACAGCGTATTCTAGTTTCCGAACAAACCACTAAAGGTATAGAAGCCAAAGTGACCAGCAACAGCAGTAACCACAATCAGAGCCAGCGTTGTTGGCAACATTACCTTCCAGCCCAGGTGCATCAACTGATCATAACGGTAGCGTGGCAGGGTAGCCCTGATCCACATTGCCAGGAACATCAGGAAATAGACCTTGGCTATAAAATAGAGCGGAGAGAGCCAGGGGATTGCACTGACAAAGGGGCCATCCCAGCCACCAAGGAACAGGGTCACCATAACGGCACTTACGGTAACCATGTTGGCATACTCAGCCATGAAAAACATGGCGTACTTCATTGAAGAGTATTCAGTACAGAAACCGGACACAAGCTCTGTCTCTGCTTCAGGAAGGTCAAATGGTGTCCGGTTGACTTCAGCCAGAGTCGCAACGTAGAAGATCATACCTGCGACAAAAGTCATCGGGCTGTTCCAGATAAACCATTTCATACCCGCCTGAGCCTTGATAATCTCCTGCAGTGAAAGCGATTCAACCAGCATAAAGACCGGGATAATAGCCAGACCTGCAGCAAGTTCGTAAGAGATCATCTGAGCTGATGAACGCAGACCACCGATCAACGAATATTTGCTGTTTGATGCCCAACCGGCCAGAACGATGCCGTATACGCCCAATGAAGACATGGCAAGCACATATAGTACGCCGACATTCATATCCACCACTTTACCTACACCGGCATCATAGTAGCCAACAATCTGCAACGGCACATCATAGCCGAAGATCTTGATCGTGTCGCCAAAAGGGATGACAGCGAACGTAATGAATGCTGGAATCAGAGCAACCAGTGGCGCAAGCAGGAATGCAAACTTGTTTGCCTCTGCAGGTATGATCTCTTCCTTAAAAAAGAGCTTCAAACCATCAGCAATCGGTTGCAGTAAGCCCATTGGGCCTGTCCGGTTCGGTCCGATCCGCACCTGCATCCAGCCGATTATCTTACGCTCGGCATAGGTCGCATAGGCCACGGTAAGAAGCACGAATACAAACGCGATCAACACCTTGGCCACCATGGCGATGTAGTAGTACAGCGGCAGTCCTAGAATCTCGATTCCCATCGGTCCCTCTTCCTTCTCTGGTAGCGTTAAGACTCAGACAAATCGTTACTTGGAAATGGTTACGCCAGTTACAGCAGCACCAGACCAGACAGTAGTAATTGATGCATCAGCAAAGTGATAAGGGGCAAACAGAACACCCTCTGACATCCTTGGAGAAATACGGACCTTTAGAGAAACCGTACCGGTTGAGGAGGTCAACTTCACTTCAGCACCTTCTAAAATATTCATCTTTGCTGCATCGCTGCGGGATAATTCAACATACGCTTCACCACATACGGAGACCGTACCCTCACCATAGAGTGACATGGTTCCACAGTGATAGAGGGCAGCGCCGGTTAACAGGGCAAATTTGCCTGCCTCAACAGCAACGGTTACGACCTTGGGTACAACCTGAACTGGCTGCAGCTTGACTGCGGCAAAAGCACCACCTTCTCCAAGTTCAGCGTATGAAATACCTGCGTAGGCAGCAATCTGAGCAAAAGCCTCGGCTTGAGTGGCGGCAGGTACTCCGCCAAGCAGGCGAATCAAATCACCATAGACCTCAAACTCTGGTCTACTCTGGCCTACAGCTGGAATGGCAGGTGTGATTTTTTGTACTCTGCGATCAGTTGCCGTAAAAGTGCCCTCTTTCTCTGCATAGGAGCAGACCGGCAACACTACATCAGCCATCTGAGCTGTTTCCGTCAGGAACAGGTCAGCAACAACCAGAAAATCAACTGCTTCGAGAGCCTTCTTAACCAAGGCCTGAGCCGGATAGGAAACAACCGGATTCTCACCAGCAATCAAGAGGGTTTTGATACTGCCAGTTGAACAGCCAGCAAGAATCTGCTGTGCATCCAGACCACCTTGTCCCGGGACAAACCCGACATCAAGTGCACCCTGACTGTTATTTTTCTCCTGCAGCGCAAGAATACCGGACCCTTCTTTACCCAGCTTACCGCCAAGAATTGCCAGGTTAGCGGCCGCGTGGGCCAGTTGTGCATCAGCACCAGGATAAGCAAGACCGGCAGTAAAGAGAATTACAGCCTTCTCTGCCGCTGCATACGCACGGGCCAGTTCACGAATGGCATCAGCTGTAACGCCGGTCAGCTCAGCAACTTTCTCAGGAGTAAAATCATTCAGTGCAGCAGCCAGTTCAGCGCTTGCTGGCGTAACAGTCAGGTTCTCATCAATCAGCACCTTTGCAACAGCGTTCAACAAGGCAACATCACTGCCAGGTTTGTTAAGCAGCAGGTTAGCACCAGGCAGACGGGACAGTTTACCACGCTTATCAGAGATGATCTGTAGCTTGATACCTTTGTTCTTTACCGCCATGTTGATTTCAAAACCAACTACCGGGTGTGTTTCATAGACGTCAGTCTTAATGGCGAGAATCAAGTCACTTTTTTGAATATCAAGGATAGTTGCAGAAGATGCGGCTACTCCAAGGCTTTTACCAAGCCCTTCTGAGACAGCAGCATGGCCATAGCCAGCGGAATGGTCAATATTCTGCGAACCGACCTGTTGGGTCATCAGCTGCTTCAACAGAACAAGCTCTTCATTGGTCATGCGTGGAGTTGCGATTACCGCAGCAGCGGAACCGGCAGCCTTCAAACGCCCTGCCACAAGCGACAGCGCCTCATCCCAACCGGCTTCCACCAATTGGCCGTCCTTGCGAATCAGAGGTGTTTTCAGACGCTTATCAGAGCTGATGAACTGATAACCAAAACGACCACGCACACACAGCTGACCATTATGGAAGCCTTGGTTTTCATCGTAAACTGTGGTCAGAACCTTATTGTCCTTGACACCAAGGGTCACGTTGCAGCCAGTACCGCAGTAGCCGCAGACTGACTTTTTCTTGGTCATTGCCCAGAAACGGGATTTAAACTTGAAAGGACGGGCAAGCAATGCACCAACCGGGCAGACCGAAATACAGGAACCACAGAATTCACAGCTGAGCGGGCCATCAAACTCTGTGCCGATCTTGGTTTCAATACCCCGACTGATAAAGGTAAGGGCACCGCGGGCTACGATCTCATCACAGATACGGACACATTTTCCGCAGAGTACACAGCGGTTTTGATCGCGCTCAATTAGTGGGTTATTGTAGTCGATCTCATGGTGAAACTTTTCATCAGCCAAGCGGTTGGAATTGACTTTATGATCATAGGCAAGGTTCTGAAGTTCGCAATCACCGCCTTTATCACACACCGGGCAGTCAAGCGGGTGGTTAAGCATCAACAGTTCCAAAACCAGTTTACGTGCTTTCTCAACCGGTGGCGTACTGCTACGGACGATCATACCTTCAGTAACCGGTGTGGTGCAGGCAGGAATCAAACGACCTTTCATCTGCTCCACTTCCACCAGACACATACGGCAGGCGCCAAAAGGCTTTAATTTCTTGTCATGGCAAAGGATCGGAATGTTGACGCCAGCAGCCTTGGCAGCGTCATAAATCGTTGCATCCTTTTCTACTGATACCTGCTTGTCATCTATCGTCAGAGTGACCATCTCAACCTCGTCTTACGTAAGTTGTCTCTAGGAACTGTCTACTCAATTGCCATGAAACGGCAGGCGTCATAACAGGACTTACACTTAGTGCACTTCTCTTTATCCAGGAATGCAATCTCACCCTTTTCCCAGACAATCGCATCAACCGGACAGGCCTTTTTACAGGCGCCGCACTTAACGCACTTGTCTTCAACCACCTGCCAAAGCAACAAGTCTTTACAGGAGTTTGAGGGACAACGCTTATCGTTGATATGGGCTTCATACTCATCGCGGAAGTAGCGAATAGTTGAGAGTACCGGGTTTGGCGCTGTCTGACCAAGTCCGCAGAGTGAGGCTTGCTTAATGGTAGTACCTAGGTCAATCAGGGTCTCAATATCACCATCACGACCGTTACCCTCAGTAATTCTGATCAGGATATCAAGCATGGCTTTCAAACCAATCCGGCAGGGCACACACTTGCCGCATGACTCCATCCGGGTGAAGGTCAGGAAGAATTTTGAGATATCAACCATACAGGTTGTTTCATCCATAACAACCAGACCACCGGAACCCATCATGGCACCGGCCTTGATCAGGGAGTCATAGTCAACTGGTGTATCAAGCAGTTCTGCAGAAATACAGCCGCCTGATGGACCACCGGCCTGTACGGCCTTAAATTTGCGGTTGTTAAGAATGCCGCCGCAAACTTCGTAAATAACGTCACGAACCTTCATACCAGCTGGTACTTCAACCAAGCCGGTGTGTTTAACTTTGCCGGTTACTGCAAAGATCTTGGTACCCTTGGTGGTTTCTGTTCCGATAGCAGCATACCACTCTGCACCGTTATTAATGATGTGACGAACGTTTGCAAAGGTCTCAACGTTGTTGATGTTTGAAGGGTTCTGCCACAGACCCTTGACAGCGGGGAAAGGCGGACGAGGGCGTGGCATACCACGCTCACCCTCAATGGATGCCATCAAAGCAGTTTCTTCACCGCAAACGAAGGCACCAGCACCCATTTTAATCCGCATGTTATACTCAAAACCGAGCCCCATGCAGTCATTGCCCAGGTAGCCTTTTTCATAGCAGGTATCAATCGCCTTTTGCAGACGTTGAATTGCCAGAGGATACTCAGCCCGGACATAGACATAACCAAACTGTGCACCGATGGCGTAACCGGCAATCATCATGCCTTCAATCAGGCAGTACGGGTCACCTTCAAGGATTGACCGGTCCATAAAAGCACCTGGGTCACCTTCGTCAGCGTTACAGATGATATATTTATGATGACCTGGTGAAGCTGCACAGAAGGACCATTTCAAACCGGTAGGGAAACCGCCGCCCCCACGGCCACGGAGTCCGGATTTCTTGACTTCTTCCGTAACCTCAGCAGGCTTCATTTTAGTAATACATTTTTTAATTGCCTCAAAACCGTCAGTTGCAAGATACGCGTCAATTGACTCTGCATCTATCTGACCGCAACCGGACATAACAACCCGCTGTTGCGCATCAACAAACTTATTATAGTAAGGCTTTGCCTTGCGCTTCTCAAGCGGCTCACCGGCTACAATGTGTTCATCAACCAGCTTGGCGACTTCTTCAGGCAGCACAAAGTCATAGGTTGTACAGCCCTTATCGTCAACAATGTCAACCAGAACGTCGTTAGCACAAAGACCACGACACCCGGTTTTAACTACATCACAACGCTTACCAACAGTTGCAGAAAGCCCTTTTTCGGCAATTATCCGATTAAACTCGGCTTCTACCTTCTTAGCGCCGGCGGAGATACCGCCCGTTCCCTGGCAGATCAATATCTTGATAGCTTCAGCCATGTGTTCTATCCCCTGACGAACGTCCCGAACTAGATCGGGAGCGAAGAATATTCCTTGATGATCTCATCCACTTTTTGAACTGTCATCTTGCCGTAGGTCTCATCATTGACCATGGTAAGTGGCGCCATACCACAAGCACCCAGACATGCTACCAGCTCAAAGGTAAAGCGACGGTCCGGAGTTGTTTCAGCATGCCCAATTCCGATTCGGTCGTGGAACGATTCCTTGATCCGTTCAGCCCCCAGAACGTGGCAGGCCGTACCCATACAGACCCGGATGATAAACTTGCCGCGTGGTTTGAGGTGGAATTGAGCATAGAAGGTCAACACACCATAAATCTGGCTGGGGTAAACATTCAGACGTTCTGCCACATAATCAACGGTGACCCGTGGCACATAGCCATAAGCATCTTGAATTCCCTGCAGAACCGGCATCAGGTTGCCCGGGATATCCTTGTATTTTTGAATTACCTCTTCTGCAAGCGCCAGATCAATAACTGGCTCTTCCACTTCGGTAGTTTCTGTAGTTGCAACCGCTTCACTCATCTGCGGCCTCCCTTTTCGGTCTCAGTTTAGCGGTCAATCTCACCCAACACGATGTCCAATGTACCGATAATTGCAACAAGGTCTGCCAGCATGGCACCTTTTGCCATTCTCTCAATGGCCTGCAGGTTGACAAATGAAGGCGGACGAACTCTCATGCGATAAGGCTTGCTACTGCCATCACTTACCAGATAGAACCCGAGTTCACCCTTCGGTGCCTCAACTCCCATATACACTTCACCTTCAGGAACCGGGTAGCCCTCACTGGCAATCTTGAAGTGGTGGATCAAACCCTCAATACTGTTATAGACCGAATCTTTAGCGGGATAGCAAACCTGCGGAGCATCAGCCAGCACCGGACCGGGCTTGAGACGCTCCAGAGCCTGGGTAACAATTTTGCAGGACTCACGCATTTCAATCAGACGCACCTTGTAACGATCAAAGGTATCGCATTCAGTCCCAACCGGAACTTCAAAGGTATAGTTTTCATAACCTGCGTAAGGAATGTCACGGCGCAGGTCAAAGTTAACACCTGAACCGCGTAGGGCAGGTCCCGTGATGCCGATATCGGTTGCATCTTCAGCAGAGATGATGCCGTTGCCAATGGTACGCTTGCGCCAGATCGGGTTACCTGTCAGCAAGCCTTCATAGGTATCAATGAAGCCGGGCATTTCAGCAATAAAGTCACGTACCTTCTTCTCAAATTCCGCAGGCACATCCTGTGACAAACCACCTGCACGGAAGAAGTTGGAAGTCATCCGGGCACCGGAAATCAGCTCATAAAGCTCCATGACAGTTTCGCGCTCACGGAAGGCATAGATAAAGACAGTCATGGCACCAATATCTAGTGCGTGACAGGCAAGCCATACCAAGTGTGACTGCAGACGGGTCAACTCAGTCATGATAATCCGGATTGTCTGAGCCCGCTCTGGGACATCGATGCCTAACAGTTTCTCAACTGCCAGCATATAGCCAAGGTTGTTGCTCATTGGAGCCAGATAATCCAGACGGTCAGTCA
>CAZNWF010000076.1:0-13769 GCA_964576485.1 uncultured Geobacter sp. | reverse complement strand
ACCTGCATTCAGAAGGTTACAACATTTTTGGCAGTTTAACTGCCGTTTTTAGGCTTATGTATCCAAACGCTACTTTTTCAGCCCGACCTCTACAGCAAGCTGCTCCCAGGCAGGCAGACTGCGTTCAATCATTCCAGTGTCAACACAATAGGCGATTCTGAAATAGCCGGGCGCACCAAAACCTGACCCAGGCACCAGCAGGATATGATGTTTCTGAGCCAGTTTGACGAACTCCACATCATCGGCAAGGGGTGATTGGGGAAACAGGTAAAAGGCGCCATCTGGCTTGACCATGCTGAAACCCAAACCGGTCAGGTTTGAGTAGAGCAGGTCACGCTTGGCCTGATAGGCCCCACTATCCACCGATGCTTCCTGTAGTCCAGCCACCAGACGTTGCATCAGGGCCGGCGCATTCACAAATCCCAACGTACGGTTGCAGAAAACCGCGCCTTCAATAAACTGCATGGCCGTTGCCATGCGAGGGTTGACCGCCAGATAGCCGATCCGCTCACCCGGCAGTGCCAGGTCCTTACTGTGGGAGGTCACCATCACGCTGGATTCGATCAGCGGAAAGATATTGGGAACCTTGGCACCGTCATAGGAAATACGGGCATACGGTTCATCAGAAATCACATACACCTGATGCCCGGTGCGTCCCTGTGCCCGTTTCACCAGCTCGCCCAATGCTGCAAGTTCTTCAGCCGTATAGATCACCCCGGTAGGGTTGTTGGGAGAGTTGATGATAAGAGCGCGGGTCTTGGTGGTGATAGCAGCCTCAATGGCGGCCAGATCAAGCCGGAAGGTTTCGCGGTTGGTCCAGACCTCAACCGGCACCCCGCCATGGTTGTCGATATAGAACTTATACTCAACAAAGTAGGGGGCCAGGATGATGACCTCTTCACCGGGATTCAGTATGGTCTTCAACACCACGTTCAAGGCGCCACCGGCACCACAGGTCATAATGACATGCTCTGCGGTCACTGCCAGACCGGAGTCTGCAGCCAGCTTGCCTGCAACCGCAGCACGGGTTTCAGGATAACCGGCATTATTCATATAGCGATGCATGCCAGGCAACGGATTGTGTGCCAGCTGCCGCAAAGCCGTATGAAATGCCTCAGGTGGTTCAACATCAGGGTTGCCAAGGGTAAAATCGTAGACATGCTCTGCCCCGAACTCCTGACGCAGTCGCTCCCCTTCTTCAAACATCTTACGGATCCAGGATGAACGGGAAATATATCCGGCAATCTTGTTTGCTATGGCCATATCAGTATCTTCTCCACTAATCGGATTATTTTTTCAGTTGTTCCACGATTGCAGGCAAGGCCCTCTTGAAGGCCGATGCAAAGGCTTTTTGCAGGACATCCTGATGCAGTTTTTCACGATCCCTGACGGCAAAGTCAGAGAAGCGGGACTCAAAGCTCAGGGTGTTTGTTTTGGCCCCCTTGACCCAGATTTCAACCGAGAAACTGACCCGGCAATCAGCTTCAACCTTGACCAAAGAGCGGGTCTCGTCAAGCTGTAGCGTACCTGCTGCCAGCACCAAGCCGTACTCAGCATCTTTAGGCACCGCCTTACCCACCTGTACCGTATAACCTGCCCGCAGCAGCTCCTGCTGGAGCGCATCGCGAAGCAGTGCCGTTGGGGCGGTGGGGCTGGTGACATTTCCCTTCACCTTGCCATCAGTATCCTTGACCTCACCCAGAATCCACTGAATCCGTTCACCCACGCCAGGCACGGTTCCTTCCAGTGACGAAGCAAGCACCAATGAACCACCAGGACCTTTGGCCTCAGTAACCGGCTGATAACTGGGCTTCAGTTGCAGGTCTGAGGTGGCGCAACCGGCAAGCAGCACCAACAGCAGAAACATGACGGTCATGCAGCTTAACTTGAGGGCACGTACGAGAGGCATCACAAATCCCCCTTGGGTGTGAGTTTTACCTACAGGTGGGACAGTATACCGGGAATGGGGGCAAACGCAAGGGGCAGCTACTACGGGGCAGGTTCTGGGACAGGCTTATCACGACCGGAGACAGCCAGCGCCGCCTGTTTCACCAATGCCACCGCCACCTTACGACGGGCCTCGGAAAGCAGACGCTGCACCGTACCTCGGGAAACCCCCATGCAACCTCCGGCCTCAGCCTGGGTCATGCCCTGGCCGTCGCAGAGATGCAGCGTCTCCAGCTCATCATGGAACAGGGTAATACATTCAAGCTGCCCCAGCGGGGTTCCTGCAGGTTTAAAGACCGCCTTGAGGGCAAGGCGGTCTGGGCAGCTACAGGTATAGGGTTTACGTGGTCTGGGCATACAGGTACATGTTTTCTTTAATCTTCAATGCAAATCTCGCCACGACTCATGGCAAGGCAGGTTTTCACACCAAGCACCGCAATTATTATGGTGAGAAACGCAAGTTCAAACCAGGCCATAAACCCGATAAACGGATCATGGACAAGACTGAGCATCAGAAATGACGCCAGAGCCTTGGCTGCCATGGGAAAGGAATAGGCCCACCAGGAAAGATAGAAATTGATTTTTAGCAAACGTGGTAGCTGATAGAGCACCAGAAAGAACATAAACAGCGAAAAGTAGTACAGAATTCTACCGAATGAATCCAGCCCGCCACCCGTTAAGCGGACATAGGCGATAAAACCGATGGCTGGTGGTGCGAACAGGATAAAGAGTGTTGGCATCAGGCGTTCTGCAATCGGCGCATGAAAAAACATCCGGTACAGTACAATCACCAGCAGGACCATCCAAAAGACCAGACCAACACTGAAGAAAAACCAGGATAGTTCAGTATAGCCATGCTTGACGCCGGCAATCGGCACAATAATGGAACCAACAATCGGGATAAACCAGCCTGGCGTCATATGCTCAATCTTGAACCGCTCATGCTGAATCCATTCTGAAATAACATAGATGGAAGCGATGAACTGCAGGGCAGTGCCAACCGCCCAGCTATAAAATGATACCGTCATATTCCGCTCAAGCAGGACCACGCTTAACACCAACAGGATCTTGGCCACCAGAGGGAAAAAGTTTATTTTTACCGGGTGGTTCAGCTCTTTCTTGATTGAACCCGGACAGGTTGCACCCTTATAGAGGTAGATAACCCCTACCAAGGCAAACAGTGCGACAGTAAGATACAGTAGTGCCGTACTAACCGGATGCAATGCATGCATCACTCCGCCAGCCTTCTGAACTGACAGGGTAAAGCCGGCCAATCCCAGTACTATGGCAAAAAATGTGATATGAAAGTTACATAACCGGTTACCCGGATGTTCATGATTTTCTAGTGACGACATGGTGCGCTCCTTCAACCGGTCTTGCCGTTTTTATAGTGACTCGTTAATAGCTTGTTCTATTGCATCATAGGTGCTGCCAACTGACGTTGCAAACTCAGTATCATGTACCAGCGCTTCAATCATTTGCATATTGAAACGCAGAAACCGCACTTGAGTCCGCCCTTCTGCACTGAAAACAGTCACAAATTTAGGCATCAGGGCAGCCCGTTCCGGATTTTTCTGCAAACTTCCGGCAGCCTTCTCCGGCTTACAGATCTGGATCATATGCAGGTCAAATCCTTCGGCAACCTGCATTCCATGAGAGCCAAAGGTATGCGCCATCTCCATATGATCTTCATTATGGATCAAAAAGCCTGAACGTAAACCAGCTTCTTTAAGATCTGCAACAAACTGCCAGACCGGTTTAGCTGACTCACCGCGATACAACTGCGCCCAATCACTCATAGGTGTTCTCCTTCAGTCGGTTTCGGATCTCTTCCCGTCATATTCACTTCAAAATCGATTGGAGGCGCCTCTCCGGTAATGGTGCTGGTATACTGGGCAATGGCCGCATGCACTGCCGAAGCGATCAGATTTGAGCAATGCTCTTTGTCTTCTGGCAACCCTCCCAGTGCGGCGGTTACGGTGGCATCAGTCACCAGCAACGCCTCATTCAGGCTTTTGCCCTTAACCAGTTCGCTGCCCATTGAGGCAGTAGCAATGGCAGCACCGCAGCCTTTAATCAAAAAACTGACCTTGGCGACACAGCCATCATCAATCCGCATAAACAGCAGCAGTGTATCACCGCACTCCGGGTCCCCCACCTGCACCACGACGTTGGCATCATCCATACCTCCAACATTACGGGGATTCCGGGCATGGTCCAGAACCGTCTCGGTATATTGGTTATAGCCGTCGCTCAATGGCAGCACCCTCCTGCATTGTCGTTCCCCTGACCAGTATGGCTATGTCCACCACAGACACTGCCCGGTGCAAACTCCTGCAGACCGGCTCCGGCAAGTGCAGCAAGATTATCGCGGATTGAAGCCCCCTGCGCCTGAAAAACCCTGAAACCGGCACGGTTAAGAGAGATCAACGCGCCTCTCCCGATGCCGCCAACCACAATACCGTCAATATCCAGCCCTGCAACCGCCTTGGCGGGGTTACAGGCACCATGTTCATGCACCTTGTCGCTGTTGTCCACCAGACTGGTCTGGCCGGTTGCAGCATCAACAACGATAAAGCGGGGGGCAGAACCAAAATGCCCATATACTTCACTATCCAGGCCCTGATCCTGTACTACCGGGAAACAAAGTTTCATAAGGTACTCCTTCACAGCATTATTTGCATATGCACATATTAAAAGCACCTCATCTTTTTCTTGTCAAGTTTTTCGTTCATATACACAAAATATATTTCTACTTGCCTTTGGAGCGTAACTATAGTAAAGGCTTACTCCTTTGAGGCGAACAGCTTTGTTCGCTACTCCTTGCTCCGGCCAGACCGGGGCTACCTAATCCATGAGGAGGATTACACATGAGGAAGTACGAAACCATCTTCATCCTCCAGCCAGACCTTTCAGAGGACGACGTCAAGTCAGTCACAGAAAAGGTTCAGGACGTGGTTGCATCCTTTAAGGGTGACTTCCACCGGCTGGACGACTGGGGAACACGCAAACTGGCCTATGCAATCCGGAAGTTCCCCCGCGGGCGTTACTATTACCTGCGTTTTGACGGCGGAGCACAACTGGTGGCTGAACTGGAGCGTCGTCTTCGGCTTGACGAAAAAGTGCTGCGCTACTTAAGCGTCAACATTACTGACGAGCCCGAGAAGAAGGTAGCTGAGCGCAAGCCGGTTGCCGAAGCTGCTGAAGCCCCTGAAGCTGCTGAAGCTGCGGCTGAATAACGTTCCGGAGGACAAACACCAATGAGCGAAGCAACAACATCGACACCTAGCACATACACCCCACGCCCCGGCGGTCGCCCCAGTGGTCCCGGCGGTCGTCCCAGTGGCCCCGGTGGCCCGCGCAAGAAGCGTCCTTTTCAGCGCCGCAAGGTATGCCGTTTCTGCGCAGAAAAAGACACAACCATCGACTACAAAGATCCACGCACCCTGCGCTACTTCATCACTGAGCGTGGCAAGATCGTACCCCGTCGAATCTCCGGCAACTGCTCCAAGCATCAGCGCGAGATTACCGAGGCGATCAAGCGGGCCCGCAACCTGGCCCTGCTGCCACTGGCAGCCGGTCACGCACTTCCGTAGTCCGGAAATTTGTGGAAAAGACTGAATTGCAATCAAACGGCGGCCAGAAACTGGCCGCCGTCTTGATCGGCACGCTGGGCTCAGGGCTGCTCTTCAGCGCCAGCCTTGCGGTACCGGTCATAGGTTTTGTTTCGGCTTTTCTGGCCCCGGTTCCGCTGGGGCTTGCCCGCATCAAGGGTGGTAGTGCTGTTGCCGGTTTTAGTGCACTACTGGCCACCCTGCTGCTGGCGGTACTGTTTTCGCCACCGATCGGTGCATGGTATGTGGTCCAGTGCGGCTTAATCGGCCTGCTGGTCCCGGAATTGGCGCTAAAAGGTTTCAGGCCATCACGGGTCATTATCTGGACAACAGCTGCCGGCCTGACCCTGACAGCGCTCATTGCTGCAGCGTATGTTACCAGTAGTGGCATCCATCTTCAGCTCTTTATACAAAAAGAAATTAACGACAGCATCAACCAGGCAACCAAACTCTACGAACAACATGCAGGGCTGCCTGCCCAGGATCTTGAAGTTCTCAAGCAGGGGATGCAGTCCGTAGGACAGATCATGTCCCGGACCTATCCTGCGCTGACAACCATCCACCTGGGACTGATCAGCGCAGTCACCCTGCTGCTGTTTATACGTATAGCTACCAGGCATGCCATGGCAGTCAACTGCTCTCCCTTCAAGGAGTTCAAGACTCCTGGGCCACTGGTCTGGCTGTTGATTGTGGCCGGTTTTGCCATGCTGGCACCGTCGCCGTTGTTTACCACACCGGGCCTGAACATCCTGAGCGTACTGGGAGTACTGTACTTTATGCAGGGTCTGGCAGTACTGCTCACCATCAGTGAGCGGTCAAGTTTTGCAAGTACCTTGAAAGTGCTGCTTGGCGTTATCCTGTTGACTCAGCCGTACCTGATTGTTGTGGTAGCCGTACTTGGTATTTTTGATTATTGGGGTGACTTCCGCACCCCGCGCACCACGCTGGAAGAAAACCTGTAAAACAGGCTCGAAAGGAGAAAGAAACATGAAACTGATTCTGCAAGAGAACATTGAGCATCTGGGCCAGATCGGCGACATCGTCAAAGTTGCCCCCGGTTATGCTCGTAACTACCTGCTGCCAAAGGGTTTAGCTATTGAGGCAACGGTAAAGAATGCCAAGGCACTTGAGCATGCCAAGCGCCAACTGGCCTATAAGAAAAACAAGACCCTCGAAGCTGCCAAGAATCTGGTGGCCAAACTTGAGGCTCTCTCCATTGAACTAACCCATCAGGCTGGCGAAGAAGGCAAGCTCTTCGGTTCCGTTACCAACATGGAAATTGCTGCCTTCCTGAAAGACAACGGTTTTGACGTTGACCGCAAGAAAATCGTGCTGGCTGAGCCGATCAAGCAGCTGGGCGAATACAGCGTACCGGTCAAGATCCACCCGGAAGTTGCCGCTACCCTGAAGGTAAAGGTTTCTGCTGTCGCTTAACACAGCTTAGCTACGCACAAAAAAAGCCCGCCACCAGCGGGCTTTTTTTGTTACAAGCTGACAAACAGCTTCCCAGTCGATTGACATTCACGCTATTCCAGAGGAGAATAGCTGCGCTATGGATACTGTAACCCTTGAACTGATTGTCATCCTCTTACTGATTGGCCTGAACGGTTTTTTCTCCATGGCAGAGTTTGCCATCATCTCAATCCGCAAAGGCAGAATTGCCCAACTGGTCGCAGATGGTGACCAACGGGCAGAGATCATCGAGCAGTTTCAGAAAGACCCCCACCCCCTGCTGGCAGTTATCCAGATCGGTGTCACCGTAGCCGGATCAGCCGCGTCAACTGTTGGCGGGATTGTAGCCATTGAACACCTGCGCCCCACCCTGCTGAACCTGCCCTGGCCACTCCTGCAAAAAACCGCAGAGCCTTTAGCTGCATTAACCGTCGTCATCATTGTGTCCTACGTTTCCTTGATTATCGGAGAACTGGTGCCAAAGGCGATCGGCTTGCAGTACGCCGACAAAGTCGCCCTGAGCCTGGCAAAACCGATGCAAATCATTGCCAGGTTAACCGCTCCAATCGTCCTGATACTGACGTCATCAAGCAAGGCAGTGCAGTGCCTGATCGGACTGAAAGGTGAACAGGACGCATTCATCACCCGTGAAGAAGTACAACACATGGTTTCTGAAGGCCATGAAACCGGCGTCTTCAGCGAGACAGAGCACGAGTATATTCGCAATGTCTTTGAATTTACCCATACCTACGTTCGTGAAGTAATGATTCCGCGCACCCGGATGGTGGCCCTTGAACTGCAAATGAGCCGTGAAGAGCTGGTCAAAATTATTTTGGAATCCCAGTATTCCCGTTATCCGGTTTACCACAACGACATTGAAGAAATCGTTGGCGTACTGCACGACAAAGATATCATGGAGGCATTGGTACGTGGTGAAGATCTGCATTTGGAACAGATTATCAGACCTCCGGTCTTTGTTCCGGAGGGCAAAAAGGTAAACGAACTTTTAAAAGAGATGCAACGCACCCGCAACCATATGGCGCTGGTGGTTGATGAGTATGGCGGCATCTCCGGTCTGGTCACTACTGAAGACCTGCTGGAAGAGCTGGTGGGGGAAATTGAGGATGAGCACGATGCCGGTGAGCCTGCCAAACTAATCCAACAGCCTGACGGCAGTTGGCTGGCAGATGGGCTTGCTTCGATCTTTGACCTGCAGGAACCGCTGGGCATTAAACTGGAAGAGGCGC
The DNA here is from genome assembly GCA_964576485.1 of uncultured Geobacter sp. Lineage (GTDB taxonomy): Bacteria > Desulfobacterota > Desulfuromonadia > Geobacterales > Pseudopelobacteraceae > Trichlorobacter. The sequence goes on along the minus strand of CAZNWF010000076.1, from coordinate 5,509 downwards.
CACTCTATGAAACCGTAGCCGGTCTGGTTCTGAACGAGCTGGGACATCTGCCAGTCCAGGGAGAACGTCTGGAATGGAACGGCTTCAGGCTGATCTGCGAGCAGGTAACCCGCACCGCTGTCCTGCAGGTGCGGATCATTGTGCCTCAGTCAGACAGCTCTCTCCAGCAATCTGGAACAGACGAAACGTAAGCGGTACGCACCTCTATGCAGATCATGCCACGGCCAAAATTCATCAAACTGCTGATCCTGTTGCTGGTGCTCGCGGGTACTTTTTCATTGGGCCTGTCGCTGCTGCTGCCCCGTCTGCTTGATCTGAACAACTACCAAACCCAGCTGATTACCCTGTTACAAAAACAGCTAAACCGCCAGGTCCGCCTGGGTGACAGTCAGTTTTCCTGGATGTTCGGTCCAGAATTCGCCTTCAAGGACCTCTCTGTTCAGGAGCGGAACAGCACGCACGAATTTCTCTCAGCCAATCGGATCGCCTTCCGCCTGGCTCTGCTGCCGTTGCTCCGAAAAAAAATTGAACTGCGCGAAATTATCATTGACGGTGCCCGGCTGACCCTCAGCCGCGACGAACAGGGCAGCCTGAATATTGATGATCTGCTCAAACCGTCAGCTGACACCTACGGCCTACAGGCCCGTGGCGTGCGGGTGCGTAACGGCACCCTGTTCTGGCATGATCAGGCAACAGAAGAAACCTGTACCAACGTGACCCTCTCCGGCATCAACCTGAGTCTGGACAAACTGATCCGGGGCAGAAAATGCAGCTTCAAGCTGGCAGCAACCCTTGAAGGCAGTAGCCCCGGTACGATCCAGACCTCCGGCTCTGTCAAACTGCCCAAGACGGGAGAACTGCTCCATCAGTCCGATGTTAATGCTAAAATCGAGCTAACCCAGTTTGAGTACGGACGTTTATGGCCTTACGTCGGGCAGTATGTACCGTTTCCCATGCCTGGTGGCACACTTAGTCTGGATCTTACGTTAAAGGGACGCTGGCAGAACCTGCAGGCCAAAGGGCAGCTGAAGGCCCGTAACCCTGTTGTGAACTGGCCCAAAGTGTTTCATGGCAGCGTTGCCCCGAAACAACTGCAGCTTGCCGTTGACCTTAAATGGACACCTACCCTGCTTGATATAGCAACGGTCCAGCTCAGTCTGGATGGATTTGACATCAGGGGCTCAGTCCGCCTCAGCGACCTAAACGGAAACGATCCGTTGATTACAGCCAAGGCAACCTCTGAAACGTTTGACTATACCCGTGTCAAAAGCTACATCCCGTTCGGTATTATTGCCGATGATGCAGCCGATTTCATTGAGCACAAGATCAGAGGTGGCATCTTTAAACTGACCACTGGAACCCTGAACGGACGGATCTCTCAACTGGCCCGATTTGGTGTTGGCAATAATGCCAATACACTCTCTATCAGTGGCACTGCAGAGCAGGCTTCTATTCAGTATGGCGAAAAGACACCAACCTTTAAGCAGATAAAGGGCACCCTTGAAATGAAGGGGCGTAATTTCAACCTGATCGGCATGAGTGGCAGTTTTGGCGGCTCACCCTTTACCCTTGATGGCAGTATCACGGAATATGCAACTGAGGGAGTCCCCTCATGCTACCCCTTCACCATGACGGTCTCTCCCAAACCTGCAGAAGTCGCCTGGCTGGCAGCACATGCCGGTGCCGAGCTTTTACATTTTGAAGGGACCAACACCACCATGAAGTTGCAAGGAGACGGCCCAAGTACGGCCTACCGTCTGTCTGGTGAATGGCTGTTGTCAAATGCCGCATACCATTACCCGGCGCTGGTCAAAAAGCCGGCTGGCATGGCAAACTCCCTTACCTTCAGTGCTATACTGGGCAAAGACGCCACCAGATTCACCTCGTTTTCCTATCTGCTGGCACCGCTTAAGTTGTCCGGCAATGGTTTGTTACGCTACAGCGGCACGGTCCCGAATCTTTCCTTTGCCATTGAAACCAACCAATTCCAACTGGATCAGCATCTGCCGATCCTGACTGACTGGCAGCAATACCAGCTGAAAGGAACTGTTCAGGCACATCTGGGCGGCGCCGGAGACCCACGCAGCATCAGCTCCATGCTGTTTTCCGGCACCGTCAAACTGGGGGGCTTTTCGCTGAAACCACACCCCCAATATGCCCCGGTCACCGATATTACTACGCAGATCAGCTTCAAGGGCAACTCACTTGAAACTTCTCACATGGCCATCCGCTACGGCAGCACTCCTCTTTCCATCAAAGGAAGGATAGCCAGTCTGAAAAATCCTGAGGCAGAACTGTTTATCACATCGCCAGACCTCAATCCGAGTGACTTCGGTCTGACGCTTGCAGAAAAAACCCCTAAAATAAGGCAATTCAGCACCCAACTGGGCTTACGGGACGGACTGCTTACCATCCGTAACGTCTCAGGCAGGCTGCCCAAAACAATTCTCAGCGCATCCGGCACGGTCCGCACCACCGGAATACCGGACATCAACCTGAGGGTCGCCTCCAGCCACCTTGATCTTGAGGAAATCATCCCGTTTCTGGCACCGGCCCGTACCGCTCAGGCCGATACACAACAGAAACCGGCAACACCGTTTAAACTGCAAGCGCACTTGACTGCAGCAGCAGGCAACTACCGGACAACCAGTTTCAGCAATCTCTCTGCCTCTCTGAAAAATGAAGATGGCATTCTCAAGCTGCAGGGGCTGCATAGCACAATTATGGGCGGACGACTCTCGCTGAACGGACAGTTGGCACGGGTTGAGAATCACCCTCCCAAATGGGATCTCACCTTCCTGCTGGAACAGGTCAAGGCTGGCGAGCTATTACAACTGCTGGGCATTGGACAGGAAGTAAGGGGACTCACATCAGCAAAAGGCCGATTAAGTGCCACCGGTGATCAGCTTGATGAAATTAAGAAAACTGCAAGTGGGGCCATTACTTTAAAGGTAGAGCGTGGCACCTTGAAACGCTTCAACTCACTTTCCAAGGTGATCTCAATTCTGAACGTCTCACAGTTACTCAGTTTCAGCCTGCCGGATATGGCCCGTGATGGCATGCCGTTTAATCAGGTAACCGCCACGATCGGCGTAAAAAACGGCATCCTGACCACCCAGGATTTCTTTATCGACAGCAACGTTATGCATGTCACTAGCGTCGGTAGCATCGATATTGTAAAAGAGACTCTGGATATGCTGATCGGTGTGCAGCCACTGCAAACCGTTGACCGGATCGTCAGCCGAATTCCGGTGGTTGGCTGGATCTTAAGCGGTGGCGACGGCAGCCTGATCACCACCTATTTTGAAGCAAAGGGGAGCTGGGAAAACCCTGAAGTTACGGCAATTCCGGTCAAGACCATGGCAAAAGGCACCCTGGATATCTTCAGGCGGGTCTTTGAACTGCCGGTGCGACTCTTTACGGATAGTGGTGAGGTTATTCTGGGGAATCAAAAAGAACGCCCCAAAGCTGGTGAAGTACCAACTCAGTAAATCTGATAGTTGGCAGGATCAGAGAAAAGTTGTTTCAGCAGCAGATTATTCAAATGATGGCCGGTCTTATGGGCTTCAACCTTACCTAAAATTCGGTAGCCGCTGGTATAGAGGTCACCGATCAGATCCAGAATTTTGTGATTAACCAATTCCTTACGGTAACGAAGCCCCTGCGGATTCAGGATATCATCCTCCCCCACCACCACCGCGTTATCCAGTGAGCCCCCTTTAGCCAGACCCATTTTCTTGATCGCCTCAATCTCCTCCTGCATGGTAAAGGTGCGGGAGTTAAGGATTGAAAAGGCGTTTTCCACATCAGACACTCGACGGCGCTGCAACCCCACCGGTTGGCGGAACTCAATCGTCATGGTGATATCCAGGGTATTCAGCGGTTTAATCCGTACCCAGGCATCGCCTTGCTTGGCCTCTACATTTTCAAGCACCTTCAGATAGACGCGTTCTTCAGGAAACTCATACACCCCGGCCTTCCACATCCCCTGATAGAACTCCCAGGCAGAACCGTCCAGAATCGGCACTTCCGGTCCATCAATATAGACCAGACAGTTGGTGACCCCGGCGTAGTAGAAGGCTGCCATCAGGTGTTCAATGGTGGAAACTGCAGCGCCATCCTTGGCAATCAGGGTGGAGAGGCGGGTATCGGCCACCTGATCAAAGCGGGCCGGTATCTGCACGCCGTTCAGGACAAAGACAATCCCCTGCTCGCGGCGGGGCAGGAATTCCAGATTGACCGGGTGGCCGGAATGCAGGCCAATGCCGGAGAGCTTGAAAATACGGTTGATGGTGGTCTGTCGTTTGATCATGGCAGGGGTTATCTCACGATTTAGAGTTTGCGTCAACCAGCTGTTTTCTCAGCGCTTCATGTTCTTTCTGCAGACTATCATACTTTTGTTCCAGCCCCTTTAACTGATCAAACAGGCAGGCGATGGCGGTGGCCGATGGATCAGGCATCTTGCCATGTTCAAGATCAGGTCGTCCTTCCTTTGCCGCTTCAGCCGCCAGGACGATTTTGCCGGGAATCCCCACCACCGTAGCGTTGGGGGGAACCTCTCTTACCACCACCGAATTGGAGCCGATCTTTGCCCCTCGCCCTACCGTAAATGGCCCCAGCACCTTGGCGCCAGAGCCGATCACCACCCTGTCTTCCAGGGTCGGGTGACGCTTAACCTTATCCCAGGTTACGCCGCCCAGCGTAACCCCATGATAGATAGTGACATCATCACCAATCTCGGCGGTCTCACCAATCACCACCCCCATGCCGTGGTCAATGAAAAAACGTTTGCCGATCTTTGCACCGGGGTGGATCTCAATCCCGGTCACAAAACGGGAAAACTGGGAGACAAAGCGCCCCAGAAAAAACAGTTCCCGTTTCCAGAACCAGTGGGCAATCCGGTGTAGCCAGACCGCATGCAAACCAGGATAGCACACCAGCACCTCAAGCGTACTACGGGCTGCCGGATCGCGGTCAAAGACCGAGTTGATATCATCACGCATCTGTTTGAACATAGGGACCATCTCCCTTCTACTGATACTTTCAGGCTACCATACAGGACTAAATGAGTCAACTTTGATACTGACAACTTAGCACTCGACAAACAGGCCTGTTTTGCATACTATGCCGAAGATTTTGTATACACTATCGGACATCGTTCCGAACCTTCTATCGAAAGGAGTTTTACGCATGTCAACCAAACCGTTCGTGTATCAGGAGCCGTTCCCGCTTGGCAAGGATGAGACCAACTACTACAAGATTGAGGGTTCGGAGAAATATGTCTCCGTAGCAGAGTTTGACGGCAAGCCGGTAGTCAAGGTTGACCCCGAAGCACTGACTGTGCTGGCAAACCAGGCCATGAAGGATCTGTCCTTCCTGCTGCGCCCCAGCCACAACGAGCAGGTCGCCAAGATCCTGGCTGATCCTGAGGCATCCCAGAATGATAAAGGGGTGGCCCTGGCCTTCCTGCGTAACGCCATGGTTTCCGCCAAGTTTGAGCTGCCGCTCT
>CAZNWF010000075.1:0-13992 GCA_964576485.1 uncultured Geobacter sp. | reverse complement strand
ACAGGAGGAACCAGTCGATGGCCAAGGCTAAATTTGAGCGTAATAAAACGCACGTAAACATCGGAACAATTGGTCACGTTGACCATGGCAAGACCACCTTGACCGCAGCAATCACGAAAGTGCTTGCCGGTAAAGGTCAGGCCGAATACAAGGCGTTTGACCAGATTGACAACGCCCCTGAAGAGCGTGAGCGTGGTATCACCATCGCAACCGCCCACGTAGAATACGAAACCGACAAGCGTCACTACGCCCACGTCGACTGCCCGGGTCACGCTGACTACGTCAAGAACATGATCACCGGTGCAGCCCAGATGGACGGCGCAATTCTGGTTGTATCAGCAGCAGACGGCCCAATGCCCCAGACCCGTGAGCACATCCTGCTTGCCCGTCAGGTTGGCGTACCTTACATCGTAGTCTTCCTGAACAAGGCAGACATGGTAGACGACGCTGAACTGCTTGAACTGGTAGAACTGGAAATTCGTGAACTGCTTTCCAGCTACGACTTCCCCGGTGACGATATTCCAATCATCAAAGGTTCTGCACTGAAAGCCCTTAACGGCGACAAAGACGAACTGGGTGAAGACTCTGTTAACGCCCTGATGGATGCCGTAGACAGCTACATCCCTGATCCTGAGCGTGCCATTGACCGTCCTTTCCTGATGCCGGTAGAAGACGTCTTCTCCATCTCCGGTCGTGGTACTGTAGCCACCGGTCGTGTAGAACGCGGCATTGTGAAAGTTGGCGAAGAAATCGAAATCGTCGGCATCAAGGCAACCGCTAAAACCACCGTAACCGGTGTAGAAATGTTCCGCAAGCTGCTTGACCAGGGTCAGGCTGGCGACAACATCGGCGCCCTGCTTCGTGGTGTAAAGCGTGAAGACATCGAGCGTGGCCAAGTACTTGCCAAGCCCGGCAGCATCACCCCGCACACCAAGTTCAAGGCCGAAGCCTACATCCTTACCAAAGAAGAAGGTGGTCGTCACACCCCATTCTTTAACGGCTACCGTCCTCAGTTCTACTTCCGCACCACAGACGTAACCGGTGTTGCAGAGTTGCCAGCAGGCACTGAAATGGTAATGCCTGGTGACAACGTAGCTATGACCGTAAACCTGATCACCCCTATCGCCATGGACGAAGGCCTTCGCTTCGCCATCCGTGAAGGTGGTCGTACCGTAGGCGCCGGCGTCGTCAGCGCAATTATCGAGTAAAGATACAGGATGTGCCAGCGGGCGCTGTCTGCCGTAAAGGTCGCCAGCGCCCTGCTCGCGTCTGAAAAGGAAGAGCGATGAGAGACATCATTACCCTTGCTTGCACCGAGTGTAAGCAAAGAAACTACACCACAACAAAGAATAAAAAGATTACTCCTCAGAAGTTGGAATTCAGCAAATATTGTCGTTTTTGTCGTAAGCATACCCCCCACAAAGAAACAAAATAGAGGGTAGCTACACAGTTGCAGGCCAGTAGCTCTAATTGGTAGAGCGCCGGTCTCCAAAACCGGATGTTGGGGGTTCGAATCCCTCCTGGCCTGCCATTTATTTCTTAACCTTGAGTCTTGATTCGTCAAGCGGTTGTATGTCAGGCGCATTTTCGGGAGAGTATTGTGACGAATGTGAAGACATTTTTCGAGTCAGTAAAACTTGAGCTGAGCAAGGTTACCTGGCCGACTCGCAAGGAAACCGTTGCAACAACCGGAGTCGTAATCCTGATCGTTTTCATGGTCTCTATTTACCTCGGTTTGTGTGATGTGGTCCTGTCCAAGCTGATGCGTTTGGTATTGGGATAACAGGAAATTAATTATGAGCCAGAAATGGTATGGCGTACATACATATTCAGGGTATGAAAACAAGGTTCGCCTCAATCTTGCTGAACGAGTCAAGAATGAGAAGATGGAAGATCTTTTTGGTGAAATCCTGATCCCATCTGAAACCGTTGTTGAGCTGAAGAAAGGCGAGAAGAAAACCTCTTCCCGCAAATTTTTTCCCGGTTATATCCTGATCAAGATGGAGCTAACTGACGAAACATGGCACATTGTTAAGGAAACTGCCAAGGTAACCGGTTTCGTCGGTGGGAATACCCCTTTTCCTATTCCTGATGAGGAAGTTAATAAGATTGCTCGCAGGATGGAAGAAGGCGCTGAGAAGCCACGTCCAAAAATCGAGTTTGATGTTGGTGAGACGGTTCGTGTTGTTGATGGTCCGTTCCTGAATTTTACTGGTGTTGTTGAAGATGTTAAGCCGGATAAAGGTAAGTTGCGTGTTGCTGTTACCATATTCGGACGCTCAACACCGGTTGAACTTGAGTTTATGCAAGTAGAGAAATGCTGACAAAATCCGTTTTTTTATGCAGAAGACGGTACGTAATAAAAGGAGTGCATTCCAATGGCTAAGAAGATAACCGGCTACATAAAACTGCAAATTCCTGCAGGCAAGGCTAACCCCTCGCCTCCGATTGGTCCTGCTCTTGGTCAGCATGGCGTCAATATCATGGAATTTTGTAAGGCCTTTAATGCCAAGACCCAGGCTGAAGAAGGTACCATTACCCCTGTTGTTATTACCGTTTACGCTGACCGTTCTTTTTCGTTCATAACCAAGACCCCACCGGTACCGGTTCTGATTAAAAAGATGATTGGTATTGAAAGCGGCTCAAGTGTGCCCAACAAGACCAAGGTTGGTAAGTTGAGCAAGGCGCAAGTAGAAGAAATTGCCAAGAAAAAAATGCCGGATCTGAACGCGGCCTCTGTTGAAGCAGCCATGCGGACAGTAGAGGGTACTGCTCGTTCCATGGGTGTAGATATTGTAGAGTAACATCGGCTTCTGCCGAGGAAACAGAGTTCAGTAGGAGAGGACGGACATGTCAAAAAGTACAAAAAAACATAGCGCCGCAATGACCAAGATAGATCGCAATTCGGTTTATCCCCTGAAAACAGCGGTTGAAGTGGTAAAAGATACTGCTTACGCCAAGTTTGATGAAACAGTTGATGTGGCGGTTAAGCTGGGTGTTGATCCGCGTCACGCAGATCAGATGGTTCGTGGTGCTGTTGTTCTGCCCAACGGCCTGGGTAAGAATGTACGGATACTGGTGTTTGCAAAGGGCGAAAAAGAGAAAGAAGCTCTGGATGCCGGTGCTGATTATGTCGGTGCTGATGATCTGGTGGCTAAAATACAAGATGGTTGGTTTGATTTTGATACCGCTATTGCTACGCCCGATATGATGGGTGTTGTTGGTAAAATCGGTAAACTGCTCGGTCCTCGTGGCCTGATGCCTAACCCTAAAGTCGGAACAGTTACTTTTGAGGTTGGACGTGCAGTGAAGGAATCAAAAGCTGGTAAGGTTGAGTTTCGTGTAGAGAAGGCGGGTATTGTTCACGCTCCTATCGGTAAGGTTTCATTTGATGCTGAAAAACTTCAAGGAAACCTGGTTGCTTTGGTTGAAGCACTGGTAAAAGCAAAGCCTTCTGCTGCAAAAGGTACCTATATCAAGAAAATTTCTCTCTCATCAACGATGGGGCCTGGAATAAATCTTGATGTTAGCGATGTAACTGCAAATATTTAATAATTTTTAGCCAAAGTCACAGACAGCAGGCGCATGCCAGCATAAAGACGCAACAGGTCTGCCTGCCGAGACTTGGGTTCGTAAGTTACCTTACGCTCCTGACTTTGGCATGGGGCTCCCCCCAGAAACCAAAAGAAAGGAGGACGATTCTTGAAAAAATCTGTCAAGCAGGAACAAGTAACGCAGATGCACGATAAGTTGACGCGTGCGAAGGCAGTGTTTTTGGCTGATTTCCGTGGTATGAATGTGGATAAAGCAACAACGCTGCGAAACGAGCTTCGATCTGCCAGCGTTGAGTACAAGGTGTTTAAGAACACCCTGTTTGATATCGCTGCACAAGAAACCGAGGCAGCGTGCCTGGCTCCCTATCTTGCTGGCCCAACAGCGGTAGCTATTTCCTATGATGACCCTGTCGGCGCTGCCAAGGTTCTGTCCAAATTCGCCAAAGAGTCAAAAGGCGTATTTGTACTTAAGGCTGGAGTGCTTTCCGGCAAGGTTATTGATGTTAACCAGATTCAGGCACTTGCAGATCTCCCATCGCGGGAAGTTTTGCTTGCCAAGATGCTCGGTTCAATGCAGGCACCGGCTACCAACTTTGTTGGTGTACTGGCAGCACTGCCCGGCTCACTGGTTCGCGCTCTGGATGCTATCCGGGCAAAAAAAGAAGGCAATTAGAACTTCTCGTTGTGTCTCTACAAAATTAAATACCCGATACCTATATGGAGGATATCATGGCTGAAATTACTAAGGCAGATGTAGTAGAATTTATTGAAAAGATGACTGTTCTTGAGCTGGCTGAGCTGGTTAAGGAGCTGGAAGAGAAGTTTGGCGTTTCTGCTGCTGCTCCTGTTGCTGTAGCTGCTGCTGCTCCTGCTGCTTCAGCTGAGGCTGCTGAAGAGAAGACTGAATTTGACGTTATCCTGAAGAGTGCCGGTGCTAACAAGATCAACGTGATCAAGGTTGTTCGTACGCTGACCAGCCTGGGTCTGAAGGAAGCAAAAGACCTGGTTGACGGCGCACCTAGCCCAGTTAAAACTGGCATTGCCAAGGCAGAGGCCGATGAGGCATTAAAGCAACTGGTTGAAGCTGGCGCAGAAGCAGAAATCAAATAATTGCGCAGTGCAATACCTGCAGGAAGCCAAGGTCGCCTGGTGCGGCCTTGGCTTGTCCTGTTTTTAACAATTCCCCCTGGTATGCGATTTTCGATTTAATTTAATTAAATCAGTATTTTGCGTGCTGTTGTCTGTTCTTTATGCTACTTGCCGAAGGAGAAGGTATGGCCTACTCGATCGCCAACAACCACCTGCTGCGCAAAAATTTTGCCACTATCAAGAATATCATTGATATCCCGAACCTGATTGACATTCAGAAAAACTCTTATCGCCGTTTTTTGCAATCCGACGTACCGTTGGAATTGCGTAAAAATATTGGTCTTGAAGCTGTTTTCAGGTCTGTTTTTCCGATTAAGGATTTCAGCGAAACTTCGTCACTTGAGTATGTCTCCTATACACTGAGTAAACCCAAGTATGATGTTGAAGAGTGTCATCAGCGTGGTATGACCTATGCTGCCCCTATGAAGGTTAAGGTGCGGCTTGTTATCTGGGATTCCGGTAAGGAATCGGGTGTCCGTGGTGTTAAGGATATCAAGGAGCAGGAGGTCTATTTCGGAGAAATTCCGTTGATGACCGAGAACGGCACCTTTATCATTAATGGTACTGAGCGTGTTATTGTCAGTCAGTTGCATCGTTCACCTGGTGTATTCTTTGACCATGATAAAGGAAAAACCCACTCCAGTGGTAAAGTGCTCTATTCAGCACGCGTTATCCCCTATCGTGGCTCATGGCTTGATTTCGAGTTTGACCACAAAGATATTCTTTTTGTCAGAATTGACCGACGTCGTAAGATGCCTGCCACAGTTCTGTTAAAGGCGCTTGGTTACTCTGTTGAACACCTGCTTAACTACTATTATAAGAACGAGCAGATCGTTATCTCTGCAGGTGAGCTGCGTAAAAGGATTGAGCCAGAACTGCTGACCCTTCAAAAGGCTGTGGTTGATGTTGCCGATGCCAAAGGTGAAGTAATTGTCAAGGCCAATAGAAAGTTTACCAAGGCCTCAATTAAAAAGCTCCTTGATCATGGTGTAACAACCATACCAACCGTTGCAGAGAGCATTATTGGTCGCTATGCATCAGCTGATGTCGTTGATCCGGTAACCGGCGAAATCCTGCTGGAATGTAATCAGGAATTGACTGCTGACAAGCTGGATGAGTTGCGTTTGAAGGAAGTTGGTTCTTTCGGCTTACTCTATATTGATGGACTGAATATCACCTCTTCATTCCGCGACACCTTACTTGCTGACAAAGTTAACAGCAGCGATGAGGCTTTAATTGAGATCTATCGCCGTCTCCGGCCTGGCGATCCACCTACTCTCAAAAGCTCGCTTGTGCTGTTTGATAACCTGTTTTTCAATCCAGAACGCTATGATCTTTCTGCGGTTGGACGTCTGAAACTGAACTTCAAGCTCGGTCTGAAAGTATGGCCTGATTGTACTATTCTTAATGGACCTACCATGGTGACTGCTGCTGAGTTGCAGCATGCAGAACAGTTGATCGGGAGTCTGATAAACGGTTCTCGTCCAGTTGATATGGCACTTAAGGAAAGACTCTCTGCTGAACTTTCCAAAACACTTAAAAAGCTTGATCTGCAACAGCCTGTGCCTGAGCGAGTACTGGAACAGCTGGCAGACGAGTTGAACGGTATTGTTGCCAACCCTGAATTTTTCCAGCGTGATCTGCTGGAGGGCATTGAACTGCCTGACGTATTCAGTAAGCTGGTTGATCTGATTGAGCAGGGTGGCTATGATGAAAACCGTCGTCGTATTGAGGGGCTTCGTCGTAACCGTATGCTGCTTGAAGTCGCTTTTGGTGGTTCTGTAGAACGCTGCCAGCGTAATGACATCCTTGAAATAGTGCGTTACCTGATTGAGTTGAAAAACGGTCGTGGCGTAATCGACGATATTGACCACCTTGGTAACCGTCGTGTACGGGCTGTTGGCGAGCTGCTTGAAAACCAGTATCGTATCGGTCTGGTGCGGATGGAACGGGCTATCAAAGAGCGGATGTCGCTTCAGGAAGTTGAAAACCTGATGCCCCATGACCTGATTAACTCCAAGCCGGTTTCAGCGGTGGTCAAGGAATTCTTCGGCTCTTCCCAGTTATCGCAGTTTATGGACCAGACAAACCCGCTGTCCGAGGTTACTCACAAACGCCGTCTGTCGGCTCTTGGACCAGGTGGTCTGACCCGTGAACGGGCCGGTTTTGAGGTGCGGGACGTACACCCTACGCACTACGGCAGGGTCTGTCCGATCGAGACACCGGAAGGTCCGAACATCGGCCTGATCGCTTCGCTCTCAACCTACGCCCGGATCAACGAGCACGGCTTTGTTGAAACACCGTATCGCCTGGTACGTGAAGGCCAGGTTACCAACGAAGTGAAATTCTTCTCGGCACTGGAAGAGGAAGGACATGCCATTGCTCAGGCAAACGCCCTGATGGATCAGGACGGTCGCCTCATCAACGAATATGTCTCCGCTCGGAAGAGTGGTGAATTTGTTCTGGTGCAACGTGATGAGATTGAGCTGATGGACGTGGCTCCCAAGCAATTGGTGTCCGTTGCAGCGGCCTTGATTCCGTTCCTGGAAAACGATGACGCCAACCGGGCCCTGATGGGGTCAAACATGCAGCGTCAGGCAGTACCGCTGCTGCGTGCCGACTCACCATTGGTGGGTACCGGTATGGAGCGGATTGTTGCCAAGGACTCAGGTGTTTCTGTTATTGCCCGTCATAACGGTATGGTAGATGCGGTTGATGCAGGCCGGATTGTGATCAAGATTGATGAAGAGGAATTCGATGAGGCCGGCACAGGAGTAGATATTTATAACCTCGTCAAGTTTTCTCGCTCGAACCAGAACACCTGTATTAACCAGAAGCCGGTGGTTAAGGTTGGTGATAAGGTCAAGCGGGGCGATGTGATTGCCGATGGCCCCTCAACCGACATGGGTGAACTGGCGCTTGGTCAAAACATCATCGTGGCGTTTATGCCGTGGGGTGGTTACAACTTTGAGGACTCCATCCTGGTTTCTGAACGTCTGACCAAGGATGACCGTTATACCTCAATCCATATTGAAGAGTTCGAGTGTGTTGCCCGTGATACCAAGCTGGGCAAGGAAGAGATTACTTCCGATATCCCGAACCTTGGCGAAGAGGCACTCAAGGATCTGGATGAGTCCGGTATCATCAGGATTGGTGCAGAAGTTAAGCCGGGTGATATTCTGGTTGGTAAAATTACTCCAAAGGGTGAGACGCAGCTCTCTCCTGAAGAGAAACTGCTGCGCGCCATCTTCGGTGAAAAAGCCGGTGATGTGCGCGATACTTCTCTGACCATACCTCCAGGGGTGGAAGGTACCGTTATTGGGGCCAAGGTTTTCTCCCGTAAGGGCAATGACAAAGATGCCCGGACAGAGCTGATCGAAAAGATTGAAGAAGAAAAGCTCCGCAAAGATGAGCAGGATGAGGTGCGTATCATCCGTGATTCAGCCCGCGGCAAGCTGAAGCGCCTTTTGGTTGGCAAGACAGCCGGTGCCAAGGTTGAAGACCGTCAGGGAGTGACTGTCCTTGCCAAGGGCAAGAAGATCACTGAAGAGCTGCTTGAATCATTGACCATGGATCGCTGGGCGACCATTTCTGTTAGCGATGGCACTGATGTCGAAGAAAAAGTGGCTGAGGTTATCTCCAAGCTTAATGAACAGATAGAACTGATTCGTGGTGTGTTTGACGACAAGGTTCAAAAGTTAAGAAGAGGCGATGACCTGCCCCCAGGCGTGATCAAGATGGTTAAAGTCTATGTTGCCATCAAGAGAAAGCTGCAGGTTGGTGACAAGATGGCTGGTCGCCACGGGAATAAGGGTGTTGTTTCCCGGATTATGCCGGAAGAAGATATGCCGTACATGGAAGACGGCCGTCCGGTTGAGATCGTGCTGAACCCGCTGGGTGTTCCTTCCCGTATGAACGTGGGGCAGATCCTTGAAACACACCTGGGCTGGGCTGCCAAGGGACTGGGTTGGAAAATCCAGAAGATGCTTGAAGAGCATACGTCTGAAGAGAACCTGAAGAAATTTATCCGTGAAACCTATGATAACCCTGAGTTCAACAAAATTCTTGATACCATGGATCGCGAAGAACTTCTGCTGGTCGCCCGTCGTTTGTCACGCGGCGTACCGATGGCCTCATCCGTTTTTGAAGGGGCAGGAGAGGCTAAAATCAAGGAGCTGCTGACCAGAGCTGGATTTGCAACCAATGGTCAGGTAACACTCTTTGACGGCCGCACAGGGGAACCGTTTAAGCATAAAGTAACGGTCGGGATCATGTACGTGCTGAAACTGCACCACTTGGTTGACGATAAAATCCACGCCCGTTCCATTGGACCTTACTCGCTGGTAACCCAGCAGCCGCTTGGTGGTAAGGCTCAATTCGGTGGTCAGCGTCTGGGTGAGATGGAGGTCTGGGCAATGGAGGCGTATGGTTGCTCCTATGCGCTGCAGGAGTTCCTGACCGTTAAGTCGGACGATGTCTCCGGTCGTACCCGTATGTACGAAGCGATCGTCAAAGGTAAGCATACCCTGGAGCCAGGTCTGCCTGAATCCTTTAACGTGCTTATCAAGGAACTTCAATCACTCTGCCTTGATGTGGAGCTGCTTGAAGGGGACGAGTAACACCGTGCGGTAGTCATGCCGCTGTTGCGGACCATTCGGTTCGCCCTGATGATGAGACTTATACTGGAGGATAGACCGTGGAAGATTATTTCACAGGAAGTTTCTTCGATAAACCTAAAGATCCACTGCATTTTTCGTCCATCCGTATCTCTATCTCCTCACCGGAGAAGATACGTGAGCGTTCTTTTGGTGAAGTGAAGAAGCCTGAGACGATAAACTATCGGACCTTCAAGCCGGAACGGGATGGTCTGTTCTGTGCCAAGATATTCGGACCGACTAAAGATTACGAGTGTAACTGCGGTAAATATAAGCGGATGAAGCATCGCGGCATTATCTGCGAAAAGTGCGGTGTTGAGGTTATTCCCTCAAAAGTCCGCCGGGAGCGCCTTGGTCATATTGACTTGGCCACTCCGGTTGCCCATATCTGGTTCCTCAAGTCACTACCTTCCCGGATCGGTAACCTGCTTGACATTACCCTGAAGGACCTAGAGCGGGTACTGTATTTCGAGGCCTTTGCCATTACTGATCCCGGCAATACACCGTTAAAGTTCTGTGAGGTGTTGTCAGAGGACAAGTTTCTAAAAGCACAGGAAGAATACGGCATTGATGCCTTTGACGGTGGCATGGGAGCTGAAGCCGTTCGTAAGTGCTTGCAGGCGCTGGAACTTGATGAGCTTGCGGTGCAGCTGCGGATGGAGATGATGGAGTCCACCAGCGAGGCCAAGCGTAAGAAGGTTGCCAAGCGCCTAAAGGTGGTTGAGGCATTCAAACAGTCCGGCAACAAGCCGGAGTGGATGATCCTTGAGTGTATTCCGGTATTACCACCAGAACTGCGTCCGCTGGTTCCGCTGGATGGTGGTCGTTTTGCCACCTCTGACCTGAACGACCTCTATCGCCGGGTTATTAACCGTAACAACCGTCTCAAGCGCCTTTGTGAACTGCAGGCTCCTGAAGTGATTATTCGCAACGAAAAGCGGATGCTGCAGGAAGCGGTTGACGCACTGTTTGATAACGGTCGTCGTGGTCGGGCCATAGCCGGACCAAACAAGCGTCCGCTTAAGTCTCTGTCTGACATGCTGAAAGGCAAATCAGGCCGCTTCCGGCAGAACCTGCTGGGTAAGCGGGTTGACTACTCAGGCCGTTCCGTTATCGTTGTCGGCCCTGAACTGAAGTTGCATCAGTGTGGTCTGCCTAAAAAGATGGCTTTGGAGCTGTTCAAGCCTTTTATCTACAATAAGCTTGAAGAGCGTGGGTATGTTACCACCATCAAGAGCGCTAAAAAGATGGTTGAGAAGGAGCGCCCCGAGGTTTGGGACGTACTTGAAGAGGTCATCAGGGAACACCCGGTTATGTTGAACCGGGCACCAACTCTGCACCGTCTTGGTATTCAGGCCTTTGAGCCGGTTCTGATTGAAGGTAAAGCTATCCAGCTCCACCCGCTGGTCTGTACCGCCTTTAACGCGGACTTCGACGGTGACCAGATGGCCGTACACCTGCCACTTTCCATTGAAAGCCAGGTTGAGACCAGGGTTTTGATGATGTCTACCAACAACATCCTCTCCCCGGCCCACGGCAAGCCAATTATTGTACCTTCACAGGATATGGTTCTTGGTACCTACTACATGACCAGAGAGCGTATCGGTGCGAAAGGGGAGCGGACTATCTTCGCTTCTCCTGAAGAAGTGCGTATCGCCTTTGACCATGGTGAGGTTGATATGCAGGCCCGGGTTAAGGTGCGGATGATTGATGCACCTGACAATCCGGAAGAAAAACCGCAACTGGTTGACACAACCGTTGGCAGGATCATTCTTCGTGAAGTGTTGCCACCGCAGGTTCCGTTTTCGGCCATTAACAAGGTCATGAACAAGAAGGAACTCTCCAATCTGATTGATACCTGTTATCGTCTGGCTGGCAACAAGGAAACCGTTATTCTGGCTGACCGTCTGAAGGAGACCGGCTTCCGTTATGCTAATCTGGCTGGTATCTCAATCTGTATTGATGACATGGTTATCCCTGAAGGGAAGCAGGCCATCATTGACAGGGCAAACGAAGAAGTCCAGGAAATCCAGAACCAGTATACCGAAGGTCTGATTACCGATGGCGAGCGGTACAACAAGGTCATCGATATCTGGGCAAAGGCCACAGAAGAAATTGCCAAGGAGATGCTGGGTAACCTCTCCAAGGAAATCGTTGTTGATACAGATGGTAAAGAGGTCGAAATCCCTTCCTTTAATGCCATCCACATGATGGCAGATTCCGGTGCACGGGGTTCTGCACAGCAGATTCGTCAGTTGGCTGGTATGCGGGGCTTGATGGCTAAACCATCTGGTGAAATTATTGAAACCCCAATTACTGCAAACTTCCGCGAAGGTCTGACCGTGTTGCAGTACTTCATCTCAACCCACGGTGCTCGGAAGGGTCTTGCAGATACCGCGCTGAAAACAGCAAACTCCGGTTATCTGACCCGTCGTCTGGTTGACGTGGCCCAGGATGCAATTATCACTGAGGATGATTGTGGAACCTTGGACGGACTGACGGTCAGTTCTTTGACTGAGGGTGGAGAGGTTATTGAGCATATCGGTGACCGTATCCTTGGCCGGGTTGCTCTTGATGATATTCATGATCCGATTACTGATGAGATTCTGGTTGAAGCAAACCAGGAGATTGACGAGAATCTGGTCAAAAAGATTGAAGATGCCGGACTAGAAAAAGTTAAGATGCGTTCAGTGCTTACCTGCCAGAGCAAGCGTGGTATTTGCGCCAAATGTTATGGCCGGGATCTAGCCCGTGGTCATATTGTTAATATGGGTGAAGCAGTGGGTGTTATTGCTGCCCAATCCATTGGTGAGCCTGGTACCCAGCTGACCATGCGTACCTTCCACATCGGTGGTACCGCTTCACGGGCTGCTGAACAAACCTCTCTTGAGGCTCGCTATGAAGGTTTGGTCAAGTACATAAACCTCCATACTGTTGTGAATGCAGAAGGCTTCCACATTGTTATGAGCCGTAACGGTGAAGTAGCCGTAGTTGATGAGACCGGACGTGAGCGTGAGCGCTACGGCGTTGTCTATGGTGCCAAACTCAAGATCGGCCCGGAAGGTCTGGTCAAGGCTGGAGAAACGCTTGCCGAGTGGGATCCGTACACCATGCCGATCCTGACAGAGGTTGGTGGTCGAGTTAAGTTTGGCGATATCATCGAAGGCGTTACCATGGAAGAGAAGCTGGATGATGTTACCGGCCTCTCCCGTAAAGAAATTGTAGAAACCAAAGATTCTGATAAGCGTCCGAGAATTGCCATTAAAGACGCAGGTGAGTCTGGGGCAACCATAGGGCGTTATTATCTGCCTGTGGGAGCAATTATTAACGTGATTGAAGATGCTGTCATCTGCGGCGGCGATATTATTGCTAAAATCCCGCGGGAAACAACCAAGACCAAGGATATTACCGGTGGTCTGCCACGTGTTGCAGAGCTGTTTGAAGCTCGTAAACCAAAAGATTTTGCGGTTATTACTGAAATTGACGGTAAGGTCAATTTTGGTAAGGACTCTAAGGGCAAGCGCAAGGTTGTGGTCACCCCTGAACTTGGTGAACCTAAAGAGTACCTGATACCGAAAGGTAAGCATATTAGTGTCCATGAGGGCGACTATGTCCGTGCCGGTGAGCCGCTGATGGATGGCTCATCCAACCCGCACGACATTTTGCGAGTCCTTGGTGTTAAGGAACTTGCAAAATATCTGGTTGATGAAGTGCAGGAAGTGTATCGTCTTCAAGGCGTTAAGATTAACGACAAGCATATCGAAGTTATTGTGCGGCAAATGTTGCGCCGTGTCAGAATTAAAGAAGTTGGTGATACCAACCTCCTGATTGATGACCAGGTCGAACGTTATGTGTTTGAGGAAGAAAATGCCAAGGCATTTGACGAAGGAAAGCGTCCTGCAACTGCAGAGCCCCTCTTGCTCGGCATTACCAAGGCATCTCTTTCCACTGAGTCATTCATCTCGGCTGCCTCCTTCCAGGAAACAACCAAGGTCCTTACGCAGGCAGCTATTGAGGGCAAGATTGACCATTTGCGCGGCTTGAAAGAGAACGTTATTATGGGACGCCTGATACCTGCGGGTACAGGTATTCCACGCTATCGGCATTTGCGCCTTCATGTGGAAGATCAAGTCTCAGAACCTTCAGTAGAACAGGCAGTAGCTGTCCTTGAAGCA
The DNA here is from genome assembly GCA_964576485.1 of uncultured Geobacter sp. Taxonomy (GTDB): domain Bacteria; phylum Desulfobacterota; class Desulfuromonadia; order Geobacterales; family Pseudopelobacteraceae; genus Trichlorobacter. The sequence continues at coordinate 459 of CAZNWF010000075.1, read as the reverse complement.
GATGAAGAGCAGCAGGCTGCCTGAAAAATATTTTCAATAACATAAGCTGCATGCGGGGTGATACCTGTGTGCAGCTTTTTTGTTGTTATTAAAAAATGAAAAAAAGATTGACAGTGAGCAAATTAGCGTTTATGTTATGCGTCTAAACTCGATGAGAGCGCGCGACCAAGTAGCTAAGCGGTAAGCTACAGACTGTGGACGGAGATGCTGGTGTGATTCCAGCCCTACACTTATTCCGTCCCCCACCATGTTAACTTGCAATTGTCGCGCAAGGCTCAAGTTATTTCTGTAAGTGTTGTTAAAAAAGATATGTCAATGAAAATTATGTTGACATCGTATCTACAATATTGGTAGTTTGGGTGTTCGCGCTTTTTGCGTTGAAGATTTTTGCTGCTGGGAGACAGGTAAGCGTATGCCAACGATCAATCAGTTGATTCGTCAGGGTAGGGAAAAGAAGCG
>CAZNWF010000074.1:0-14180 GCA_964576485.1 uncultured Geobacter sp. | reverse complement strand
TTCGGCTCCTCGACGTACTGCGTGTACGCCTGCGTCGCCGAATTCCTCGCCGTCTTGCCATCATCCTTGATCTGAAATTTGAAGTACACCTCACTTCCCTATCAAGCCCTTGCGGGCACCGTTGATCGTTGTATTCTGCTTCCGCCAGACCACAACGGAATATGTTGTGGCCAGCTATCTACCACAACATAAGATATAGAGTCAGTCCCGGATTTTCCATTGGGACAGTATCAAGTTTCAAACAGGTGAGCCGCAAAGATCAGTTGATCAGGCTTACCCAGCACCAGCACAATATCATCCACCTCAAACTGCCAGACCGGATCAGGGTTTGAGTTAACTTCATCTCCCCGCTTGATCACCAGCACCGTAGCCCCGCAACGCTCACGCAGCAGGCCATCCCGCAGTTGGGTGCCCTCAACTGTTGAACCGGGCTGCACCCGGAAGGTAGCCAGTTCCACCCCGGACAGATAGCCGGAAATGCCGGTGGCATGGCTGTGACGGCGGCTGATGGTACGGAACATCTGATAGGAATCACGACGAATTTCGGCAATGCAGTGGTCTATCTGGTCATGGGGGATCATGTAGGTACGCAGCACCCGTGAAAAAATTTCCACAGAAGTCTCAAACTCCTCCGGCACCACATCATTCACCCCCAACTGGAAAAGCGGCTCCATCTCGGCCACATAGCGGGTACGGACAATCAGGTGGATATTGGGACGCATCTGCCGGGCCATGGCAGCAACCCGACGGGTGGCGGTGGCATCGGAAATGGCAATCACCATGATCCGGGCCTTTTCAATCAGGGCATGGTGCAGGATTTCCGGCTTGGAAGCATCGCCGAAGATGATTCGGGTCCCTTTTTTACGTTCGGCCTTAACTGTATGATGGTTGGTTTCAACCGCAATATAGCGGATCCCGTTGCCGTTCAGTACCCGAGCCAGGTTCTTGCCGTTGACACCGAAGCCGACAATAATCACATGATCATCCATCGGGAAGCGATCATGGCTGACGCCGGTGGTACGGCTGCCACGCTTCAGGGTAGCCGGCAAACGGGTGGAAATCCAGTCGGCAATCGGCTCGGCAAAGCGCAGGGAAAAGGGCGTTAACGCCATGGTGCCAACCGAGGCTGCCAGAAAGAGCTGGTACTGATCAGCCGTCAGCAGGCCAAACTGCTGTCCTGAATGGGTCAGTACAAAGGCAAACTCTCCCACCTGGGCCAGCAGTAGCCCGCTGATAAAGGCAGGTTTTGGCGGGAAACGCAACACCAGAGCTGCACCGGCGGCAACCAGCCACTTGATCAGAATGATACCAACCACCAGAAGAACAACAATCAGGGGATGCCGCAGCACCACGGTGGGGTCCAGCAACATCCCCACCGAGATGAAGAACAAACTCATGAAAGCATCTCGAAACGGAATAATGTCCCCCATCACCTGATGGCTGTATTCTGATTCAGAGATGGCCAGACCGGCAATAAAAGCCCCCAATGCCAGGGAAAGTCCAACCTGTGCCGTTAAAAAAGCGGTGCCAAAACCGACAAAGATGATGGTCAGAATAAACAGTTCACGGCTTTTGGCCCTGACCACCTGATTAAAGATCCAGGGTACGGCAAACCGCGCACCAAAATGAGAAACCACCACCACCACCAGCGCCTTGGCAGAAACGATCACAATCCCGGTCAGCCCATTACCCGCCCCGCCCAAAAACGGGGTAAACAGCATCAACGGCACCACGCAGAGATCCTGAAAGATCAATATTCCCAGACAGGTCTTACCATGGGGAGAATCCATCTCACCGGCATCCATCAGCAACTTCATCAGGATGGCGGTTGAGGAGAGCGAGACCAGAAAGCCGAAAAAGACTGATTGCTGCCAGGAAAAGCCCAGGGCAATCCAGAGCAGGGCCACCACCCCGATGGTGACCCCCACCTGCAGACCGCCGCCCCACAATACCAGGTGTTTGATCCGTAACAGTTCCTTCAGCGAGAACTCAATCCCGATGGTAAACAGCAATAGAACAACACCGATCTCGGCCATCTGTTCAACCTGATGGGTATCCTTGATCAGTCCCAGGGCATAGGGACCGGCCACCACGCCGGTACAGAGAAAACCGATGATGGAAGGCAGCTTGAACTGTCGGAACAGCACTACCGTCACCAGGGCCAGACCAAATAATAACACCAGATCTTTCAACAAACCAAATTCCATAGTTTCCTCAGCAGCTAGTAGTTAAACAGACAAAAATCAGGCCCTTGCATACACTTTTGCAACAACGCTTCAAGGGCTGCAGCCTTAAGCGGACGGCTGAAGAAAAAACCCTGCATCTCATCGCAACGCTGTTGCTTTAAAAATTCTATCTGATCCTGGCGTTCAACCCCTTCAGCAATCACGGTCAGTTTCAGACTATGGGCAAGCGCAATAATCGCCTGTACAATGGCAGCAGAATCACCTGATTTTTCAGCCATCTCCAAGACAAACGACTTATCAATTTTCAGACGGTCAAGGGGAAAATGTTTCAGATAACTGAGAGAACTGTAACCGGTGCCGAAATCATCAATCGCCAGAGTAACCCCCATTGCCTTAAGTGCCTTCAGGGTTTCAAGGGTACTGGCAATATTTTCTATCAGCATTCCCTCAGTCAGCTCAAGCTCAAGCAGATGTGCTGGCAGGCCGGACTGTTCCAATAGTGCCTTTACTGTTGCAACCAGCCCCGGGTTACGAAACTGTTTGGCAGAAAGATTAACTGCAACCCGCACCGGCTTAAGTCCCTGTTTGATCCACTGTGCCGCTTGAGAGCAGGCTTCCTTCAGGACCCAGGTGCCGATCGGAACAATCAGGCCGGTCTCTTCAGCCATCGGAATAAAGCGATCAGGTGCTATCATGCCCAGATCAGGATGTTGCCAGCGTATCAGCGCTTCCACCCCCACCAGTTCTCCGGTTAAAAAACTTAGCTGGGGTTGATACATCAGGTACAGCTCATCCCGTTCCAGGGCATGGCGCAGATAACTGTTCAGGGTCAGCATCTCAAGGGCTGAAGTATGCATCTCGGATGAATAAAAACGGAAGGTGTTTCGCCCCTGTTCTTTGGCATGATACATGGCCGTATCGGCATTTTTAAACAAGGTATCGACGTTGTCACCATCGTAGGGATACAACGAGATCCCGATACTGCCACCGCTATAGATCTCACGATCAAACAGCTGGATCGGCTGAGCCATGGCGGCCAGCAGCTTGGCAGCAACCTCCATCACCCCTTCCCGGTCATCAACCCCCTCCAGCAATACAACAAACTCATCCCCACCCAGCCGGGCCACGGTATCCGAAGTCCTCAGGCAGGCAGTCAGACGTTCGGAAACCACCTGCAGCAACAGATCTCCAGAGCTATGGCCCAAGGTATCGTTAACCTCCTTGAATCGATCAAGGTCAATGAACAGCAACGCCACCTTCTCTTTATGTCGACCTGCCCGGGTCAGCATCTGATTCAGCCGATCCTTTAACAATACCCGATTGGGAAGACCGGTCAGGCTGTCAAAAAAAGCCAGACGTTCAATCTCCTGTGCTGCTGCCCGGCGTTCGGTAATATCAGTATAGAGCAGCACCATACGAAAAACCTGGTTGTCTGCACTTTTTAACGGAGTTCCCACCAGATGATAATGTCGGCCCTCATGAACAAAGTTTGTCTGTTCAACCCTGCGCTTGGAAGCCAGGATCTGATCCAGAATACACTCTTCCCCCTCGTGTCCACAGATCAGTTCCCGCAGGTTTTTCCCTATCACACCTTTTTGATCAGGAAAAAAGGCTCCCAAGCTATAATAGTTGTAGGCAACAACTTCCATCAGTTCATTCACCACAACAATACCGGCGCCGACTGAATCAAAAACAGCCTGCAGTTCGTCCCTGGTGTTGCTTAAATCACTGTTGGTCTTGTGCAGATGCTCAAAAACCTGTTCAAAGGACTCGGTCACAATGCCGATCGGGTCCACGCTTAGCAGGGTCTCGTCATCAAGCTCGGAAGGGTTGAGGGGGACTGTCCCCATCACCTGCAGCAGACGATCGGTTTTAGCTCGAATATACTGGGCAAGTTCCTGATTCTTGGCCTGCAGCTGTTCTATAGCGCCGCTACCATCAGCTGCAATAATTTTATCTGGAAATGGCATCAGGAAATCCTGTCAATGGAAATACGGTAGTATTCCTGCTCTTTTTGAACCTCAACACGATACCCCATGGCACTGACCGATTCACTGATATGGGTGGTTGAGTTGCGATTATCAGTCAGGATAATAAGTCTGAGCTCCCCTGCCCTGAGTTCTGTCTTGCTGTTGTTGGTCTCACGCAGGGCAGTCAGTAGTGTTGAGGGGCAGATCTGGCCTCGCAGGTCAATTTCTCTGCATATCGGTTCATGGTGCATATATGCACTCCTCTTAATCATCTTGGCGGGGCATGACCAGTCGGGTCAGCAACACTCCCCCCAGCCAGGCTCCGGGGAACAGACCGGCCAGAAACAGAAAGCTCTGCAGAGCAAGAATCGGCAAACCACCAAAAAGATGCCAGATGTTACAGGCCGGGGCCATCCGAGAGGCCAGCCCCATGATAATCCCCCCTAAAACAGCAGAAACTACCTGACGCCAGGGCAGTTTAACCTGTAGCCGCCACTCTCCCAGCCTGATGGCAGACCAGGCAGAGCCTGTTACTATACCGCAAATCAGTGGAAACTGAATCAAGGCAACCGCATCAAGTGCAAAGCCGGGGCCACCGCTGATCACACCGCCTCCCAATGGCGGGCTGTAGCGCAAAGGAATCAACTGAAAATACGTGAGAGATGCATAATATTCTGGAGCCAGAGGGTACAACAGCATGGCACCAAACTTTGCATAAGAGGTGGTAATGCCCAGCGGCATCCCCACCAGCAGAACCGAAGCCGCTCCGATCAATGCCAATCCCAGGGCAGCCTGCCATGGCTGCAGATAACCATCCACCACACTACCGCGGTACATAGTTCCATCCCTGAACCATCGCCTGGTTAGAACAAACAAAACCAGTAACAGCGGTGATACAAGCAGCCAGGGTGGCAGCCCGAGTAACTGCGGCAGCGTCACCGCCTTGGTGGGCAGGGCCAATGCGCGGGAAACAGAGATCCACAGGGGGTACAGACAGGCAAAGAGCGTGCTGCCGGCCACCAACCCCAGAAAAGCCAGCAAACCGGGAAAACTACCGGCTCCCAGCCGGTACAGGGTACCAACGACACAGCCTCCAGCCAGCACCATACCTATGCCAAACAAAAAACCACCCAGCAGATTGGTCAGCGAAGGAGGCCCGAAAAAGGGAAACGGAACCGCCACAAAACCGGTCAGACGGATCAGTTCAAACAGCGGCAGAGCTACAGCTATCAACAACAACAGGGTTTTCAGCATACGGGTTGAACGAAACAGAAACAGATCCCGGAACATGCCAGCGACACAGTAGTCAGAACGATGCATCAAAAAACCGGACAATGCCCCCAGCCCAAAACCTCCTGCAATCATACATAGATGAATTATGGACACCCTGACCTCCAGACAATGCCACACTGATGCAACAGAATAGCGCAGATCACCTGCATCATCAAGGGGTAGCCTGTCAAACGTTAGCGCATTTCATTCATTACAGGAGAACTAAACACAATACTTCATAACAACCACATACTATTCTGACAATATAAAACATTTGATCTGTTTCCTGAAAAATAGTTATGACAGGGTTGATCTTCAATCTATCAACGAGCAGATGTATCCAAATTAAATGCAAAAGGGGGAGGCTTTTCATGTCGTTCTACAAACGGAGCTCGCTTCGTGCAAAAATTTTGCTGCCTCTGATTCCAACCATCTTCGTCATCTTTGTTGCTCTGGGACTCTATGCTTCTTCAGAAATCAAGGCTGCGCTCAACACTGAAACCAAGAATCAGTTACAGGTGAACATCCGTCTGTTAAGTGACATGATCACCACCATCAACACTGCCACCATTAGCAACGCCAATGAACGTTCAGATTCCTTGATCAAACTGTGTGGCGGTATCAGTGGATTTGCCCTGAACAGCCAGGCATCGGTCAAGGTAGGGGATCTGGACACCCCTACCCTGACGCTGAACGGAGCCGTCCAAAACCTGAATGAAGCCAAGGTAGAGGAGTTCAGCAACCTGTACCCGGAGTCTGTGGCAACTATCTTTGTCCGCAAAGGTAACGATTTTGCCAGAATAACCACCTCGCTAAAGAAAGAAGATGGTAGCAGAGCGATCGGCACCCTGCTGGGTGAGGGACACCCTGCCCACAAAAAATTGATGGCTGGTGAGATCTATCACGGCATCGCCAGGTTGTTCGGCAGCTGGTACATGACTAAATACACACCGATCAAGCAGGGCAACGATATCATCGGCGCCCTGTTTGTCGGCACCAACATCAACAAGGATGTTGATCAACTCGTCAAGGCGGTCCAACGGATCAAGGTGGGCAGCACCGGCTATGCTTATGTACTTGATGCCAAGGGCACCATGCTGATCCATCCCAACAAGTCTGTTGCAGGCAAAAACGTACTTGATATGAAGGATGCCCACGGCAAACTGTTGTTCAAGGATATGCTGGAGAAGAGGGAAGGCACCATCCTGTATGATTGGAAAAACGAAGGTGAAAACACAGCACGAAAAAAGATCGCCATCTTCACGGCTGATAACCCCTGGAATTGGCTGATATCGGCAGGTGCCTATTCAGAAGAACTGTACGAGGCTGCCGTACGGATCCAGTGGATACTTATGGCTGCAGCAGCAGTCTGTGCAGCACTGTTGGCAGGCTTAGTGGTGTTGGTTCTTAAAAAGACCCTTGCGCCGCTAAAGGACACCTCACGTACCATTGAGCAGGTGGCGCAAGGAGATCTGACCGTACGGCTTAATGTGCAAACAGAGGATGAAATAGGAAAGATCCAGGATGATGTTAACACCATGGTAGCAAATCTGACCGAGATCATGCGCCAGACATCTGGTACCGCAAATGAAGTTTCATCATCAGCCATTCAGTTACAGGCAACCTCCGGTAACATGTCAGAGAATGCAGAACAGGTGGCGCAACAGGTTGGCTCTGTTGCCACAGCCAGCGAAGAAATGTCAGCCACCAGTAATGATATTGCCATGAACTGCCACCAGGCTGTTGAATCAGCCAAGCGGGCCAATGAAACAGCAGAGCGGGGTAAAGCTGTTGTCGGTAATACCGTTGCTGCAATGGGACGTATAGCCGACCGGGCCAGCCAATCCGCCAGTGCCGTAGAATCACTGGGAGAGCGTTCTGATCAGATCGGCGCCATTGTTGCCACTATTGAAGATATTGCTGATCAAACCAACTTGTTAGCCCTGAATGCCGCCATTGAAGCGGCACGGGCCGGGGAAATGGGACGGGGTTTTGCCGTGGTAGCTGATGAAGTACGTGCCCTGGCAGAACGGACCACCCGAGCCACCCACGAGATCAGCGGGATGATACGGGCCATCCAGACAGAGACCCGTGATGCTGTAAGCGCGATGAGTGCTGCTGTTCAGGAAGTGAAGCTGGGAACCAACGATGCAACCAGTTCCGGTGCTGCCCTGGATGAAATTCTGGAAGAAATTTCCAATGTCACCATGCAGATCAACCAGATTGCCACCGCAGCAGAAGAGCAGAACGCCACCACTGGCGAGATCACCAACAACATCACCCGTATCTCTGACACCGTGCAGGAGGCCAACCGGGGAGCCCATGAGACTGCCACCGCAGCATTACAGCTTTCCGGCCTGGCAACTACCCTGCAACAACTGGTGGGACGCTTCAAGGTGTAATGTAACTCAACATTATTCACTAAAAGGCAGCAGGGACACCGTCCCTGCTGCCTTTGTCATATCTGGCTCAAACTCTGTTCCGCCTCAACCAGCACCCGCCAGAGATCTTCGCTCTCCCCCATCCCTACTCTGATAAGAAATGCGGCAACACTGAGGTTGGTGCGGGCCCGAAACAGCTCCACCTGCCAGAGAAACTCATCCCCAACCGGTGGACCTTCATCCAGATAGGCTTCCATAAAGATTGATTCAGGCAGCCGCTGCAGCAGTTCCTGATGGCTGAACAGCTGATTGCGGAATTGAGCCAGAAAAGTACCCAGATCAAAGGCTGGTGGCAGCATCAGGGAACTACCAAAGTCAATGGCCGCCACAAAGATCGTATCGCGGTTTTCCTGGTTGTCCTGTCCGATCAGTATGTTCTTGGGATGAAAATCGCCATGTCCTTGCACCAGGCAATCATAGCGGCAGGAACGGTCCTGTTCGGCCGCGATGATCGCTTCAGCCACCTGTCTGGCCCTGCCGGCATGGCGATGATTGATATTTTCAAAGCGAGACAGATAGTTGCGTATTCTGCCCTCTTCCCGCTGCCTGAACTCATCCGGCGGGGTCACGGTCAGGGCTGCCTTGTGTAGCCGCGCCAGCCAACGGCCGGCCAGCTCCAGATACCAGCGTCCATCTTCATGGCTGGCTGCCAGCAGCTTGTCATGCAATGAGCGTCCCCTGATCCCCTGTTCAATAATGGTCATCCGCTCCTGATCGATCTCAATCGGCTTTGGAACCCGGTATCGGCCTGCGCTGAAACCTGCCTCTGCCACTGCCGCCATGATGGTCTCGGCCCGCTCAGTACCTTTCCACTTATGTTCATCGGTCAGGGTACGGATGATGATCCGCTCACGGTTTTCGTCACCTTCCTTGGTGCCGAAGGTTACCTCTGTCACCACAGCATTGGCGCCGGAACGGGGAATTTCCTTAAAAAACGGGCGACAGCGACCGGCACGCAGTTCATCAGCAAGTTCCTGCATTGACTGGACCGGATGGTCAAAGATGGTGGGATAAGAACCGGCATACTGCACACCGTGGGTGTCGGTGCCGCTGATGGCGGTAAAGCGCAGACGATGCCAGTCTGCCAGTCCCCGGCTGTTTTCAGCCACACCGTGATTGGAGCTGAAGATTTCTACACCATTCAGCAATGGATCGGTCAGTTGTTGATCAGTGGGACGTCGCCCCTTGCGATAGGCATGGGCCAGCACCAGGGCAGCAGCAGGCCAGGATTGCCTGATTTCAGCCAATGGTGTGCCTTTGGGAATCGCCAGATCCGCACCGTACACCAGCAGATCTCCATGGGCCGCAGTGGTCACCTCTTGTGCGGAAAGGATAAGAAAGTGACCTGGCACCCCGGCCTGTTGCCGGATTACTGCCAGTTCATCCGCGTCCCAAATGGCGTGATGATCAGTCAGTACAATCCCCTGTAGGCCTCGGGCCTGTACCCTGCGGATCAACTCAACTGCCGGAACAGAACTGCAGCGTGATTTTTCAGCAGTATGACAATGCATTTCAAATAGCATACACGAGCTCCTTTCCAGCTTAACTCCGCAGATAAACGCATAAAGGCTTGCTCCTTTGTACCTCAAAATGGGGTACGCTTGGAATCAAGCCTTTAGAAACAACTGTTGTTTTGTACAGTTGTGTATTATTTGGGGTGGCCAGAGGGGATCGAACCCTCGTATGTACGAGTCACAGTCGTAAGTGTTAACCGCTTCACCATGGCCACCACAGCCCTATGTCAAAAGCCGGCTCTCGCCGGCTTTTACAATTATGGTGGAGCTGAACAGGATCGAACTGTCGACCTCTTGACTGCCAGTCAAGCGCTCTCCCAGCTGAGCTACAGCCCCACACAAACAAACAGAAACTGATTTTTTCGCAACCGCCAGATCGTTCCGCGAAAAGTCTTGACTATATAAATCAAACCGGACTGAAGGTCAAGCTGTTTTCTGCTTACACAACTTCCTTTTCACATTCAGTCATCATCATTTTGATCTCTGCCTCAGAGAGATCAGGTAATACAAAGCTGCCTAGTGCGTCTTTTTCCACCCGACTGATGCCGGGATAACGCTTCTCAAGCACCTTGATTTCCAGAGCCTGTTTTTTTACCGTTGCCAGCAAACGCCGGTTTTCCGCTTCAAGATCATAGCGTTCAATGGCAGAGCGGATGGCAAACTTCAGTTCAGTATCGTTCCAAGGTTTGGTAAAGAAACGATAAATTTCTCCTTGGTTAACCGCCTTCATGGCTGCCTCAAGGGTGGCATGACCGGTCAGCAGAATCCGCAGGGTGTCGGGGTATGTATCCTTCAAAATTGCCAGTAGTTCGCTGCCTTGCATACCGATCATCCGTTCATCTGAGACCACCAGTTTAAACGGCTTTTCTGCAATCAGCGTAAGTGCCTCTTCACCACTTTGGGCGCAGGTAATCTGATACGGTTCGTCAAAAAGAGCCCGGGTAAGAGCTGAAAGAACATTAACTTCGTCATCGACCAATAAAATATGATTACTCATTGCAACTCCTATGAAAGAAATCTACTCCTCTTGATTTAAGATGCTGTTTTTACGACTCTTTCAGCACGAAGTTGGGAAAGTCATCAAACACCGAGCAGGCCATGGTTGATTCCGATCAGGATGCTGACGGTAGCGGCAGTCGCACCGTAAAGGTAGAGCCGACACCAACCACGCTCTGCAGGCTGATGGTTCCCCCCATCAACTCCACCAGACGCTTGGTCAGGTTCAGTCCCAGGCCAACTCCTCCAAAGGCCCTGGTAGTTGAATCATCGGCCTGAGTAAACAGCTCAAAGACCTGACGCTGTTTTTCAGGGTCGATACCAACACCGCTGTCCTGCACCTCAAGCACCAGCCAGGTATGGCCGGGAACAGGGTCTACCTCGCGGCGGAAGCGAACTTCCACCTCACCTTGCAGGGTAAATTTAATGGCATTATTTATTAGATGCGCCAACACCTGTTGCAGGTGCAGGCTGTCAGCAAGAAACTGCCGTGGCAGGTCATCGGCAAGGGAAAACCGTAAAGCAAGTCCCTTGTTCTGAACAGCCACGGCAAAGAGTCTGTTTAATGTTGTCACTAACAGCTCCAGATCCACCGTCCCCTGACGAAAGACCGGCGCTCCGGCCTCAAGACGTGATGTTTCAAGGATATTGTCAATCATTTCCAACATCGAAAACAGGGCTGCTTTGGCTTCCAGGGTCATGTTTTGATCATAGGCTTGGTCAATCTCGCTCAACTGCAAGGCACCAAGTATGGTGTTTAGCGGTGTGCGTAGTTCGTGACTAACCGTGTTCAGGAAGCGCAGCTTGGCTCGGTTGGCGCAGTCTGCTTCCTCACGGGTCTTGTGCAGCTCTTCATTTTTCCGGATCAGGTCACGGTTGGCCTGTTCAAGTTCCATCATCTTCTTTTCCAGTTTACGGAACAACGCCTCGCTGTACTCCTGCAGCACCTGCCGCTCGCCGTTCGGAGTCTGCAAGCGCGCCTCAGGCCGTGGAGCAGCCAGGACCTGCTTGATAACCTGCGCAAGCACATCCGGCTCCATCGGTTTGACCAGAAAACGGTCTGCCCCCAGTTTCAGGGCCAGCTCCTCATCCTGGGCTGTGGTAAAGGTGGCGGTGTAGAAGATAAACGGAATACACCCAACGGCCTCGCCAGGTCTTAAGCCGAGTAAGGCATCTGGATCAGCAACACCAAAAGCGTCAAGCAAACGGCTATTTACAGCAACAATCTGACGACATTCATTCAGCACAAGCAAGAGGTCTGGCATTGCATTCAGCAGGGTTGAAATCATTTTATTATTAGCAACAGCACTTTTTTCATTTTGCAACATCTGGCCTGAAACACGCCCTGTCGGTGCAAAGTAGCTCTCAATATTTTTAGTCTGTATATCCATAAAAACTCCTTAACTGCAGGGATATTATACAATAATTTCACCCTGCTGTATGTCAGATAAAATGATACCTGCTTGATCGAAATTCCATACATATGTCGATGAGTACAGACATCATGCATACTGTGGATATCAGACGGAGAAGCATTTGACGTAGTGAAAATTGTTATAATGGGCAACGTTACTTACGAAAAAGCCTCGAAGAAAATCTTCGAGGCTAAGGGAGGGAATAACCATTAGAGTAATGCACGAATATCGTACAATTCCTGTCGAACTAATCTAAGTAATCTCTGCAAATCATGAGGAGGGTCAGCAGATGTAAGCTGCTTAACCACAACGGATCTACGCGGAGAAAACTTTTTACGAACTCCTTCGATCGTATACTTTTCATGGTACAGCAACTGCTTGATCTGCTGAACCATCTCAATATCCTGTTTAGTATAGAGACGTTGGCCAGCAGAGCTTTTTTCAGGAGTCAGAAAAGAAAATTCTGTTTCCCAGTACCTGAGTACTGATGTTTTGATATCAGCAAGACGTGCCACTTCACCAATCTTAAAGTAGGTCTTATCCGGAATGACGGGTTGCAGCATGCCCTACTCCGCTGACCGACTTATTCTTCGTCGTCGTTAATGCCACATTTCAGAACCTGACTGGGCTTAAAGGTAAGAATACGGCGGGCAGAGATGGTGATGGCATCACCTGTTTGCGGGTTACGACCACGTCGATCCGCCTTCTGCTTGACAACAAAGTTGCCAAAACCGGCAATTTTGATCTTTTCACCAGCTTCCAGGGTACTTTTCATGATACCGAAGACCTGCTCAACCATTTCGGCTGACTCTTTTTTTGACAGGCCGATTTTTTGGTGGATACGTTCAACAATGTCTGCTTTTGTCATAAAAAACCCCTCTTATATAGGACAGTTAAGCCAATTATTTGGTACGCTGGCAAGTGGAAATTTATACCACAGGGACAAAGGAGGCTGCAACTCTTTTTTAGTCTGTGAGTGCAGATAGATGGCGGACATATGCCGTATACAACATTACATCGGCAAATTTCTTTTTATAACAAACAATCGGCCCGCCGGAATCTCCGACGGGCCGATGTTTTTACCATATCCTTGTGGCTGACTACTTGTAGCCGTCCATCGTATCAAACTGCAGGTAACGATAGATCTTCTCCTTGTTAGGAGCAACCTTCTCGTTGTAAATGGCCAGGAACTCTGCCGGTGTAGGCAGCTTGCCCATCTTGGCAGCTACGGCGCCCAGTTCAGCGGAGCCGAGGAATACCTTGGCGCCATTGCCGATACGGTCGTCGAAGTTACGGGTAGAAGTGGAGAACATGTTCACGCCATCCGGTACCCGTGCCTGGTTACCCATGCAGAGTGAGCAGCCGGCGATTTCAATCCGTGCGCCAAAGGCACTGTAAACAGAGAACACAGCCTCGTCTTTCAGCAGGTCGCTATCCATGCGGGTTGGAGGAGTGATCCAGGTACGGACGTTCGGGTTGAACTTCTCGCCTTTCCAGATCTCGGCAGCAGCGCGGAAGTGACCGATGTTGGTCATACAGGAACCGATGAAGACATCATTGATCGGCGTACCAGCAACATCAGACAACAGCTTGACATCATCCGGGTCGTTGGGGCAGGCCAGGATCGGTTCGGTGATTTCAGCCAGGTCGATCTCGATCACAGCGGCGTACTCGGCATTCTTGTCAGCCTCAAGCAGTTGCGGTGCTTTAAGCCACTCGTTCACGGCATCAATCCGGTTCTGCAGGGTCTGGGGATCCTGATACCCTTCAGCAATCATCTTCTTCATCAGGGCCACGTTGGAACGCAGATAGGTGGCAACTGACTCCTTGGAAAGCTGGATGCAGCCGGCAGCAGCGCTCCGCTCGGCAGCAGCATCAGTCAGCTCAAAGCCTTGCTCAACAGTCAGCTCAGGCAGACCTTCCATCTCCAGGATGCGACCGTTGAAGATGTTGATTTTGTTCTTCTTGGGTACGGTCAGCAGACCTTGCTTGATTGCCCAGTACGGGATGGCGTTCACGGCGTCGCGCAGGGTGATGCCGGGGTTGAACTTGCCCTTGAAGCGAACCAGTACGGACTCAGGCATATCCAGCGGCATGAAGCCCATTGCGCCGGCAAATGCAACCAGACCGGAACCGGCCGGGAAGGAGATGCCGATCGGGAAACGGGTGTGAGAGTCGCCACCAGTACCGACGGTGTCAGGCAGCAGCAGACGGTTCAACCAGGAGTGGATAACACCATCGCCCGGCTTGAGGGCTACACCACCACGCTCTGCAATGAAGGCAGGCAGGGTCTTGTGCATCTTGACGTCAGCCGGCTTCGGATAGGCAGCGGTGTGGCAGAAGGACTGCATGAACATCGGGGACAGGAACTTGAGGCAGGCCAGTT
>CAZNWF010000073.1:0-14282 GCA_964576485.1 uncultured Geobacter sp. | reverse complement strand
CCCTGAACACCTCCGCCAGATCAACTACCAGATCGTCCAGCAGTGGTACAGCTACAATTCCAGCCAGGGGACGTTGTTAATTTGTCAAGCTGCTACCCTTCAAATACATCCGCCAAATCTATTGTCAGGTCACCTAGTAACGAAACCTTCACCTTGCCATCATCACCGTATCGGTCAGGGGCTCCATAGTGGCCATCAGTCTGAAGCTTAAAGACCATCAAGGTTTTATCATCAGGGCTGATTATCCAGTATTCTTTTACACCATGTTTTTGATAAAGATCAAACTTGGTGGTTAGATCATGCCTGGCTGTAGATGGTGAAGTAACCTCAATGACCAGATCTGGTGCGCCTTTACAGCCGCGATCATCAAGCTTGGTAGTATCACAAACCACAAGAATATCGGGTTGCACAACAGTTTCAATATAATTATCGCTTGCGTCAGACCGCTCGTGCAGGCGCACATCAAAGGGGGCATCATAGACCTTGCAGGGTTTACCTTTAAGATGCAAATACAGTTGAGCAGCTAACGCAATAGATAGCTGCTGGTGTTGGCGAAGTGGAGCCGGAGCAAGTCCAACAGCCCCTTGCAGCAGGTAAGCCACCCCGTCAATCAGCTCCCAACGCTGGCCATCATCCCAGGTAAGATAATCAGCGTAGGTCCATTTCTGACCAGTTTTTTTCAATGCTTGGACCATAAACACCTCCAGGCGGGGGACGTTGTTAATTTATCAAGCACAAATCAAGCCTTGATTTAAGATCTGCATTAGCGGCCAGCAAAGCTTCCCCTCGCCTGGATGCCAAACTGACAGCAGAGCGAGTTTGGTTCAAAAATTGCGCTACTTCAACACCGTTAAAGCCTATTTTGCTGGTTGCAGTAAAACAGGAGGAACCTAAAGGGGACGTTGTTAATTTGTCAAGCAACTACTCTGCAAATACATCCGCCAAATCTATCGTCAGGTCACCTAATAACGAAACACTCACCTTGCCATAATCACCGTATCGGTCAGGGGCTCCATAGAGGCCATCAGCCTGAAAGGGACTTTGTAAAGAACCATTGACGGCTTTTGTCAACGCCCCTTACTTCAAAAAACTTTTAATTAGTAAAGCAACTATGCCCCCCATTACGGTTCCAAGCATCCACTTAATTACAGCCAACTCCATTTCCAACTTTCTCATATCTTCTTTTGTGGCAAGCGTCGTATCCATTGCCTCTGAAATGGTTTCTTTATGCACCTCTGCAAATACTTCTGCCTGTTGTTCTGTATAACCTGCTTCTCTCAGGCGCTTACACATTTTCAGGGTATCAAATGTTATACTTGACATGATCTACCTCGCATCAAGACTTGTGAAAAGTAAAATTTCAAAATGTTCTTTCTGCATGCGACACACCTCACTCAAAACTTATACGATTGCCTACCACAGGCAAACGTATAAAACAACCTGCCAGACGGTATTTATTTTTGCAACACCTAACGATGATCCTTATATCCAGTTGATTTCACGAGTGTACCTTCGCCGTCTTATTCCCTGAACACCTCTGCCAGATCTACCTCCAGATCTCCCAGCAGCGGCACCAAAACCTTGCCATCTCCGGCATAGCGGTCGGCAGCCCCGTACTTGCCGTTTTCTGCACGCTTATACACAAGCAGCGTATGTTCTGCAGGATGAATAATCCAGTACTCTTTGACACCATGCTTCTCATACAGATCAAACTTTACAGTCAGATCCATTTTAGCTGTGGATGGGGAGGTAATTTCAATAATAAGGTCAGGTGCGCCGTTACAGCCACGGTCATCAAGCTTGGCTTTGTCGCAGATTACCACTATATCTGGTTGCACAACGGTTTCTACGTAGTTGTCACTTACGTCATTCTGCTCTGAAAGACGAATATCAAAGGGAGAAAAAAATACCTCGCATGTTTTCCCCTGTAAATGAGTGGAAAGAGGTCTAAAAAGATTGCCTGCAATACGTTGGTGATTCACACTTGGAGCCGGGCTCATGCAATACGCTTCACCTTCAACCAGCTCCCAGCGTTGACCGTCATCCCAGGTCAGATAGTCGGCATAGGTCCATTTTTGTTCAGATCTGTTCTGTGGCACGGGCATTGGGATGACCCCCTTAAAAACTCATCCATAACGAAGATAGTTTGAACGTTGCAGTATGCACACTACCATCACACTGTTTTTCGTTGTTCTTAAAGCCTTACTCTACCTGCGGCACCGAAAAACTTCAATACCGCTGCTCCACCTTGGGTACATACCATTTAATCAGATTGTGCCCAATCCCGGCCGGGGCCGGTTCAATGCCATGTATCCGAGACGAAACCACCGGCAGGGCATCAGGCACGTAGAGAAAGGTATAGGGTTGTTCTTCGGCCAGGATCTCCTGAATCCGGTAGTAGGCTTTTTTCCTCTTCACAATATCAAAGGTGCTGCGACCTGCTTCCAGCAGGCGGTCTACCTCAGGGTTATTATAGCCGATGAAGTTCAGTTCGCCAGGCTTGGTCTTGCTGGAATGCCAGATGTCGTACATATCCGGGTCCTGGGAGGTCAGCCAGGCCAGCAGCACCACTTCAAAATTCCCCTTGTCAATAAACTCTTTCAGGAAAGCAGCCCACTCCACAATCCTGATCTGCACATCAACCCCCACCTGCTTCAGGCGTTGCTGGATGATCTGGGCGGTCATCAGACGCTGCTGGTTGCCCTGATTGGTCAGGATGGTAAAGCGCAACGGCTTGCCGTCTTTTTGCAGAAAACCATCATCTCCCGGTTTCCAGCCAGCTTCAGCCAACAGCTGCTTGGCATAGGCTGGGTTAAAGGGGATATCTTTTACATTGGGATTATGGGCCCATCGACCAGGGATCATCGGCCCGTCTGCCTTTTGCCCCATGCCAAACAGCACGCCCTGAATCAACTCATCCTTGTTGATGGCAGCGGTCATGGCACGACGGACGCGGACATCTTTAAACAAGGGATGCCGCAGGTTATAGCCAAGGTAGAGATAGCCGTTGGAGGGATAGCGGTACTTGTTAAAGGCTGCCTTAAAACGGGGGGTATCGGTCTGTCGGGCAAACTGCACCGGGGTTAAACCCATCTGGTCAACACCGCCAGCCTTTAATTCCATGTACATGGTGGATGTATCAGGAATCAGACGGAAGACGTATCGATCAAGGTAAGGACGTCCTTCAAAGTAGTCTTTGTTGGCCTCCAACACCACCTTCTGACCTGCCACCCACTCCGCAAAGCGGAACGGCCCGGTGCCAACCGGCTTGCGAGCCAGCGGGCTTTTGGTGATATCCTGCCCTTCCAGCAGATGACTGGGTAATATGGCTACTGCCCACGATGCAAGGGCTGGTGCATAGGGTTTGGCATAGCGTACCACCACGGTAGAGGCATCCGGTGCAGTAACTGCAGCTACCTGCTTGAAGTCTTCGGAATAGGCGGTGGGGGTCTTGGGATCAATAATGACACGGTAGGTATAGAGCACATCACGTGACGTAAACGGTTTGCCATCATGCCAGCGTACAGTACGCCGCAGTTTGAAGGTAATGGTAAGCCCATCAGGAGAGACCTGATATGATTCGGCCAGATCGCCAACAATCTTCAGGTTCTTGTCATATTTGATCAGGCCGTTATAGATCAGACCTGCCACACTGTGAGAGGCGCTGTCAGAGGCGAGAATCGGAATGAGAGTGGATGCCTCGCCAATGGTGCCTTCCACCAGGGTATCACCATAGGCCGGGGATGCTGCTGCAGATGAACTGCTGCGGGATGTCGGCGTTTCTCCTGCAGTGCAGGCAGCGCAGAGCAGGCAGATCAGCCCTGCAATGCCGTAATATCTCCAGCGTTGGAGAGCATGCCGGACAATCATTTCTCTTCCAGCTCGCCCCGGATGATCCGCCGCATCTTTTCATCCAGCTCCTTTTTTTTAGGATCAAGAGATTTAGCTTTTTTGTAGTACTTTAGGGCCTGTTTGTTTTCTTTGCGGGCATGATGCGCATCCCCCAGATGTTCAAGAATGGTGGGATCATCAGGAACCAGCTCCGTTGCCTGCTCCAAATAACGAACCGCATCATCGTAGCGCTTCATCTGGTAGTAGACCCACCCCAGGCTGTCGATAAAGAAGCCATCATCAGGTCTGACTTCCAGGGCTTTCTTGATGTGTGCTAAAGCTTCATTCAGGTTGATTCCCATTTCTGCATAGGTGTAGCCAAGAAAGTTGTGGGCCTGAGCATCTTTAGGGTTCAGCTCAACGGTTTTCTTCATCCGCTCAATGGACTCTGGCCGTTTGCCCAGCTTGTCGTACAGTATCCCTACCCTGAACTGAAATTTTGGATCGCCGGAAAAGCGTGGTTCAACGCCTTGCAACAGTTTAAGCCCCTCAGCTGGTTGATGCAGAGAATCATGAAGTGTTGCCAGAGAAAGATACAGGTCAAGCTTATCCTGATTGGCGGCAATAGCCCGCTCAAGCACAGTTACTGCCTCTTTCCCCTTTCCCTGTTCTTTGTAAATAAACGCCAGATGACCTACAGCTTCAGAGTAAACAGCAGAATCTGTTGGTATTTTTTGGAATTCTACGACAGCTCGGTCAAGATCATTTTTTTCTTCATAGGCACTACCAAGATACAGGCGCATCTGATGGGCGTCTGGATCAGACTCAAGCATCTTGGAGAAAATCTTGATCGCCTCGTCATAACGTTCAAGCTCGAGGTAAATCAGACCAATTTTCCGATTCGTCTCAGTTGTTGCCAGTCCCATCTCATCCAGTTTTTTCAGATAGACCAGGGCATCTTCATAGCGTCGGTTCTGGATAAAAAGTTGAATCAGGTGTTGAATAAGCGGAGCACGGTTTTCAGCATCATCAAGTGCTTTTTTGTAGGCAGCAATCGCCTTGTCATACTCCCCCAGAGCTTCATGGGAGATAGCCATATCAACGGTTGCCTGGACAAGTTCAGGACGAAGTTCAAGGGCGCGCTGATAGTAGCTGAGCGCTTCACGATACAGTTTCATCTGGCTGTAAACCTTGGCAAGATAGTAATTGCCTACAGCAGATTCCGGTTTCTCTTTGATCAGCCCCTTAAGAACAGCAACTGACTCTTCGTATTCAAAAAGTTGCATCAGATTTGTTGTCAGATGCAGAACAGCGTCCTCTTTGCCCGGTTCAAGCCTGACCGCATGACGCAGGTACGAAACAGCCTCCTTGGTCTTACCCAGGGAAGACATGATACTGCCACCCAGCAGATAGGGTGGACGATAGTCAGGAGCGACCTTAACAGCCCGGTCTATGGCAGAAAGCGAGTCCTGAATCCTGCCTGATTTGAGCAGAATTTCAGCTTCAAGCATAATTGGATACGGGGTGGTTGCGTCGGCGGTCTGCGCCTGACGCGCCAGTGCCAGTGCCCGATCCAGATCACCTTCATTCCAGGCAATACGTGCCTGGGCATAGGCGCCAAGACCGGTGTGTGAAAAAACCGGGCCTGCATCAGGAGAATCTGCCAGGCGCACAGAACTACAGGCTGCAAGCAGACACAGACCGAGACAACAGAGTACATAGCGTAACATGGGACACCATCCGAAATTCAACAGGTTGCGTAATCAATCAAGGGATAAACGCTACCATACAAGCTGACAAGCGTCAAACGATTCCGCTGGGGCAATAATTATCTGCCCTCTGGTTGCACAGTGGGGGGATCAATGGTAAAAGTTGATCAGCCAACCTGAAACAAAGAAAGGGGCTACCTACCCCATGTGGCGCTTAAACCTACAACGATTTCTGAAACGATTGCACCTGCGGGAATCGTGGGTAATTTTCTTTGTGCTGGGAAACGTCATGCTGAACTTCCCTTTTTTAAAGATCTTCAACCAGCCAACCACCATCCTGGGTTTCCCGCTGATGTATCTTTACTTTACCCTTGGCTGGGCCATTTCAATCGGTGTTATCTACCTTTTTGCCAGCGCAGCCGAGCCGGATCAAACTGAGTATCACTCTGAAGAACAGGCACCCCGGTGACTCTGAACATTTATTATGTTACTGCAATTGCTGTAGGCTATGCCGGTCTGCTTTTTCTGGTGGCCTGGTATGCTCGCCGTCGCTCAGAGCAGGGACGCAGCCTGGTCAATAACCCGTACGTCTACAGCCTTTCCATAGCGGTTTACTGCACCTCATGGACCTTTTACGGCAGTGTGGGTAAGGCGGCCACCAGCGGCATTGATTTTTTAATGATTTATCTGGGACCGTCACTGGTGGCCTTTTCCTGGTTCTATATCCTGCGCAGAATCATCAGGATCAGCAAAGAAAATAATGTGTCTTCCATTGCCGACTTCATCAGCCTGCGTTACGGCAATTCTCAGTTACTGGGGTCGCTGGTTACCCTGATTGCAGTCTTGGGGGTTATGCCCTACATTGCCCTGCAGATTAAGGCGGTAGTCACCTCCTTTGCCCTGATCAGCGGCGTTACCCAACGCACCATCACCCTGCCCGGAGCAGACTCCGCCGTATCATTTCCCACCAGCCTGAGTCTGGCCCTGATCCTGTCCCTATTCGGCGTTATCTTTGGCGCCCGACGCCTTCCTTCTGCTGAACGCCATGAAGGTTTGATTGCGGCTGTGGCCTTTGAATCTGTAGTCAAGTTGGTTAGCCTGATCAGCGTGGGAATTTTTGTTACCTGGTTCATGTTCGACGGTTTTGGCGATATCCTGTCCCGCTTTAACCAGCAGTTTCCTGAACTGTTTAACCGCCTGTTCACCCTGCACCCCACGGAAGGCCAGGGATTCATCCCCTCCTCCACCATGCTGTTTCTTTCCATGGGAGCCATCATCCTGCTGCCCCGCCAGTTTCATGTGATGGTCATAGAAAATGCTGATCTGAACCATGTCAGCAAGGCGATGTGGCTCTTTCCCACCTATCTGTTCCTGATCAACCTGTTTATCATGCCGATTGCCCTGGGAGGCATTCTGCATTACAGCGGCAATGCCGGTGCAGACTATTTTGTGATCAGCCTGCCCCTGGCAGCAGGCAGCAGTTCCATGGCATTATTGGCCTTTCTGGGAGGTCTTTCCGCAGCTGCAGGTATGGTAATGGTGGAATCGGTGGCCATCTCAACCATGCTGCTGAACAACCTGTTTATGCCGATTATTGTCAGAATCACCCCCAAACAGTGGTTTCCGGTCCTGCTGATCAACCTGAAGCGGCTTGCTATCTTCTGTGTGGTTTTTCTGGGGTACTTCTATTACCAGGCAGTAGGCGATTCCTTCATGCTGGTCAACATGGGCCTGATCTCCTTTCTGGCTGCCCTGCAGTTCCTGCCGGCCCTGCTGGGGGGACTGTATTGGCCCAGAGGCAACAAAATCGGCGCTATTTCCGGTATGACCCTGGGATTTTTGGTCTGGTGCTATACCCTGCTGATCCCCTCATTCCATGCGGCAACACCGGACAGCAGCATCATGCTGCACGGTCTGTTCGGTCAGTCATTGCTGAAGCCAACAGCCCTGTTTGGCCTGACCGGCATGGATATGTGGAGTCATGCACTCTTCTGGAGCATGCTGTTCAATGTGGGGGCCTATCTGGTCTGTTCCTTGCTGCTCTCCCAAAATGAGGTGGAAAAGGAGCAGGTACGCCGCTTTATCGGCAAATTTGAAACAGAACGGCGACAGGTAAAAAGCGCTGCCAAACGCCTTTCAAAGCCGGTAACAGTCCCCCAATTCATCGCCTTGATGGGAAAGTTCATCGGCCCTGATGAGGCAACCCAGGCCATGAACAGTTACCTCACAGGGCGTTTGATTGATGGTGAGGCATCAGTGCCCGAGTTTGAACTGCCTGCCATGAAACGTTTTGTTGAGCGGACTCTGGCAGGTTCTGTGGGGGCTGCCGCCGCCGGTGCGATTATGGACAGCTACCTCTCTGATATGGGCAGCCGGATGGAGTCAGTCTACGACATCTTCAGTACGGTCAGGGCATCCCTTGATCAAAGTCGAGAGGCTCTGTATGTTCGCCTCAAGGCATCGGAGGTGATTAACCGCACCCTTGATCTGCAGACCATCATGGATGAACTGCTCCAGTTGCTTTTGAAAGAATTCAGGCTTGACGTAGCCCTGATCCAGATCCGCACCAGCAGTGACGTGCCTCTGACTGTCCAGAGTTACCAAGGCTGCGACCGCCGCCCGATCAACCATGAACACTGGTTTCAGGAAAGTGATCCCTACATCAAGATGGCGATGATTGACCAGACAACACACTTTGTGAATGACATCAAAAACCTTCAGGAAATCATCACCATGCCCAAAACTGAGGCAGAAGGATTTGTCTCGTTTGCCCACATCCCGATCTATCGAGAGGGTGAGGAAAGCCTGGGGGTCCTGTCGGTTTACTCAAAATCCATCATTGGACTGTTTACAGAAGAATTTATCAGCCTGCTGACCAGCCTGACCGGACAGCTGGCCCAGGCAGCGCGACTGGCCAGTGAAATGCAGGCCAAGGATCGGGAACGCCGGGAAAAGGAACAGGCACTGCTGGCCAATGCAAGGGTGAAGCGGGATATGGAGATTGCGGAGCAGATCCAGCTCTCGCTGCTGCCGGACAAACCACCGGTGCTGTTTGGAATTGAACTTGCCGGACGCTGCTATCCAGCTGCCCATGTTGGCGGTGATTATTATGATTATTTCAAACGGGATGACCATACGGTTGACCTCTTGATTGCCGATGTTTCAGGTCACAGTGTCGGAGCCGCCCTGATCATGGCTGAGGTGCGCACCCTGTTGCGGGCACAGCCCAGCCGTGCGGTCAGCCCCAGCAGTATTCTGGGAGCCCTGAATAGCCAGCTGTATGACGACCTGACCCGGGCCGAGCTATTCATCACCATGTTCTATGCCCGTTACAACGCAGCAACCGGACGGCTTTCCTATGCCAACGCCGGTCACAACAAACCGTTACTACACCGCCAGGGACAACAGAGCTGCATTGAACTGGATGCTGACGGTTTGATTCTGGGCATCAAGCCTTCTATGGTATTTGAAGAGTGTTCCATACCCCTGCAGGCCGGGGATACGCTGCTGTTCTATACTGACGGTATCCCGGAGGCAACCAGTCAGGCCGGTGAATTGATGGGAACCGGCCAGGTCTGTCAGCACCTGGCACAACAAAGCACCTTGACGGTTGACGAAATTGCCGACTCTTTTTATGAACTGGTCAAAGAGTTCAGCCAGAGTTCAACCCTGCAGGATGATGTCTCAATGGTGGTTATGAAAATTGTTTCTTAACTGAAAGGAGTGACCGCAATGAATCTTAAACTTGAAGACAATGGACCGGTGGTATTGGTGCAGGTCAAGGAAGAGCGCCTTGACGCCCACAATTCAGAGCAACTGAAGCAGGAACTGGGCAGGTTATTTGAAGCAGGCAAGACCAGGGTGGTGGTTGACCTGAAAGAGGTCCGTTTTATCGACAGCTCCGGTCTGGGCGCACTGGTGTCAGGCTTCAAAAACGCCTCATCCCGTCAGGCCGGCCTGAAACTGTCAAGTCTTCAAAGCCAGGTAAAATCTATGTTTGAACTTACCAGACTGCACCGGGTGTTTGATATCTACACCACTGTTGATGAGGCTATTGAGGCCTTCTGATTTGGTCGCGCGGAGAGCAGCAATGAACAAAACCCAGATTGAGCTGCAGATCAAGGTACCCAATCAGACCCGTTACTTAAGCCTGATCGGACGGATCAGCGAAGAGCTTGCCAAACAGCTGCAAAACTATACTGGCGATCGGGAGGCCTTGGCCAACCATATTAATGTGGTGCTGACCGAGGCGCTGGTCAACGCGATCCGTCATGCCAATGCCAATGATCCTGATGAGGAGGTCGAAATCAGGATTACCGTCACTGATGAAGAGTTGGTGTTGCAGGTCTTTGATCATGGCCGGGGCTTTAATCTTGAAAGCATTTCATCTACGGCAGAGGATGCTCAAGATGAGTTGGAGGACCATGGCCGAGGCTTGTACATCATGCGATCATTGATGGACTCTGTTGCGTATTACCCGGTTGAAGGCGGCAATGTACTGGAGATGCGTAAGCAGTTCCGATGATCTGTCTCAGGCAGGATCACTATACCTGACCCATTCGCCACTACAGGTCTGGACCTGCCAGCCATAGTCATCTCTGCGCAGGCTATCTGGCAGGACCGGCACCTTTCCCTTCCCGCCTGGCAGGTCTATCACAAAATGTGGAATAGCCATGCCTGATACCTTGCCCCTTAATGACCCGATCAACTGTCTGCCCTGTTCAAGCGGGGTACGAAAGTGGGCAGTGCCCCGTACCAGATCCATCTGGTGCAGATAATAGGGGCGCACACGCAACCGCAACAGTCCGGTCAGCAGTTTTTGCAAGGTTTGACTGTCATCATTTACCCCTTTCAAAAGAACCGTCTGGTTTCCCAGCTGAATCCCTGCATCTGCCAACAGGCTGCAGGCCCGGGCAGCCTTAAGGGTCAGCTCCTGCGGGTGGTTGAAATGAGTATTCAGATAGAGCGGATGATGTTCAGCCAGCATACGGCAAAGCGCAGGAGTAATACGGGATGGATCCGTTACCGGCATCCGACTGCCTATTCTGATGATGTCAAGATGGGGAATCTTGCGCAGGGTTGACAGGAGCTGATGCAGTTCGTCATCCCGCAGCATCAGCGGATCACCACCGGACAGGATGATATCCCGCAATCGGGGTGTTGCTGCAATATAGTCACAGGCCGCAGGAAGATCAGCTGCACCACCGGAACAGCCCACCTTACGCTTGCGCATACAGAACCGGCAGTAGGTTGCGCAACGGTTGGACACCAGCAGTACTGCCCGGTCAGGATAACGATGAATCAGCCCGGGAACCGGGCTTAAACGTTCTTCGTCAAGGGGATCGGGCAGTTGAACCGTATCGTCACACTCTTCAATAGAAGGGACGCACTGTTTCCAGATCGGATCAAAGGGGGCAGTAATCAGGCCGGCATAGTAGCTGCTGATACGACAGGGATACAGAGCCGAAACCTGCTCAAGGTGGGTCAGATCGGTTTTAAAGCGGTGGGCCAGCTCAGCAAGGGAAACGGTGTGCAGCGAGGTCAACGGGCTATCACCTTGATGAAGCGAGCCAGATAGTCTACCCCGGACCAGACCGTCAGAATAAAGGCGATCCAGAAGAAAAACATACCGGCATTGTGCATGTTAACCGTTAACAACGGATGGGCGATGCCAAAAAACCAGTTATAGTCATAGTGCAACAACAGGCCAATGATGGCAGTCAGTTGAAAAATGGTCTTGTATTTCCCCAGATCAGAGGCCTGAATCACAATCCCTTCACTTGAAGCGATACTACGCAGGCCGGTAATGACGATCTCCCGCGCAAGTACCACAAACACCATCCAGGCTGGTACCCGGTTAAAGGGCAGAATCATGATCAGGGCTGCGGTTACAATCAGTTTGTCCGCTATCGGATCCAAAAACTTGCCGAATACGGTTTCAATCCCCATTCTGCGGGCCAGATGACCATCAATCCAGTCGGTTGCAGAGGCGATGGCAAAGACCCAGGCAGCCCAGAAGCAGGACTCCCGCGTAGAGGAAAACAGCAGAACCACCATCAGGGGGATGCAGGCCACCCTGAACAGGGTCAGGATGTTGGGGGGATTAAGAATCGGGTGATGCTGGGACATTGGCTTATCTCATATATGACAGAACCCTGCTGACATAGGTTCGCGTCTCTTCATAGGGTGGAATGCCGCCGTATTTGGCAACTTTGGAGAGTCCGGCATTATAGGCGGCAAGGGCCAGGGAAACATCGCCTTTAAAGGTATCCAGCAGAAACTTCAGATACCGCACCCCGCCATCCACATTCTGACTGGGATTAAAACGATCAGCAACCTTCAGATGCTTGGCGGTGCCCGGCATTAACTGCATCAGACCACCCGCACCGGCACGGGAGACTGCCTGAGGATTGTAGCCGGATTCTGCCTGAATAACCGCCCTGATCAGTGAGGCGCTGACCCCGTACTTGGCCGATGCTGCGGTTATCAGGTGTTCAAACTCCTGAGGATTTCCCGAGGCAATACGAAAATGAGTCCGCAGTTGGCGATCCTTACGCAGATCACGCATAAAGATCTTAAATTTCTTGTCTGTTGGTGCATCAGTAAAGTGCACCACCCCTTCTTCATCTTCATAGCGATAAATGTCTGCAGCGGAAACGGCAGGGAAGATGAGAGCAGACAGAAGCAGCAAGCCAGGCAGCAATAAAACGCTGGGGCAGCAGGCAATGCTAGTATAGAAGTGGTCGGCAAACCGTTTCATATTGTTAGCTTAACGGCAAAAGTGCCCGATTTGTCAAGTTTAAACTGCCCGCTTACAGAATTAAAACGTACAGTTGATTGACTTTTTCCCCTTGATTGGCTAGAAGAAATATCTTCATCAATCTGTCTGTTGAAAATGACCTTTCCAACAAGACAAAGGAGTCGTAACCCGTGACCAAACCCCGCGCAACCTACAAAGAGGCTGGTGTAGATATTGAAGCTGGCAACAGTTTTGTCCAGAAAATCAAGCCGTTGGTCAAATCCACCTTCCGTCCTGAGGTAATGACAGAAATCGGTGGCTTTGGCGGCCTTTTCTCCCTGAACGCCTCCAAATATAAAAACCCGGTACTGGTTTCCGGCACCGACGGGGTTGGCACCAAACTGAAACTGGCCTTTCTGGCAGACCAACACGACACCGTCGGGATCGATCTGGTGGCCATGTGCGTCAATGACATCGTCGTGCAGGGCGCAGAGCCGCTCTTCTTTCTGGACTACCTGGCAACCGGCAAGCTGAACCCGGACAAGGCAGCGCAGATTGTGGCTGGCATTGCCGAAGGATGCCGTCAGGCCGGCTGCGCCCTGATCGGTGGAGAAACCGCAGAAATGCCCGGCTTTTACGCTGATGGAGAGTACGATATCGCCGGTTTCACGGTCGGGGTGGTGGAGAAAGAGCAGATTATTGATGGTTCTTCCATTACTGTTGGCAACAAACTGATCGGCATCGGCTCCAGCGGCCTGCACAGTAACGGCTACTCTCTGGCCCGCCGCATCATTTTTGACCACATGGGGCTTGCCATCAACAGCCCGCTACCGGATAGCAGCAAAACCGTGGCAGAGGAACTGCTGACCCCTACCCGCATCTATGTCCGTGCAGTCATGAACCTGCTTAAAGATTTTCGTATCAACGGCATTGCCCACATCACCGGAGGAGGACTGCTTGAGAATGTTCCCCGCGTGCTGCCCAAAGGTTGTGCTGCCAGCTTCAAGCTTGGCTCATGGAACATGCCGTCAATTTTCACCATCATGCAGGAAGCAGGCAATGTGGAACAAAATGAGATGTACCGCACCTTTAACATGGGTATCGGTATGGTACTGGCGGTTGCCGCAACCGATGTTGATGATATCCTTTCACGCCTGAACGGCCTGGGGGAACAGGCCTGGTTGATCGGCGAGGTAAAAAACATGACCAAGAGTCAGACCGAACAGGTGGTTCTGCTGTAATGGGAGCAACGCCACTTAAACTGGCTGTACTGGTATCGGGCAATGGTTCCAACTTTCAGGCCATTGTGGACGCCATTGAGGCTGGGCGCATAACCAATGCAAGCATTGCCTGCCTGATCAGCAACAAGGCTGATGCCTTTGCCCTTGAACGTGCCCGGAAACATGCCATTACCGCCCTTGTGCTTGATCACAAGGGCTATCCAAACCGTCAGGCCTATGACACTGCACTGGTTGAGCTGTTGCAACAACATGGAGTTGATTTAGTCATCCTGGCTGGGTTCATGCGACTGCTGTCGCCGGTCATGATTGATGCCTTCCCCAACCGCATCATGAACATTCACCCGGCACTACTGCCTGCTTTTCCCGGCCTTGATGCCCAGCAACAGGCATTTGACTACGGGGCACGCTACACCGGCTGCACGGTCCATTTTGTTGATAAAGGCACTGATACCGGCCCGATCATCCTGCAATCTGTGGTTCCGATTCTTGGCAGTGATACCCTGGAAACCCTGACCCAGCGCATCCATGGCGAAGAACATCGCACCTATGTTGAAGCGGTTCGCCTTTTTTGTTCCGGTCGTCTGCATGTTGAAGGCCGCAAGGTCATAATCAGCGAATAACCAGCACTTTATCCTTGACAGTCTCAAGGCAGCATGCTAAAAATTTCGCTTCAATTAGATTACATTCAGCATACAACTGCTGTACATCATTCGGAGGTAGCACGTGGCTCATCACAAATCGGCAATCAAGCGTATCAAGCAG
>CAZNWF010000072.1:0-14579 GCA_964576485.1 uncultured Geobacter sp. | reverse complement strand
ATACCGGACGCTGCGGTCCATAGCGATCTCATCATGGCTTAGTACTCCTCGGTTGTGTGTATTAGACTCGGGCCAGGTCGTTCACTGCCTTGGCTGCCATATCATCAAAGTTGCGCACCACCCGCTGGCAGGTCTCAAAGTAGCGGCTGGCCTCCACCATCTGCACCATTTCAGCTATTGAATTAACATTGGACTGCTCCAGTGCCCCCTGTGCAACCGAGGTCATTGGTCCGGCAACCTGCGGTACCGTTCCGTCTCCGGCAATAAAATGTGCTCCGGCGGCCTTGCGTAAGGCATACGGCTTGGGAAAATCAAAGAGAGCGAGACTGGCCACCGGCTCTCCATTAAGTGTGATCCCCCCCTGGCTGTCTATCACCGGTTTGCCGCCTCCGGCCTGACCGGCAATATCAATGACGATCGGCTGTCCTTCTTCAGGCCGTTCACCGGCTTTTGAAAGCACGGGGTAGCCGTCAGCGGTTACCAGGGTGCCGTTACTGGCAAGCCTGAAGTTCCCCTGCCGGGTATAGGCAATACCATCGGGTGTCCTGACCGCAAAGAAGCCGTCCCCCTGCAGTGCCACATCAAGGGTATTTCCGGTCTGGATCAGCGTGCCGGCAGAGTAGTCGGTTACCATCCGCTCCTGCAGCAGGATTGGATCCGCAGTACGCGCTGGCGGCACTGCCGGTGGGTTCTGATTGCCGGCAAGGACCGATTCAAAGGCCAGCCGGTCCTGCTTGAATCCGTTTGTTGAAGCGTTTGCAAGATTTGAGGCAATCACATCCAGCCGCTTCATAGCGGCCAGATTGCCGGATAATGCTGAATACATGCCACTGTTCATTCGTCACCTCCTGAGTCGCCCGTTAGGAACGAAACGGCTTAAGCTTTCCTTTCAGTCGGACCATGGCCTGACTGAGAATCTGACAAATCCGCGATTCCGTCAGCCCTAATACCGCACCGATCTCTTTCAGGTTCATTTCTTCATAGTAATAGAGAGTAACCGCCAACCGCTCCTTCTCCGGCAGGCCATCAATCGCTACACCGATCGCCTGGGCGAGCTGACCGGACATTGCCTGGTTCTGGGGCCCTTTAAGTTCATCGTCTCCAATAATATCTGCCAGGCTTAATGAGTGTCCTTCATCATCATCCCAACTGTCATCAATGCTGATAAAGCTGTACTCATGTATATCTTCCAGCAACGCGTAGTACTCATCCAGACTAACCTGCAGGGCCTCTGCCATCTCCCTGCCGGTCGGATTACGCCCCAGCTGGTGTTCCTGGCGATGCATCTCCCGCTCCACCATTTTGCACTTGTCCCGCATGGTGCGGCTGAGTGGATCACCGGCCCGCAGTTCATCCAGAATAGCGCCTCTGATATGCTGTTCCGCAAAGGTCTTGAACTGCACCCCACGACTCGGGTCGAACCGGTCAGCAGCATGGATCAGACCAATCACTGCGGCACTGGCAAGGTCCTGGGGATCAAGGTGAGCCGGCAACTGGGCTGCAAAACGATTAACCAGATAGCGAACCAGTGGCAGATGCGACGTAATCATCGTCTCACGCAGTTGGCAGCTGCGTTCTCCGGCCTGTTCTTCATAGGCTCTGAGTCTACTCATACCCCGCCCCTCCCCGACCCTTCCAGATAACGTCGGAAGAAGAACTGGATATTTCCTTTCAAGCGGGTCTGACGTGAATTTTCAATGACCCGCCTGGCCAAGGTACTAAAACAGTTTGAAGCCTCAGAATCCGGATACAATTCGAATACAGCTTTCTGTTTCTTTACCGAGTCGATCAATCGCTCATCCCGCACAACACAGCCGAGATAATCCAGCGAAATATCCAGAAAGCGCCCGGCCACATTGGCCAGTTTCCGAAACACCTCCAGAGCGTCCTCACTGTCACGGGCCATGTTAATCAACACCTTGAAGTGGTGCTCTGAGTAGCGTGTGGCCAACAGCTTGATCAAGGCATAGACATCGGTAATTGAGGTCGGCTCCGGCGTCACCACCACCAGAATCTCCTGGGCAGCCACCGTAAAATAGGTGACGTTTTCAGAGATACCGGCCTCGGTATCGATAATCATGATGTCAAACTCTTCCTCCAGCATGTCCAGCTCATCCAGCAGCTTCAGCTTCTCATGCTGTCCCAGACTGGTGTACTCCTGCACGCCTGACCCGGCCGGAATCAGCTTGATGCAGGGGCTTACCTCGACAATAATCTCCGAGAGACTCTTTTCGCCGGACAGAACATGGTTAAGATTGTACTGAGGTGAAAGCCCCAGCAGCACATCAAGGTTACCCACCCCGAGATCACCATCAATAACCAGAACCTTCTTCCCCTGGGACGCCAGTGCCATTGCCAGATTGGCCACCACATTACTTTTGCCTACACCACCTTTGCCACTGGTAACGGAGATAACCCGTATCCCCTGCTGGTCGCTCACGGGAGCGTTGCCAGCAGCAGCCTGATTATTCTGCTTGGCAGATCTTGCCATCTGACGGAGGGTATCGGCCTGATCGCCGGTTCCGCGCACTGCACTGCTCATTGCGCACCCTCCTTCAGGATCAGTTCCGCCAGTTTTTCCGATGTTGCGACCTCAATATCCTCCGGTACCCGTTGCCCGGTGGTAAAATAGGCGATTTGCAGATTGGCCTTTAAAAGCAGATTGACAATGCACCCGACACTTTCGCACTCATCCAGTTTTGTGAACACCACTTTACTGATCGGGAAAATGCTGAAACGGTTTAGGATAACTTCCAGCTCACGGTCTTTCGTGGTTGCCGAGAGACAAAGATAGATATCGGCCTGGATCGTTGTTTCAAGAAATCCCTTCATCTCTTCCAGCTTGTCAGCATCTTTGTGACTACGCCCGGCTGTATCAATCAGGATCAGATCGCAATCCGAGTGGCGTTCAACCGCCCGTTCCAGTTCTTTCGGTGTTGAGGCAACCTCCAGGGGGATCCCCATGATTTTGGTGTAGGTTTTGAGCTGTTCAACCGCCCCGACCCGAAAGATATCCATGGTAATCAAGGCCACTTTGTTACCACGGTTCAGGGCATACATGGCTGCCAGCTTGGCTGTTGTAGTGGTTTTGCCAACACCGGTGGGCCCTACCAGCGCAATGATCCGGGGGGCGTTTTTCTTCATCCGCAGGTTACCGGCAAACCGGATCAACCGGCCAAACGCCTCACCCAAACGTCCTTTAAGGGTCTCTTCGCCCTGCCCCATCGGCAAAGTATTGACCGTTTCAATAATCTTGCCCTGCAGATCCGGCTCTATTCCCTGACGCTCCAGTTCCCGTACCAATGGCGGTTTTTCTGCAACTGCCTCAATTCCGACAGCAGCTTGTATCGCTGCATCCGGCCACTGTACCGACTTAACGCCACCTTCCTGACTCCTGACCAGTGTATTCAACAACAGTTTTTTGATCTCTTCCAGATCCTGGCGAGGAATATTATTAAGGTTGATCCCGCCATCACCTGTTTTACCCTGTTGATCAACGGGGGCTGCCACCTGCTCACTCTGGCGCTGACGCAGTTCTTCATCCCGTTTGGTCATGGTCTCAACCTTTTCACGCAAGTCACGCAGTTCACGCGCCAAGGGTGCCAACATTGAGTTTTCAAATTCTTCTTTGGTTGTCCGCTCCCGTTCAGGCCGTTCTCGCACAGGTGGCGGGGGAGGGGGCGCAGGTCGATGGGGATCAATCGCTGCAGTGACCTTAACCACCTGCTTGCTGAAGAAGCCCAGAATACCACCCTGTTTTTCCTTCTTGGTGGACAGGATCATCGCATCAGGACCCAACTCAGCTTTAACCAGCCGCAGGGCCTCTGCCATGGTTGGCGCTTGAAAGGTTTTAACCAGCATGGAACGTCACCACTCCTAATGACTGTATTTTGACATTTTGAGGAATCTCGTTATGGGACAGTACCGAAACATGGGGGACAAAGCGCTCAATCATTTTTTTGACATGACGTCGAATTGAAGGGGAGGCCAGTATAACCGGCTGTGCACCGTACATACCGAAACGCTCGACCATCCCACGCACCGATGCTATGATCTGCTGAGCAGACCCCGGTTCGATGGCAAGATAACTACCCTGATCCGATGGCTGTATCGCCTCGGCAATGACATCTTCCACCTCACGGTCAATCGTTACCAGATAGAGCGTATCCTCATCTACCTTGAACTGATCCACAATAAAGCGCCCCAGTGATTGACGCACAAATTCGGTCAGCACATCGGGATCTTTGGTCAGGCTGGAGTAATCAGCCAGGCTCTCCAGAATGGTACGCAAATCGCGGATGGAAATCCCCTCTTTAAGCAGATTTTTCACCACCCGCAGCACGACTCCCAGACCAAGCTGACCAGGAATCAGTTCATCAACCACCTTCGGTGCCGTTGCTGCGACGTTATCAAGCAATTGCTGCATTTCCTGACGCCCCACCAGGTCCTGGGCGTAGCGCTTGATTGTCTCGCTGATATGGGTAGCGATAACGGTGGTGCTATCCACCACGGTGTAACCATTAACCTGCGCCTGCTCCCGATCTTCGCTACGAATCCAGACAGCGGGCAGACCAAAGACCGGTTCCTTGGAGGTGGGGCCGGGCAACTGCGCCATAACAGCACCGGAATCCATTGCCAGATACTGCCCGGTCATCTCGCTGCCACCCACACGGGCGCCCCTGATCAAAATATTGTATTCATAGGGTTTCAGCTGCAGGTTGTCGTGAATATGAATCGGCGGCACCACAAAACCCATCTTCTGGGCGAATTGACGCCGGATAGAACGGATGCGCTCCAGCAACTCCCCGTCCTGAGCGGCATCAACCATCGGCACCAGACCATAACCCACCTCAAGCTCAAGGGTATCCAGAGGGCGGATAGCAGAGGCTTGATCCTGCGATTCTTCTTCTCCCGCCGCCTCGGCTGCCGCAGCCTCTTCTTCAACCACCTGCGCCATTTCTCGGGACATTCGGCCCACCAGCCACGAAACACCCGCTAAAAGCAAAAAGGCAAAATGAGGCAAACCCGGGATCATGGCAAACAGGAACATGACACCGGAAACCACATAGAAGGCTTTGGGGTAATTCAGGAATTGAGCAGTTACTTCCTGACCAAAGTTATTCTCATCTGCGGTACGCGTTACAATAATACCTGCAGCTGTTGAAATTATCAGCGCCGGTATCTGAGCCACCAACCCCTCGCCGATGGTCAGCAGGGTATAATTTGTTAACGCCACATCCAGAGCAAGCCCCTGCTGCCAGACACCGATAATCAAGCCGCCAAAGATGTTCACCAGCATAATCAGGATGCCGGCTACGGCATCACCTCGCACAAACTTGCTGGCACCGTCCATGGCCCCATAGAATTCAGATTCACGCCGAATCTTCTCTCGCCGTTTTCTGGCTTCTTTTTCTGTCAAAAAACCGGCAGAGAGGTCGGCATCAATAGCCATCTGTTTGCCTGGCATGGCATCGAGGGTAAAGCGGGCAGAAACCTCAGCCACCCGACCGGCACCCTTGGTGATAACCACAAAGTTGATGATAACCAGGATCAAAAACATGACCGCACCAACGACATAGTTCCCCCCCACAACGAAGGAGCCAAAGGCCTTGATCACGGCACCTGCCGCTTCAGCCCCTTCACCCCCGTGCATCAGGATCAACCGGGTTCCTGCGACGTTTAGTGCAAGACGAAACAGAGTAGTGACCAGCAACACCGAAGGAAATACTGAAAAATCAAGGGGGTGGCGGGTATAGAGGCAGACCAGCAGAATGGCAAGCGCAATGGTAATATTCGCCGCCAGAAAGATATCCAGCATAAATGCGGGCAGAGGGATAATCATCAATGCCAGCACCCCGATCAGGGCGATGGCAACATAGATGTCAGAATTTTTCCTAAAGTTGCTCAGCTCGATCGCTTGGGCAGATGTTCCGCTTGCCATGGTTCAACCACATCCTTAGGGCCATAAAAGACCATTGGGTTAGGAGCAGCAGACACCACCCCATGGCGTTAGCATGCAGGTTTCATGCCGTCAAAATCTGGTCAGACCACACAGGCAGCGTTTAGAACACTTGCACTATTACAGCCACTTACCTAAACAGCTGCTCTCGCAGTCAAGCAGCAAAAGTCATAATATTGACAATGTCTGATTTATGACGCCAAGCACCTTTGTATCACATCGTTCCCTTAAGCCGATAGACATAGGCCAACACTTCGGCAACAGCAGCATAAAGCGACTCTGGAATTTCCTGATTCTCTGCCACCTGATCATACAGCTCCCGGGCCAGAAAACGGTTTTCAACCAGCGTAACCTTATTCTCACGAGCCATCTGCTTGATCGCCAGGGCCATCTCATCCATCCCTTTCGCAATCACCATTGGCGCAACCATCTTGCTACGATCGTACTTTAGAGCTACTGCGAAGTGAGTCGGGTTGGTAATAACAACGTCTGCAGTGGGAATTATTTTAGTTAGCCGACGCCGAGCCGACTGAAACTGCAACTGCTTGATCTTCCCCTTCACTTCAGGATTACCTTCCTGCTCTTTGTGTTCGTCCTTGACCTCCTGCTTGGTCATCTTAAGGTTTTCGGTATAGCGCCATTTCACATAAAGCATATCAAAAATTGATATAACAATCATGATCCCGCAGGTATGGGTGACAATTTTAAACGCAACATGACCGGTATACGCCAGGATGCCATTCACATCAGATTCAGCAAGTACCGTGATATTCTGCAGTTCGTCCCGCAGGACCTGATAGGCGATCCAGCCGATCACAAAAATCTTGAGCAACGACTTCAGTATCTCTACCAAAGCCTCCTTGTTGAACAGCTTGCCAAATCCACTAATAAAATTAAGCTTGTCAAAATTAAAGCTGATTCTTTCCCACTGAAAGTCAATTCGCCCATTATCCTGAACCATATGGGCCAGCACGCCAGTGGCCATGATAGTCAAGGTAATCGGGGCGATCAGCATCATAATTACCCCAAAGATCCTGAGCAACATGCTGTAAACGTTTCGCTCAGTCAGCTCAAAGCTGCCTATCTGGGAATAGACCTGTACGGTAGTACTTTGCAGCCCATTCATCAGATAGCCACCCAGCAGATATAAGGCAATGATACCTGCCAACAACGTAAGGCTTTGGTTAAGCATCTGCGAAGACGGAGGAGCACCTTTCTCTCTGGCCTTCTCCAGTCTTCGCCCGGTCGGCTGTTCTGTTTTAGAGTGTTTGTCGTCGTCTTCTGCCAGAAATCATCCCCCCTTTGCAAGCAGTCTGAAGATCGTTGCCACCTGCACAGCCAGGTTGCCAAACGAAAACTCCAGCACGTGAAAAAAGAGCAAGAGGGTCATCCCCAACACCATGAACCCAAGACCAATATTAAGCGGAAAACTGACCATAAAAATGTTCATCTGGGGAAAGGCGCGGGCCATGATACCAAGCACGACGCTGGTTAACAGCAGGGCAACCATAACCGGGGCTGCCAGCCTGATTCCCAGAATAAAAACATCAGTGGTCGCCTTAACCAGAAAATGTATCAGTGCTTCGCTCATCTTCCAGCCGCCTAGCGGAATAACGCTAAAGCTGTCAACAATAGCCCGGATAAAAACATGATGAATATTCAGGGAGAGAAAAAACAGTGTGGCCAGCAGGCTCTGCATGACCGACATAATCTGCATCTGGTTACCCATGGAAGGATCAATGACGGAAGAGATACTGAAGCCCATCTGGAGGCCGATGATCTGACCACTAAACTCAACGGCAGCAAAGATGATCTGGGTAATAAAGGCCAGGGTGAGTCCAATCAGCATCTCACGCATAACCAACAGCCCAAGGGTAAAGGCATCACCAGGAATGGGAGGAGGCACTATCTTAAGGATGGGGAAACAGACCAGCGTAATTGACAGTACGGCCACAATTTTGATCCGGGTCGGCAGACGACGCCCTCCAAACAGCGGAAGAGCGGCAAACAAACCTGCAATTCTACAGAGCACCAAGGCAAACAGAAATACATCGGCTTGACTCGGCAGCGGTGAAACAAAGGGAAACATGGCTGACTAACGCCGCATTACTGCAATTAACGCATAAATCTCACGGGTAAAGTCGCTCATGTAGCTCATCATCCAGGGGAAAAATATAATGATAGCAACCATGACCGCAACAATCTTGGGTGCAAAGGCCAACGTGGCTTCATTAATGGAGGTTACCGCCTGAAAGACGCTGATGGCAAGACCTACCACCAGGCTGAATAATAACAACGGTGCCGCCAGTAGCAAGGTTGCTTCAAAACTTCTACGTGCCAGTTGCACGACCAGTTCGGGGGTCATGGCATATCCTTTCTAACCAAAACTCTTGACCAGAGAACTGATAACCAATCCCCACCCATCAACCAGAACAAAAAGCAGAATTTTAAACGGCAATGAGATCATGACTGGTGGCAACATCATCATCCCCATGGACATCAGCACTGAGGCAACGACCATATCCACCACAATAAAAGGGATATAAATCAAAAAACCGATCTGAAAGGCGGTACGCAGCTCCGAAATCATGAAGGCCGGAACAATGGTAAGGGTCGGAATATCGTCGGCATTTTTAGGTCGGGCCTGTTTGGAAAGACTAACAAACAGGGCCAGGTCCTTTTCACGGGTTTGGGAAAGCATAAACTTGCGTACCGGCTGCGTTGCCTTTTCAAAGGCCTGCTCCTGGGAAAGGGTACCTGCCTTGTACGGTTGGTAGGCGTCTCGGTCAACCTGCTGCCAGACCGGAGTCATAATAAAAAACGTTAGAAACAGGGACAGAGCCAGAATGATCTGGTTTGAAGGAGCCTGCTGGGTACCCAGGGCTGTTCGCAAAAACGAGAGAACCACCACAATGCGGGTGAACGAGGTGGTCATGATCAGCAGGCTTGGGGCCAACGAGAGTACTGTAAGCAGCAAGAAAATCTGAATCGTTGTTGCGACTTCGCCCGGTTTTGTTGCCGTACCGACACCAATATTCAGCGAGGGTAACGGCATCGGTGCTGCCGTAGCAAAGGCTGCAGTACTGGCAACAACTGTAGCCAGCAAGAGCATAATTCCCAAAAAACGTTTTCTAGAAAAAGAGGCCATAATCTACCCAGATCACGCAAGGCAATCTTAACTACGCGATGTTGCTCGCTTTAACAATGACAAAAAAGACAGCCGATCAGATGGCTCATCAACTATTTCAATCTCTTCAAGCATCGGCACCTGTTTAATCAGATTAAGATGATCGCCGCTGCTTGCAAGCAGAAGGTATTCTCCTGCAACTTCAACCAGCACAAGTGCCTTACGGGGCCCCAAAGCGCGAACCTCAAGTATCCTGATATGCTGACTGCCGGGTTTTAACGCTGGAATTTTGCGCATTAAACGGGTTGCGAGATAGTATGTCAGTAATATCAAACCGACAACCAGCAATAATGCGGCAATCATCTGAAGAAAACTGGAAAGAAAACTGAAATCACCGCTGCCCGCCTGTGTCTGTCCTTCAGCTCCCTGCACGAAAGCAGGAAGCAGCCCTACCCCCCAAAAAAACAGCAGGGCAGGCTGCCTGATCACAATATTTTCTCCACCCGCTCATTCGGGCTGACAATATCAACCAGACGGACGCCGAATTTTTCATTCACAACCACGGCCTCACCCCTGGCAACCAGCTTTGAGTTAACAAAGATATCCAGCGGTTCGCCGGCAAGTTTAGTTAACTCAACCACAGCGCCTTGGTTCAGTTGCAGGATATCCTTGACCAGCAGCTTGGTCCGTCCAAGCTCAACCGTAACCTGAAGCGGGATATCAAGTATGAATTCCAGATTTTTCCGTTCCTGTTCAGCTTCTGCGGCATCAGGCTTGTCGTTCACGTGTGTTCCCCTTGTTGGAGATAATATCGCTGATCTGCATCGCTTTGTTACCATGCCGTATGCCAGGTATCCCCTGATACTTTGGCACCCCTTCAACCTTCACCATAAGCTCGCTGGTGCAGGTTTTATCAAGCATAATCGTATCACCGACTTCAAGATCAAGAAGTTCTCTCAGCGAGATGGTTGAATTGCCCAACTCAACGGTAAGCTCCATCGGTGCATCAAGAATTTCTGACGAGAGGCGATGCGACCACTGCGGGTCAATCGCCATCAGGTCAAACTGCATCCCTTCCTTAAGCTTGTCCCGAATCGGCTCTATCGTCATAATCGGCACGACAAAGATCATCGTACCGATATTTTCTTCAATATGCACCTTCACCGTCATGGTCACCACCTGATATTCAGGCGGCACAATCGTTACCAGACGGGGGTTCATTTCCATCCTCAAAATACTTAATTTAGCGGGGTACAGCGGAGCCCAGGCCTTTTCCAGGTCGGCCATAACATCAGCCAGCACCATTTCAACCAGCCTCAGCTCAAGGGTAGTGAAAAGACGATTCAGGGCCAATGCCGTACGACTGGTTCCCCCCAACACGCTATCAACAATGGCAAATGCAAGGGAGCTGTCCATTGCAATCAGGGCAGCCCCCTTAAGGGGATCAAGCTTGAAAATTGCCATGCAGACCGGTGACGGCAGCGTTTGCAGAAAATCATCAAACTTGTAGGAGCGGGCACCAACCTTCTTGATCTCAACGACCTTGCGAAGACGGTTTGAAAGGGTAATCCGGTTAAAGCGGATAAAGCCGTCATAGACAATATCCAGGTTCGGGACAAAACCGCGATAGGCCTCTGTGTTAAAGAGGTCATAGCTGACTGCAGTGGTTTCTGACTTGGAAAGTTCCTTTTCAGGCTCAATTCGTCCGTCAAAAACGGCATTCAGCAGTGCCTCAATTTCAGCTTTGGTAAGAATCTTCTCCATGGCCACCCGACGTCCCCGATCAGCTACTGGACAACAAAGTCAGTGAAATAGACCTTGCTGACCTTACCTTGGGCCACAATCTTGCTGATGGCAGTCAGTATCTCTTCCCTCAGTTGATTTTTCCCCTGTGCATCCTGAATCTCCTGCAGCGTCTTGGTGGTAAGCACCACCAGAATAGCATCCCGGATTGCTGCAAGACGGCCATCCAGTTCCGGCTTTACGGCGGCGTTCGACATTTCAAGCTCCACCTTGACCTTCAGGTAGCGCAACTCCTGACCGTCATAGATATTTACAATAAACGGTTCAAGCGTAAACACGGTCGAAACGCCCGCTGCAGCACCTGCAGCACCATGCCCCCCACCTGCGGCTGGCGGAGCAGCACCGTGGCCACCCTCTGCAGCAGCCGGGGCACCATGGGCATCAGCCCCCTCTTTTTTCTTATCACCTTTGTCCATCATCATAAACACCACGACGCCGGCAATAACCAGCACCAGCACTGCTGCACCAATGATTATAAACAGCTTCTTCTTGCTGCCACCCTCTTCCGGGGCTTCGGCTGCCGCCTGCTCTTCTTTTGCCATGCGTTCCTCCGGTATCTATCCACCAAAACTGATCAGTATTGTTCTGCCTATTTAAAACGAAAACGAGGTTTTTGCAACCACTTGCAATCATTATTCATGTACTGCCGATACAATTGCGCCCCCGCCCACCTGCAAACATGTGCAGGCAAACGGGGGCAGCAGTCTCCAATTAAACGCTAACTAGCTATTAGCGCTTAAGATTTAATACCTCCTGAGTCAT
Source organism: uncultured Geobacter sp. (assembly GCA_964576485.1). GTDB lineage: Bacteria > Desulfobacterota > Desulfuromonadia > Geobacterales > Pseudopelobacteraceae > Trichlorobacter. The sequence continues at coordinate 2,928 of CAZNWF010000072.1, read as the reverse complement.
CTCATCAGCTGTGGTAATCGTCTTTGAGTTGGCTGAATAAGCCCGCTGGGTCAAGATCATTTTGACCATCTCCGTCGCCATATCGACGTTACTTAACTCAAGATTGTTTGAGAGAATTTTTTCATTCGTCCCGTTTGATCTAGTAATGATAGGAGTTCCAGAACCACCAATAGCATTACCTGTGGACTTATAGAGCGTCGATCCTACCTTTTCAAGGCCTGGCGGATTAGGAATCCGAGCCGTGCCCAACCCTATTGCACCTGTCGTCGTTGGTACCGGAGGAGCACCATTACCGGCATAATAGACTTTAGCGCTATTTCCATTATTATCAGCATACAGTAACTGTATACGCCCTTGAGCATCAACACCGGCTACCTTTTGAAAATCTAGCACGTTACCTGCTGTATCAGTATAGTTTTGAGTAAATACAACCGGCATTGCGGTCTCATCCAAAACAACATACCCATCTGGATTTATTAAGGACATATTATTGCTGTCTATACGTAGAGCACCAGCACGACTATAATAGGCACTCTCTATACCAATCGCCGTAGCCGCCACAGTTCCTGGTACTGCAAATGAAAAAAACTTATCACCCTGAATGGCCAGATCAGTAACAACAGTAGTGCTTTCAAGAGAACCTTGCGAAAAGATATTATCAACCTTCTGAATCTGCACACCGCGGCCCACCTGCGAGTTATTCCCAATGGGTGCGGAAAGTAAATCAGCAAAAAGCATCCGCCCGCCTTTGAACCCTATGGTATTCGAGTTTGACAAATTATTGCCAATCACATTCAGGCCTTCTGCATTTGCAAGCAGGCCACTTACGCCGGTAAACATAGCTCCTGTTATGCTCATGATTTTTTCCTCTCTTGTTAGGTTTGCTCAAGACACCTCAGTCGGTCGGTATCTTGCGGGCTTCCTCACAGAGGGCCAGCCCGTTTCTTGTGTTATAAAATAACTGCTGAATCAATATTGGTAAAAATATTACCTTTCATCTGGCTACGATCCATGGCTGTTACCACAGTTCTGTTTTTCACACTTACCACCAACGCTGCCTCACCCACCATAACCAATGACTCTTTGCCGCCTTTCTGGGCCACACTGGTTACCGCTCCCTCAAGTTGCTGGAGCTGATCAGTACTAAGGTTGATATTACGGGCCTTCAGACGATCCTGAGCATGCTGAGAAAACTTGACCCCTTGGGTCTGGTCAAGCACCTTTGAAAACGGAGTCTCTCCGGACGGTTGAGCCTGTTGCGGTCTGGCCGGTTGTGTCGGCTTACTGACCGGCTGTACCGGTCTTGGAAAATAGATCTGATCAATCGCGCTCATACAGAGTGAACTCTCATGACATCTGCAAACGGCACACGAACTGCACCGATGGTAATATACGCCACACCGTTATCAAAGGTGACGCCGTCGGCCCGGCCTGTTGTGTAGGTGATGGCCTGTTGTGCCTCACCTAATGCGTCGGTACCGCTGATTGAAAAGCTATACGCTCCTGCAGCCAGTACGTTTCCCTGTGCGTCCTTGCCATCCCACTGAAAGGTTGCATTGCCAACCTCTTGATCCCCCAGATCAATTGTGCGCACAACCTGCCCTGATTCATTTTTAATGACAAGCGTAGTAGCTGTAGTAGCTGCTGTTTTTTGGTAGCTCAGCTCGACCGGATTGGTTCCATCAAAGTTCAGATCGTCTCCCGAAGCGACAATATCTTTACCTATCAGCGCCACTGAATTAAGAGCCAAGCTGTTACTTTGGGCTGTCAACAGATTATTTAACGCCGTTGCCGTTTTGTATGACTGCTCAACCTGGGTCAGCTGTGAAATCTGAGACAGCATATCGCCCGTATCTTGCGGTTTAAGCGGATCCTGATATTGAAGCTGGGCAATAAACAGTTTCATAAATGCATCTGAATCCATTCCAAACGTCTGCTTCATGGCATCTGCTGCAGCTGTTGCAGAACTGGTCGTTAGTCCACTAATCGCTGTTGCCATATTCTGGCTACCTCCTTTCGTTAGAATCGTACATCAAGTGTTGATTGGTACTGTGCCTCTATATACCGTATCGGAATCTCGTCCGTCTCTCTAAACAGTTTTCTTCCCCCCCCTGCAAATCGTTGAGGTTGCTGTGGAAATGTTAGCTGTTGCCGCCAGTCACGGGTTTGTTGAGACGTACTTCCCCCCAATCCGGTTGACACATCAAACGCATCCATTTTGATGTTTTGCCGGGCAAGGGTCTCTCTGAGGTCATCTTCCTGCCGCAAAAGTGTCTCACGCACCCCGCGATTCTCAGCTATGATTTCAATTTTGACACCCTGTTTGGCATCCATATGCATGCTTAATTGTATATCTCCCAAATGTTCAGGTGACAGTCTGAATGTGACACTTCGATCTCCACCTTGCTCACCTCCAAATGGTTTCAGATGGTTCACTACCTGTCGTGCAACCTGATCACTGACAGCTGTTTTTTCACTATCTGCTACAGCTACTTCGACGGCACTCCCGTGAAGAGCCCTTGTAGGTGCCTGGACTGTCACTCCATACTGATGTGAGGTTCCAGCCTCTGACTGCCCACGTTGCATGTCGAATTCATCCGATCTGCTTACTGCCAGACCCGGCATAGCAACTTCACTCTCAGTAGCCTTAGACATTAGGATAGTCGGTGTAGTTCCAACTTCTCTATTTTCATCTAGCACCTGTTGCGTCGGATGTATAATGCTGGTTTGATTCATTATTTGCACTGGACGCCCATACACCAGCCATGCCGTAGGGGCTTTTCTTGTCTGCTCTGCTTCTACTCTGGTTTGGACTGGAGCTTCTCCTCTGGTTTGGACTGGAGCTTCTCCTCTGGTTTGGACTGGAGCTTCTACTCTGGTTTGGACTGGAGCTTCTACTCTGGTTTGCACTGGAGCTTCTCCTCTGGT
>CAZNWF010000071.1:0-14621 GCA_964576485.1 uncultured Geobacter sp. | reverse complement strand
GTATGAATCGGCAGCACAGTTACTTGAAGATTTCTGGAATGAGGTTGAACTGTTTATTGATGGAGGCAACAAATGAAGAAAAGTATGAATGTCGGGATTATGTCGCGGGAAGAGTTTAAGAAGCGGACTATCGCCATTGCCAAAGGGGAATACAAACCCCGTAAGGATGAGCCAAAAATCTGGTTTGAGTCACTGCAATCCTTTGCCCAAGTGCTGAGCGACGATAACCGGATGCTGCTGCACGTCATAGAAGAACAAAAACCAAAATCCATCAGTGAGTTGGGAACGTTGACCGGACGCAATAAAAGTAACCTTTCACGAACACTGCATACTTTGGCTGGTTATGGTATTGTTGATCTGGTAAAAAAAAGTGCCCGTGAGTTAATACCCCAGGTCAAGGCTACCCACTTCAGGCTTGAAGTGGGGATATAGTTTGTTGAAACGGTGTTGCAGCCATTAAATGGTGGGAATGATAGAAGAGTCGGAGAAAAAAGATATCAGCAGGATTATTGCTGAGGGTACCGAGATTGACGAGGCTGTCAAGCAGGCGGCACAGAAGGCGGTGTTGCAGCACAAGCTGGCTGCCAATCCGATTGTGGGGATGAAGGACGGCAAAATGGTTTGGCTGAAACCGGAAGAGATTCAGGCTTAGTCTTTCGCTAAGCTTTCGCAGGTTGGGCTAATTTTGGTTGTTTTCAGATGCTGCTAAATGAACAAACCCCACTGGGAAGCTAAGGCAAAGTATATTGATTTTGTTAAGAAAAATCTGACATCAAAAGATTATAGTCTTTTCATTAGACGTCATTCAAATCCCGTTTCCCGCTCCATAAAATCAAAGAGTTAGGCGAACAGCCTAGCCCTTTTTGATTATCTGGGTAACACATGGGTAACAATTTACAGGGTTCGCTGACTTTCATAATCAGAACCAAACACGCCGGAGGTTGCAACCTGTCCCTGTTCATTCGATACCTCCTGTTGTACGGCACTGCTTGATCGCAGCATAAAAACCTTGAGCCAGCTTTTTCACTGATTCAAAGTGGTAAGGCTCTTCTATTCTGGCAATATGCCGATGCAGCTTGCCTGGAGGATTGATGCCCAACTCATCCGGTGCCTGTATCAGCTGACTCATACAAGAACGACACAGGGGTTTTCCTGATTCATGACATACGTGAACATGGGGTAGAGGTAGCCTGAAAAGCTTTCACCCAGCTTTCACCAATCGGGTGGCTTTCACTGTAATCTGACGGGCCTTACTGGACTTTGATCGGCGAGCCAGGATGCGGAAATCACTTCAAATAAGTGATGCCCTACTGATCTTTCCCGCTCCGTTTTAGAGCCGGTTTCCATCCTGAGACTAGCAGGCCGGCGCCATACTCTTTCCGGCTTTGATCTCCCTTTCACTTGCAGGGCGAATGCTAAGCACCGTACCTTCAAACACCAGAACCATGCCGGCCAGAGGATGGTTGCCATCCAGCACCGCCTTGCCTTCAGCAACATCGGTAACGGTAAAGAGCAAGTCATTGCCGTTTTCAGTCTGTTCAAGCTGCATACCGACTTCCACCGGTTTATTGAACGCCTCAACAGATTCAATCCGTACCAGATCAGCATCATATTCACCAAAAGCCTCAGCCGGTTGCAGATTGACAATAATACTTTCACCTGCTGATTTGCCTTCCAGTGCCGCCTCAATCTGCGGAAAGATATCTCCGTAGCCGCCATGCAGGTAGACAAGCGGTTCCTGCCCTTCATCAATAAGAACGCCATCACTATCAGTAACCGTATAATCCAGGGTAACAACACTGTTTTTGGTAATTCCCGCCATCTTCAGTCTCCATTAATCAGGTTACAAACAGCCGGCACCATACGGTATTGTACAAATTATGGCAACTGCAAGCTGCTCAGTTGGTGGTATACTGGTGTCATCAATGGAGGTGACGTATGAAACTGCTCAAAACCAAGGTCTGGCACTGGCGGGATATCTGGTTACTGAAGTGGTGCGCATTTCTGTTCGGTATTGCAGCAGGTGCCTACTTTCACCACTACGTTGTGCACTATGCGTGGATAATCATTATTGCAGCACTGCTGCTTGCATTACGACCTGCAGCAGCCTACTGGAAGGATTGACCTGCGCTATTACCGGGCAGGTTCTCTACTGCCGGTTGTGTCGGTATACCTGGTGGCAGGGGCAGACTAATCCAGATTGATTACCGCCACCAATGCCTCATCCCAATTCAAAGCTGGTGATGCCGTAGATCTGATCCAGTGGCAGCTCTGGCGCGGGCCCACGGTAGACACGGGCCGTTTCAAAGACCTTCTGCATCTGATACCGTTCCACCAGTTCCAGCGCAGCCTGGTTGCAGACCGGAATATCCAGAAATACCGGTTGATCAACAACCAGACCGGCAAGTTCACTAAAGAGTTGATCAGCAATTTCGGGTGTATCGGCAAACAGCGGCGCAATTTTGAAGCCGCGTAAACAGGGGCGCAACACGCCGTAGCCCACCAGACGGTCACCGTCAGTAACGACACGTCCCTGGCTGCCGGGGCGGCTGATCCAGCTCTGCAGGAAGGCTGTCCGCCGGGCCGGAAAGAAGCGGCGGTCATACTGTTCCAGCTGTTCAAACGGAACCGATGAACTATCCGCCAACGTCGCTTCCGCAGGCCTGCCGACGCCTTCATAGCGGGCGTTGTAATGGGCAATGGCAACCCCCATCTGCTGCACATATTTGTCCAGCATGGTCACCACCCCGTCAAGTCCGTAGACACGGTCCCCCATATACTCCAGCAAGGCATCGCAGAGCTTCATGCCGATGCCAAGGTGCCGCAGTTCCTCTTTCACGATATAGAATCCCAGAAAACCAAAATTTTCGTCATAGGCAACGGCTGAGGCGGTGCCGACCGGTTCTCCATTGATTTCCGCAAGAAAAAAACCGTTCGGATCTGCAGCGTAAAAGGGATCAGCATCGTGTAGCCCCGGGTTCCAGCCTTCCTGTCCGGCCCACGCAATAGCAAGTTTCAGATCATTCTTAGTCATGCGGCGGATAGTTATTTTCTCGTTTGACAAGACGTTTTCCCTCAAGACGTTTTCCCTCGTAGTGTGAAGCAGCTGGTCTGTGCTATTATTTAGTCCCCTCTACCAGCACCTTTGTTTTGATCCATTTAGCCAGGATCTCCTGCAGGCGCCCTTCCCTCCGCATCCGGGCCAGCTCCAAATTAAGTTGTTCCAGCAGGGCCGGATCATTTTTACGCACGGCCCAGGCCAGCGGTTCATCGGTTAAGGACTTAAACAGTCCAACCAGCCCCGGATGCAGGGTGGCAAGATCTGCACTAAACCTCCAGACCGTGGGGGCGTCATGGACAAAGCAATCAATGCTGCCCTGCTCAAGCGCTCTGATCCCTGCCTCGGTAGTATCAAAGTGGGTAATACCTCCCCAGGCAAAGGTTTTAAGCGAGAACTGTTCTCCCGTGCTGCCCCGCTCCACACCGATTCTGACACCTGCAGACTGGTCAAACAGCGCCCTGGGGAAACGTTTGATATCTTTTTCCCGGATCAGAAGCATCTGCCCCACCTTCAGATAGCTGTCGGTAAAACTGACCTGCCCCTGACGCTCAGCCGTTATCGACATCCCGGCCATAATCAGATCAATCTGTCCGGCTTGTAACGCAGGAATCAGACGGTCAAACGGAATAATTTCATACTTGATCCTACGACCGGTCTGTTTGGCCAGCTGCTGCGCCAAGTCAGGTTCAATCCCGGCCAGCACACCATCCTGCATAAACGCCAATGGTGGATAGGTGGGAGCGATGCCCACCCGCAGATCAGGACCGCTTGCGCAGCCGCCCAGCAGCGCCAGTAACACCAGCAGTATCAGCGTCAATCTCCGATATCCGTAGCCCATCATGCCTCTCCTTATCCGGTTCTGCTGCAGCAGAGATAACCATACCAGACAAAATGCTGCTGGCAACCGCTTGCGATGACAAAAATCAGCGCTATACTTGGATCCTAAACTCAGCTTAATCCGCCTTAACTACCAAAACAGAATAGTTCCGGCAGGCTTAATACTGCTGACACAACCGGTTCCGTTGTCTTCGTAAAGGAGTAGCCATGCAAGCGAAACTCTTCAAACGACTCGTGTATGCCGGAGTTACCGTCTTCTTTGCCGCCACAGGCCTGCCTCAGCCCTGCCATGCAGAACAAACCGATATGGCCACCCGCCGCAGCCTGTACGAATGCCAGAAACGGGCTGCCGAATACCTCTACAACCTTAACAAGGCTGGTGATAAAGAACTGTTTGAACAACATGTACAGCAATGTCTGGAGCTGTCGCGAGCCACCCGATCGCAGGCTGCTCCGTTCACGCCTGTTCTTGCAAGCCCGGCCACGCCCCTGGCTGGGCCCGCAATAATCACCCTTGAACCAAATCCCACCGGAGAAGCTGTTGATCTTGAGATCAAAGACAGCACCACCTACATCGTCTCAAAGCCGGGCATCTACAACTATCGCTACATCACTATCCATTCCGACGGTGTCCTCAAGTTTGAGGATGGCCTGGATGCTGTTGACTTCTGGACAAAATCGATCCTGGTGGAAAACAAGGGAACCTTGCAGGTCGGCACCCAGGAAGCCCCGATCTCCAGACGGACGATCACCTTGCACCTCTATGGCGCAGATACGGATACAGACGCCATTACCTGCAAAACCTCTGTAAAGGATAAAGCAGAATGCGATGTTCCCCTCAGCATCTGGGACAACCATACGACTCCGGTGGCCTTGCCGGGGATGGCTGCCGGTCAGACAGACTACTTCTACGGCTACTACTACGCCGACCCGCAGGCAACCAAAAACAGGAAGCTGATTACCGATGAAGTGGTAACAGCAGACACGGCCTACTTTGGGCGCAAGGTCATAGCCGTAGCCTATGGTGGCTCCCTGCGCATGTTTGGCGCCAAAGGCGTAGATCCACAGGCTGCGGACAGCAGTTCAGGCAAAAGCTGGACCCGGCTTGACGGCAGTATCAAACCGCAGCAAAAGGAGATCAAACTGAGCAGTGATGTTGATTGGGGCAAGGGCGATACGATCGTCATCTCATCCAGCGATTACCTGCCCGGCCATGCTGAACAGTTTGTGATTACGCCCAAAGACAGCCGGACCCTCACCCTGGATACACCGGCCCTGTTCCCCCATAACGGAGCCAGCTACGATCTGACCCAACACGCCATCCCGGAAAGTATCACCAAGAAGACAGCGGCGGAAACCAGGGCAGCAGTTGCCCTGCTCAGCCGCAATATCAGGATCGTATCGGCAGGCAGCAAGCCGGGTGAAAGCCTGCCGCCTGAAACCAGTCCTGATACGAACCGCTATTTTGGTGGTCACATGATCGTACGTCAGGGTTTCAAGCAGTTTCAGATGCAGGGAGTAGAGTTGTACCAGATGGGCCAGGGGGGGCGCATGGCCCATGTGCCGATCAACTTTTTCCTGACCCGCAAGGTCCCTGACCAGACCTTTGTCAAGGACTGCTCCATCTGGGATTCCATGAATCACTGGATCGAACTGCGCGGGACCCAGGGGGTGACCCTGCAGCGCAATGTGGGTTACAAATCAATTGGTCACGGGTTTGTGCTGGCTGATGGCACGGAGGTTGAAAACCGCATCCAGGCCAACATCGGCATCTATGCACGCCCAGGGGCCGACTACCGCGATAACCCGCGAAAGGTGCCGGGGGTATTGGCACAGCGGACACTGCAGGTTGCCGTCAAAGACGGCACATTCACCGGCGGACCGGATACCCTTACCAATACCTCCCTTGCCCTGGGGGGTGACCTCTTCCACCCAAGCCCCTTCTTCATCATGAACGCCTACAACAGCATCAACGACAACATGGCCTCCGGTGCAGGCGCCTGCGGCAGCTGCTACTGGTTTGCCCCGGCAGTAACCAGCGGATTTTCCATAGGCAAAACCTGGGTTGGCATGGCCGGCATCCAGAACCAGCTATCCGGCGGGGCAGCCCCGATCAAGTCATTCAAGGGCAATTTCTGCAGCACCGCCATGTATTCCCTGCTGACCCTGGGTGATGTAGGACTTTGCAAGGGCTTTGCCCAGGACCCGATGGCGCCTGGAGATGCCGTTATTCCACCACTCAAGAATCCATTGGCGGGGTTATATACCAAATCATGCCTGGACACTTACAAACAAGGCATTAACAATCTGCCACCGGACAAGCAGCTGAGTGAAGAGTACTGTCCCGTTGACCAGGATGGCGACAACCGCCTGACGCCGATCATCAAGACCGGGGCTGACACCAAATCCAGCCTTGATCCGGAGCAGGAATGCACCACAACACAAACAGGCAGCTGCGCTGTCAATGTGATTGATTCCTACACATCATCCTTCCATTGGGCCCAGACCAACTTCAGCGCCATCTGGCTGCGTACATTCTGGTACCTGTTTACCGACAGTTTTCTCAGTGACGTCATGAACGGCGGCCTGACCATGGTCTCAGGGGGCAGCTACAACCAGGTGCCGGTTGGCTACTGGGGACTGACCAGACGGTCAGTCTTTGCCGGAGAGACCCACCCGGATACCGACTTCTCAAAACGATCCGGTCCGCGCACCGCCGGCACCGGGCTGAGTTGTGCAGGACCAGGGGCCTACTGCCTGTTAAAAAACGGGGACCAGTATGAGGGGATCAGTTTTCCCACTGACAATTTCGGGACCTACCAGCGGTTGATCAACATCTATGACGGGCCGGTCTACCTGGATTCCGTTGCATTTGTTGCTATTCACAAGACTGATCTGACCAACACCGACTGCAAGGCACCGACAAAAAAGGCAGAAATGAGCTATGGTCATCTGGATAACCGCGATGCATACTGCAAACAGGGCAACAACATGATCGAACAGACCGCCTGTTTCTGCCCGACTGCCGGTGCAAATGACACCCGTTGCTACGGTGCCAACAATTGTAAGGGGACCGGGCTTATTTACGATGACAATCGCGGCTACCCGGTAATCGTTGACAAAGACCATCCCGGCTATATCCCCTTTGGCAGCCCCGGTTTTGCAACCAACAGCAATCGCTGCATCCTGCCCAATGCAGCCATCGGCTGGAAACAGCCAAACGGCTTCTATTATCCACCGGCATTCCATATGAAAAACCTGCATTTCAGCAAGGTGGACATCAGGCATTTCGTGCTGGTACCTCCCTTTGTGCCAGGCACCATGCAGACCGACATGACCCGCCTGGGCACTGAATACTGCGGCTACAGTCCGGGGCTCTATGAATCCTTTACCGACATCGACCGCCAGACCCAGATCAATGATGATGACGGCAGCCTGAGCGGTGTGTTGTATGCCCCCAACGACACGACCGTACAGCCAAATCTGCGTTTCAGCGGCTCAATTTCGCTGAATAACGACACCTTCTACCACACCCCGAACCGGATGTTCGAATCACTCTCGCAGCAGAGCTGCCTCCAGACCCCCTATGACCACCTGAACCTTGCCATTATTCCGGCCAACACTACCCCTGATCAAGGGCTTCCCAACTGGGCCAAGGAGTGCCAGGACAAATCCTGCACAGGTGCCCTGATCTATCGCCAGTACCGCCTTAACAACACTGAAGCTGATGATGCCTTTGGAGACAAGCAGGGCATCCGGATGATGGGGGCCGGCATAGCGCAACGCAGTGTCATGCTTGCCAACCACGGGCTGTACTATCTGGACACCGCGCTGCGGGAACAGGCTGCCAACAGGACCTATTTTGAGGGGGGCAAGACCTACAACTTCTTCCTGCTGTATGCCAAACCAACCACCAGGGTCAGCCTGCAGCTCTATGTCGGTTCAGGCTTCAGGGAAAAAGGCGGCAATGTCAGCATCGCAAAAATCCGCGTTGACACGAAAAAGATAGCCGGCCATCAACAGATCAACAATGCCGTAAAGGTCGATGGCAACTGGCCGTTGGCTGACACGGTCTATGATCCTGCGACGGGCATTCTGACAATAACCCTGAACCTCAAAGACAGCTGTAGCGGCGCTGCTCAGGATAACTCCATCTGCAAGGCCTTTCAGGATGCGGCCAGGGATTCATGTCAACCTGCTTCCTTCTGCAGTTGGGATGATCATAAAAAGAGCTGCGGCCTGGCCGCCTGCAGCTGGGATGAGTCGCAGAACTCCTGTCTACCTGCTGCAAACTGCATAACCGATAAGGCAAACAAGACCTGTACCAGCATTGGGTATAAAGAGACCGACGCAACCATCTGCTCTGACTGGGCCATAAAGACACCGGAATGCCCTTCAGGCGGCTGTTACGGCTTCCAGATCAGCCTTCCAGCCGGTTTTGAAGATGACCTTAAAAAATATGCCGCAACAGAAGCAGCGCGCAAGGCGCTACGCCCCAAGGGCGACCTCTACTCAAACCAGCCTGATACCTGGCCGGGGCTCCCCTTCACCCTCAACAAAGGTGGTGCCGAAGCAAGTTTTGTGTACTTTAGCGAGGATGGCAAGCGGCTAGACCTGAAATTTGAGACCAGAGACAAGCAGCTGCAAGCAACCATTGGATTTAACAACAACCACTACAGCCTGAAGCAGGCATCAGACTGGCTGTTCAGCGATGGTACCCACAGCCTGAAACTGGACCGGGACCGTGCAACGCTGAGTGGCGGACCAACCTTTAGCGGAACACTTTTTAAACCGTAACCTGCTGCTCAGGGACACAAACCATGGAACTGTTTTTGAGACTACTCCTGCTATCTGCCGCTTTCCTGGCATTCATGGGCGCGGTTCCTGCCTCTGCCGCCTCCATTTCCGGCAGGGTGCTGGACCGGCATGGACCGGTCGGCAATGCCACGGTTCGGGTTCAGGGCACAGCCCACAGCACAGACACGGATGCAAGCGGTTTTTTTACCCTGTCGGGACTGCAGCCATCGCAGACAGTCACCCTCTCTGCCTGGAAAAAAGGCTACTATGCGGCCATGCAGCCTGCATTGACACCACCGGCAAGCGAAATCGCGATCAAGCTGATCCGTTATCCACAGTATGACAATCCTGGCTATCGCTGGATTCCCCCCACCGGCAGCCATCCCCAGAGCTGCGACAAATGCCATGACCCGACCCTGATCAGTATGAGCCTGCAGGATCCCCATCTGCATGCTGCACGGAACCACCGCTTTCTGACGGTCTATTTCGGTACTGACACACACGGCGACCAGACCGCCAGCCGACGCTACAAAAAAGGGAGCGAAAACTGGGCAACCGCATACATCCCTTTGCCCTACAGTGCAGATGAGCCGTACTATGGCCCGGGATTCCGGACCGACCTGCCGGGCACTGCAGGAAGCTGCTCGGGCTGCCACCTGCCGGGGGCCTCGGTCGAGCGGAATGTGGTACCGCCAAATCTGCTCAACTGTGACCAGAAAGCAGCAGCAGACCGTTATGGTGCCGACACCTTCGGCATCCATTGCGATTTCTGCCACAAGGTGGCGGATCTGAAGCTTGATGCCGTAACCAGGCTGCCGTTCCGTGGTCTCACCGGTGTACATGCCATGGAGATACTGCGGCCATCCGGCAACAAGACCGAGCACCAGGAACAGCTCTTTTTTGGCCCCTATGACGATCCCAACAGCACCACCAGCACCAGATTGCCGCTGCTTTCCCAAAGCCAGTTCTGCGCAGCCTGCCACCGCGGATTTTTCTGGAACAAGCTGGTCTACAACTCCTATGGTGAATGGTTGCAAAGCCCCTACGGCAAAGAGGGGAGCACGCAGTTCAAGACCTGCCAGCAGTGCCACATGTCCTCACCGGTGCAGGGTATGGGGAAGCTCATAACCAATACCGCACCTGGCAAGGGAGGACTCGAGCGCCCCCCGGCAATCTTCCGTTCCCATAAGATGACCATTGATCAGGGAATCCTGAGCGATGCCCTGACCATGAACGCCACCGCAAAGAGAGCAACTGACAGGCTTTGGGTTGAGGTAGAACTTTACAATGACAAGACAGGCCACCATATCCCCAGTGACTCCCCTCTGCGTCATCTGATCCTGCACGTTGAGGCACGGGATTGTAACGGCACGCTGCTGCAGCAGCTGTCCGGTCCGGTCCTGCCCGACTGGTGCGGTTCATCGGGCAAGGTGGCAGGTATCACCCCGTTTGCCGGTAAACCGGGTAAGGCCTATGCCAAGCTTTTGAAGGAACGCTGGACCAACGAGTTCCCCACCGTAGCCTACTGGAACGACTTTGACATTGTCAGCGACAACCGTCTGGCAGCATTCAGTCGCGACACCAGCCGCTACGAATTTAAAGGTACTGAAAAGGGGAAAACACGGATAACCGTTTCACTCTATTATCGGCGGGCCTACTATCAGCTTATGGAATGGAAACAGTGGACTGACCGGGATATTCTGATGGCACAAAAGGAGATTGTACTGCCGTGAAGATCAATCTTCCACGCCAGATCATCCTGGCACTTGGCGTTGCCGCGCTGTGCTGCCTCCCTGCACCTTCTGTGGCAGTGGATCTGGCTGTTTATAGCGACCAGTTCAGAAAACTGGCGACCTCCCGGAGCGAAACCCTGGCCATCATGGGTGGCGATGACGGTATCAGTGGCGGCACCTACCGGTTTTACGACGACGGCAGCTGCATGAGCATCACCAAACTGGGGGGCAAGGGTATCCTTGGCGAGCCGAACCGGCTCGGTGACAGTGATATGAGCTGGGCACCCCTGCTGGGGGGCACTATCGGTTATATCAGTGGAGAAAACAGCTTTAACAACAACCCGGTACTGAGCGGTAACAAGGAAAAATTTGCCACCTTTGCCGTCGGACTTGATGCCGGAGTAAAGCTCAACCTGACCAAAGAACTTAGTATAGGACCCTCCCTTGGCCTGATCTACGCCCATTCAGACAGTACCTTTGAACCGGGCACCGCGTTAGGTACCCATTTAAAACAGCTCTATGGCGGGCAGCTCTTTGACTGGAACATCGACACCTTCTCACTGGTACCCTCGCTGGATCTCCAGTACGAAAAACCGTTGACGAACGACCTGACGCTGGCCCTGCTTTCACGCTTTGCCTGGTTTAACACCTGGTCTGTTGCAAGTTCATCCAGCTACCTGCATGGCAGCGGCAGCTCCTATGACTGGGAAAACCGGGTGGATCTTGATCTGAGGCTGCCGCTTACACTGTTCGGTTTTCCGTTGCATACCGGTGGCTTTGTTGCCCTTGATGTTCTTGGGGATGATTTTCGTGATACGGTCGGCACCAACACCATGTACACGATAAACGGCCGTCTGGTACTGGGAGAGCTGACCGGTCTCTGGAAGCTCAACTGGCTGGGGCTGGGGGTTTCCTACATTGCGGCAAAGAGCTTTTACGGCTACTCGGTGGGGCTTGATGCCCGCCTGAAGTTCTGAGGTCTGACATCAGTCTGGCTGGCTGCAGATCCTGTCAGCTCTCTTTCCCCCGCCAGGTAATGGCAACCATGGTAACGTCATCTGACTGTGGTGCGCCGGCAGCATGGGCGGCAACATCAGCCCGAATGGCATGAACCAGCGCTACCAGATCTTCTCTGGGCGCCTTTTGTAAGGCATCAAGCAGCTGCGGCTCGCCATACAGTTCATCGGCATAGTTGCACGCCTCAGTCACACCATCGGTATAAAGAAACAGCGTATCTCCCGGCTGCATGACCAGCCGTTCAGTGGTATAGGTGATACCTTCCATCGGCCCCAGCACAAATCCTGCCTGCGGCGCAAGATAGCGTATCCCTGCCCCATCCATGATCAACGGCGGATTATGCCCGGCATTGGCAAAGCAAACCTCACCGGTTTCGGTATCCAGAATACCGCAAAATACCGTGGCAAACATGCAGCTGTCATTCTCTTCAGCAAGGATCGTATTGACGCAGGAAAGTATCCGGCTGGGTTCGCCAAGCCGTTGCCCTTCTGACTTAAGCAAAGTCTTGGCAACCATCATGTAAAGTGCTGCCGGCACCCCCTTACCGGAAACATCGGCAATCAGAAAGCAGAGATGAGTGGGATCAACAAAGAAGAAATCATAGAAGTCACCCCCCACCTCTTTGGCAGGGTCCATTGAGGCGAAGATGTCAAATTCAGGTCGATCCGGGAAGGCGGGAAACAGGCGGGGCAGCAGGCTGGCCTGGATATCAGTGGCCACTTTAAGTTCACTCTGGATCCGCTCCTTGGCTGCCGTAGTTTCAGTCAGGTTCTTGATATAGTCCTTGAGCGACTCCTGCATAACCTGAAAATCACGGGACAACAGCCCAACCTCATCCTGCGAACGGACCGCAGGGAGTTTCACATCAAAGTTTCCTTCAGCGATTTGATCAGTGGCAGCAGCCAATAAACGGAGCGGCTTGGTAATCGAACGAGCAATGGAGACCACTGCTGCAGTCAGCAGCAGGATACCGATCAGTCCCATCACCGCCATGGTTATGCTCAAACGGGTGACATTCTCAAGCAACTCCTTTTCAGGGAAGACCACCGCAAGAGTCCAGCCGGTTGAGCGGATCGGGGCGTAATACATCCAGCTTCTGACCCCCACCAGACTCTTGTACAGGATAAAACCGGACTCCCCTTTGACCATTTTTTTGCCCAACTCCCGCATGGCTGGATCATGACGCTCTTCCGCAATGCTGAAGAAGGTCTCGTTCATGACCGCATCTTTAAGCGGGTGGGCAAGCACCATTCCGTTGCGTGACAGCAGGGCGGCGTAGCCGGTCTTGAGTATCTTGACTGATGAGACCAGCTGGGTCAGAGATTCCAGTGAGATATCTGCTGTCACAATCCCCTTGAGTTGCTTCTTGCCGTTTTCAGCACCATAAAACGGCACCGAACAGGTTGACATCAGGATGTTGCCTGCCCCTTCATCAAAATATGGCTCGCTCCACTCCATCCTGCCCAGCTCCCGGGGAATCTGGTACCAATCCCAGTACAGGTAGGGCAGCTGCTGGTATGCTGTTTCCAGACGACTGAAGGCGATTCCGCCCTTGTGGCGGTAATAATAGGGAGCATACAGGCGGGTTGAGGCATTGAAGGCAAATGGTTCAAAGGCCACGGTTGAGCCGTAAAGTTCAGGGTTCTGTTCAAGGGTGGTCTTGATCAGACGGTTCAGTTCCTGCTCTGAATGCCGGCTGGTCTCCAGCTCACGGGCCATCCCTTGCACGATCTTGGCAACTGATACAAGTTCAGTTTCCACCCGATGCACCAACGAGCCGGCAAGATTGCGTGCATTTGACTCAAGTTCCCGCTCAAGCATGACACGGGAACGATGATAGTTATAGCCCAGGATCACGGCAAAGATCAGCGCACTGCAGAGGGTAATTACCAGGACCAGTCTGGTGGCAATACTAGCGTGTGCCAGCATCCGGCCTCCCGGTAAAACGATTGTAGTCAGGATATGCCTTAAGCAGGCCATAGGTACGCATCGCCTGACCAACAGCCTCATACTCCTGCTGGTTGAGCAGGCCGTGCGGGCCTTTGGCGGTTGGCGGCAGGATCAGGTCCCGCATCCGGTCAAGCATCCATTTCTGGTGGGCACGGTTGGCTGGCAGTTGCGCCGTACGCATCTGCTTGATAACGATCTCCAACGCCTCATCAGGATGGTCAAAGGCATAGCGCCACCCCTCCAGCGAGGCAGCCACAAAGGCCTTTGCCAGGGCCGGATCCTTTTTAAGGGTCCGTTCCAGGGTATAAATCCCGTCTTCAGGGAACTGTATCCCCTGTTCATTGATGCGGATAACAGACAGTTCATCCGCATCAACCCCGGAAGATAGAATCGTATGGTATTCATTGTACCACATGGCGGATGTCACCTCGATCCCGCCCCGTAAAAAGAGATTCACGGTATAGGATTGGGGTACCTCACGCACCTTGATCCCCTGCCTGGCAAACAGAATCCGCGGGGGGAGCGACAAATCCCCCGCCCACAATCCTGTTTTCCTGCCGTTCAGGTCTGCCACAGACTTGATCCCACTGCTTTTTTTGGCTATCAGCAGCAGGGAGGATCGCTGGACGATCTGGGCCAGATTAACCAGCTGGGTACCGGCAGCGTGCTGTCGCAGTGCGGTTGTCAGCCAGAGCAGGGCAAAATCAGCATTGCCGTTCTTTAACGTCTGTTCAGGTGAATACCCCGGCCCGGCCGGAAGTATCTTCAAATCAATGCCATGCCGGGCATAGATCCCCTTTTCAAGGGCAACATAATACCCGGCAAATTGCGCCTGGGGGCTCCAGAGCGGCATCAGGGTGGCTTTTTTCAGCGGAGGAGCAGCAACCGCGCTACTGCAAAAAAGTAAAAGCAGCAGCACTGTGTTCTGCAACAACCTCAATTCTTTTGAACAGCATACGCGCCCTGGTAATCGCATCATACAGCGCTCCGGTCTGGCCTGATGGCCTTTTCCCGTGCCAACAACGAACTGACTGCTGCCACGGCAAATAGCCCTGCCCCAACCAGATACACCGTGCTGAAGGCAGACAGCAACTGCGTACGTTCAATTGATTTAAGCGCATCAGCCCGCAGCTTGCCTGACTGCTGCAGTGCTGCCAGGGCAAAGACCGTTTGAAACAGACAGACCCCAACCGTCATCCCCACCCGGCCTACCATCCGAAAACTGC
>CAZNWF010000070.1:0-15169 GCA_964576485.1 uncultured Geobacter sp. | reverse complement strand
CGGTGTTCCTGCCCACGACAGTCGCTATCATCTACTTTGGCTTTTTTGCCTCAGATATCTATATTTCAGAATCCCGCTTTGTCATTCGCAGTCCCCAGAAACAGACTCCCACCGGGTTGGGGGCCTTTCTGCAAGGGGCCGCTTTTTCAAAATCCCAGGATGATACCTACACGGTGCATGATTTTATCAACTCGCGTGATGCCCTGCAGCAGTTGGATCAAAAATATGGCTTGTCACGTCTCTACGCCAATCGGAGAATTGACCGTATCAGCCGGTTTGGCGGGCTGGACTCTGATACCAGCAATGAGGCGTTACATCGCTATTATCAAAAGAAAATAGTGGAGGTCAGCAATGATAGCGCTTCATCAATTACAACCCTGCGGGTAAAGTCTTTTGCTGCAGCCGATGCCCGTAGTCTGAATGCCAGTTTGCTGGAAATGAGTGAAAAGCTGGTGAATCAGCTGAATGAGCGCGGACGTCAGGATATGATCAGGTTTGCCCAATCAGAGGTGGCCACTGCAGAAGCAAAGGCCAGGGCTGCTGCCTTGGCATTATCGAGCTATCGCAATAAAAAAGGGGTGTTTGATCCGGAGAAACAATCGGCTCTTCAGTTGCAGCAGATTTCTAAATTGCAGGATGAGCTGATTGCAGCCAAGACGCAGTTAGCCCAGGTCCGTTCGGTTACCCACAACAATCCCCAGTTACCTGTCCTGCAAAAACGTATAGATGTACTCCAGACAGAAATTTCTGTTGAAACTGCAAAAGTGGCAGGGGGGGATCGTTCGTTAAGTGGTCAGGCCGCAGAGTATGAGCGTCTGGCGCTTGAGCGTGGCTTTGCGGATAAACAGCTTGCAGCAGCGTTGGCGTCACTGGAGCAGGCACGCAATGAGGCCCAGCGCAAACAGTTGTATCTTGAGCGGATAGTGCAACCCAGCCTGCCTGATTATCCGGTGGAGCCGAAGCGGCTGCGGGCAATTGTTTCGACCTTTGCGGTGGGGATGATCTGTTGGGGGATTTTGACGATGCTGATTGCCGGTGTGCGGGAACACCATGATTAGGCAAGGATGACGAACAAGGCTGGAGGCTGGAGGCGAAAGAACAGGGCTGGAAGATGAAGGCGGAAGGATGAAGCAAAGATTTTCTCTGTGTATCTCTGTGCCTCTGTGCGAGGCAGGTTTTGAGGTGAAGATGTCAACAACCACTGATCTGCTTTCAGATGTACTCACCTCAGTTTCTGGCCTTGAGCTTGCTGTTCTCGTAGGTAGCCGGGCAAACGGTTCTGAACATGCTGGCAGCGATTGGGATATTGCAGTCCAGTGGTCTCGTGATATGGGGTTTATGAAACAGCTCGCAGCTACTGAGCAGCTTCGTAAAATCTTGTCGTCAACTCTTGGCGTTTCTGAACAAGCGGTTGATCTCATAGACATGATAAAGGCACGGCTTGCAATGCGTGCCGTAGTTGCTGAAGAAGGGATTCCGCTTAAAGGTGGCGACAGTCTCATTTGGCATCGTTTCTTGCAGCGAACATGGCGGGAATTGGAAGAACAATACTGGGAGCAGATCTATGCGACTTGATCTCTATCAGAACGAAACAGCTTTAATTGCGCAGGAACAGAACAGCCTGCTGGATGAGGCCTCTGAGCGATTAAATTCTGGTGGCATTCTGTCCCGGTTGGAGCAGAACGGCGTGTACTGCTTTATTACTGATTTCTTAATCAAGCCGATCTGATCAGGTTAAGATGAAATTAATGGCACAATGTAAACAGGACGATTCTGTATGACACTGAACTTCGACAATCTGGGCCGTTGCATTCAAACCCTTGATCATTCCTTACAACACCTCGAACAGAGTGAACCAGGCAGTGATGATTTTGAGGTCTACCGGAATGCCGTGATCAAAGGTTTTGAGTTGACGCTTGAAACATCAGGAAAACTGCTTCGAAAAGTGTTGAAAGATTTTGCTGCGAACCCAAAGACCGTGAACGATCTGGTTTTTAAAGATTTGTTCCGTATGGCTGCCCGTCATAACCTACTAACTCTGCAAGAAGTTGAGCGATGGTTTGCCTATCGGGATAGCCGCAACGAGACGGCCCATGACTACGGTGTTGAATTTGCTGAAAAGGTGCTGAAGTTAATAAAAGCGTTTTTGATTGATGCCCGGCGTCTTCATGAAAATCTAACGAATCGTCGAGGTGCTTTGATTGATTGATCTTTCCAGTGAACATCAAATCATCGTGAACATGCTGCTGAAGCACTATCTTCCTGGCGTGCCGGTGTGGGCATTCGGGAGCAGGGTGTTATCAACGGCACATGAGGGCAGTGATCTTGATCTTGTCGTGCATCTTCCAGAACAAGGCTCATTAGCCGCTGTGAGAGAGGCTTTTCGTGAGAGTAACCTCCCTTTCAACGTAGAATTGCTTGACTGGCATCGTATTCCTGAACATTTCAGGCAAGAGATTCTAAAAAAATACGAAGTGCTGCAATAAATAGAGGAGTGTCTCTGTGCGAGATCGGTTTAAAGGCTGATTTCACACGGAGCCACAGAGCATCACAGAGAGCGGCAACACCCAAAAGGTGGTTTTGGATTTACCCCTGAGCAACTTCTGGATTTTTAAAGATTTTCTCTGTGTACCTCCGTGTCTCAGTGCGAGGCTGGCTTGTAAGGAGCTTTTTAATAGCATGACTTTTTCCGAAGGTAAACCAACCCAATATTCCACCTCGTTGCTTCGCTCCTTCCAGATTCAGCTGCGGGTGATCGGCGCCCTGCTGATGCGTGAGGTGCTTACCCGCTATGGCCGCCACAATATCGGTTTTATGTGGATGTTTGTGGAGCCGATGCTGTTTACCACCGGCGTAACAGCGCTCTGGACCTTTGCTAAAATGCATCATAATTCCAATATGCCGATTGCTGCCTTTGCCCTTACCGGGTACTCCACTGTCTTGCTCTGGCGCAATATGCCCTCACGCTGTGTGGGGGCTGTTGAGCCGAACCTGGCACTGATGTACCACCGTCATGTCAAGGTTATGGATGTATTTGCTGCCCGTCTGCTGCTGGAGGCTGGCGGCGCCACTATGTCGTTTATTATCCTTTCCATTTTTTATATCGCTATAGGTTGGGTACAACCACCGCAAGATCTTCTGAAAGTATTATTAGGTTGGCTTATGACCGCCTGGTTCGGCATGTCACTAGCCTTGCTTATGGGCAGCCTGAATGAACGGACCGAGCTGGTTGAAAAATTGTGGCACCCAACGGCTTATCTGTTGTTCCCCTTGTCAGGTGCTGCTTTTATGGTGGATTGGCTGCCTCCTGCTGCCCAAAAAGTTGTTTTGTTGCTTCCCATGGTACATGGAGCAGAACTTCTGCGTGAAGGGTACTTTGGTTCGTTAGTTCGGTGTCATTACAATATTCCCTACATGGCCACTTTTTGCCTGATATTGACTGCTCTGGCCCTTGCCCAGGAACGTTATATCAGTAAACGGGTAACCCCTGAATGATAGCGATACAAGATCTGACTAAGCGTTATCACACCCGGCATGGCGAGGTGACCGTGCTTGACCATATCAATCTTGTCATAAAACCGGGAGAGAAGGTTGGTATCCTAGGGCGTAACGGGTCTGGTAAGTCCACACTGGTACGTCTGATCAGCGGTGCAGAACAACCAACTTCTGGAACTGTTGAGCGCAGCATGTCTGTTTCCTGGCCATTGGCCTTTTTTGCCGGGTTTCAGGGCACCCTGACCGGTTTAGACAATCTACGCCTGGTTTGCCGTATCTACGGGGTTGATTTTAAAAGCCGTGTCCCCTTTGTGCAGGAGTTTTCTGAACTGGGAAACTATCTGAAAGAGCCGGTCAAAACCTATTCTGCCGGAATGCGTTCACGTCTTGCCTTTGCCATATCCATGTCGATTGAGTTTGATTGTTTTCTGATTGATGAGATAACGTCAGTCGGGGATAGTCGCTTTCATGAAAAATGCAATGATGAACTGTTTGGCAAGCGGGGTGACCGTGCCATGGTGATAGTCTCACATCAGCCCGATTTTATCAGACAACATTGCGACCATGCCGTGGTGCTGGTTGCTGGTAAACTGCACAGTTTTGATCAGATTGATGATGCCATGCTGTTTTATCATGAACATCTGGCTGTGGTATGAGGCACCGGCTTTCGGCGGCACTAGTGGCAAAACTGCCGGCCTCTCTTGCGCGAAAAGTGGTTCAGGCGGGGGTAGCTAGTAGACAGGATGGAGATACTGCGCCTCGGCAGCTGCTCGTTGATGTCTCAGAAATCATTCAACAGGATGCTCGAACCGGTATTCAGCGGGTGGTACGGGGAATTCTGCAGCAGTTGTTAACAGAGCCACCTGATGGCTACCAGGTAAAACCGGTCTTTGCTGAGAGACGAGAAGGGTATCGTTATGCGCCCGTAAGCGTTATCTGTCTGCAGGCAGATGCACAGGCCCGCCATGCTGCGATGCCGGTAGTTGTTGCTGAAGGTGATGTCTTTCTAGGGCTTGATCTGGCAGCTCATCTGGTGCCACGCCATCAAAGTCAGTTTTTAAAATGG
Source organism: uncultured Geobacter sp. (assembly GCA_964576485.1). Classification (GTDB taxonomy): domain Bacteria; phylum Desulfobacterota; class Desulfuromonadia; order Geobacterales; family Pseudopelobacteraceae; genus Trichlorobacter. The sequence goes on along the minus strand of CAZNWF010000070.1, from coordinate 10,608 downwards.
AAACGGAGTGGTGTACGGGTCTGTTTTGTTGTGTATGATCTGTTGCCATTGTTGCACCCCCACTGGTTTAAGCCGGTTCGCCGCAAAACCTTTGGACGCTGGTTAAAAAGCCTGGCTATCTATAGCGATGATTTAATCTGTATTTCAGAATCAGTTAGGGATGATCTAACTAACTGGCTTCGTACTCACTACAATCTGCCAGATGACGCTTTGCGGCTGCATACCGTGCCCCTAGGAGCAGACCTGGAAGCCACCATGCCCAGTAGTGGTATTACTCCCGCAGAACAAGTCATGCTGGAGCAGGTGCAACAAAGAAAGTTTGTGCTGATGGTCGGCACGCTTGAACCACGTAAAGGCTATGCCGATGCACTGGCTGCATTTGAAAGGCTCTGGACTGATGGAGAGCAGACAGCGTTAGTGATAGTGGGAAGGTCAGGCTGGAAGATGGAACCATTTCAGGAGACCTTGCAAAACCATCCAGAACAGAAAAGAAGGTTGTACTGGTTTGAGCATGCCAGTGATGAATTGCTACAGGAGCTGTACAAAGCAGCGTACGGCATCTTGCTCGCTTCAGAGGCGGAGGGGTTTGGGCTGCCTTTGGCAGAGGCGCTGCGTTATGGTAAACCGGTTTTAGCTCGTAATCTAAAGGTGTATAAAGAGTTGGGTGGTACCGGAGTTAGCTTCTTTAGCCAACCAGGTCTTGACGATATCCTCTTAGAGTGGCTGGCACAGGCGCTAAGAACGACAGATCCTTATTATATAACCTGGCGTGAAAGCGCTTTACAACTTTCCAATATTCTTCAACAGGCAGAATGTAATGTCACCTGAAAGTTCCAACCCTATCTTTATACACTCACTCTGGCGTGCTGGAAGCACCTATCTGTTTCAGGTTTTTCGCCGTTCTGAAGTTGGGTATTACTGCTATCAGGAACCGCTGCATGAAATAACACTCTTTAATAAAAATACCCCAGAAAAGCTGCTTGAACATTCCGGTGAAATAATGCGGCCATTACGGCACCCGGAGCTGTTGAAGCCTTATTTTCAGGAACTGTATGATATCTTTCCTGCCTGGCAACCCTATATTCAAAAATCTGATATTTACGATGCCTATTTTTCTCCTGAATGCAGTGAAAAAGTTAGTTTATTTTTCAAATCTCTTATTGAACACGCACAAAGGAGAACTGTAATTCAGGAATGTCGAACATCTAATCGAATTGGTGCGTTAAAAAAATATTTTGGTGGTACCCATATCTGTCTTTGGCGTAACCCCTGGGATCAGTGGTGGTCATATAAGGCAACGGACTATTTTGACATGATTCAGTTGCTGGTTATCAATGCTGTGTATGTGCCCCCAGTCGTTAAGGCATTGCGAAAGCTGCTGCATTTTAAGGCATTTCATAGTGATCTCCTGGAAGAAGAGATGACATACTTTAATGTATCCCGTCTTTCTTCTGAAGACAGCTACTGTTGTTTTTACCTGCTTTGGTGTCTGGCCATTCTGGAAGCTCAGAAACATGCTGACCTTACGGTGAATATTGATCAGCTCAGCATGTCTGGCGACTATCGCAAAAAGATACTCTCGTCATTGGCGGAATCAGGAGTTTCAGGTCTTGATTTTTCTGATTGTCACATTCACTGCACACAATTTACCTCTCAGGATGCCAGTTTTTTTATATCACTAGAGGAGAAAGTGTACGGATTATTGCTGTCACATGCAATCGGCCTTGAACAGATTGATTTTATCCGCGAAATCCGTAGGCAAAATCTGCCGGAACAGCAAAAGGCATTGCCGGAAAATACGGTAGGCAATGGCATTTTGGAAGACGCAAAACGCACTCGAGAGATTGCTGTTCGACTAACAAATACTTTGCACCAGCAGACTGTACATCAGTTGAGCCTGCGACATCAGCTGGAGCAACTGCACAAGGCAGAGTTGAACCAGCAGGTCATAAATGCAGAGCAGCAATGTGCGGAATTACAGCGGCTGTTTGATGAACAGCGTGAACGCCTTATGCAGCAGCATGCTGTTGAACAAGAGACATGCAAGAGTCTGCTGAGTCAGCAACAGGAAAAGTTAAAAGCTGAAGCACAGTTGCGGCTTGAGGATATTGCTACCAGAGAGAAAGAATATAACCAGCAACTAGCGGCACTGCGTTCTACAACCGAGTTGGAAAAGAGTGAACTTAGCAACCAATATCTAGAAAGGCTTGCAACGGTAGAGCAGACACATGCGGCCCGAGAAGAGGAACTGTTGCAGGCGCAACTGGTGATGCAGGCCCGCAGCACCGAGCGCGAACGTGAGGTTGCTGATCAGTTGCAGGCATTACACGCGTCATACCGACAGGCAGAAACTGCGAAGGAAGAGCACTTTCAGTGTCTATTGAATCAGATTAGCAACGAAGCAACAGCACTATACAACTCCCGCTGGTGGCGGATAGGAACTCTCTTTGGCTGGCTATCGAAAACCAGATTTGAACGTTTGTCAGCCCTGCTAACAGCAGGAAAACGCTCTTTTTCGACCAGGGACACGCTGGAACAGCCATTAGCTGCCATTTATTTGCCGCTTCCATCAATTAAGTTGAGACATCGAGATGATACAATTTTTGAAGAGGAGTCATTAAAAAAAATGGATACCATAGACCAGTTGTTACTATCACCTGAAACAGAATTTATATCCAAGGCATATCAGTTAATCTTAGGGCGACAGGCTGATCCAACTGGTATAGCACATTACCGCAAGTGGCTACATGTTGGTAAAAGTCGGGTTGAAATACTTGCCGATCTGATGGCTTCACGGGAAGCACAATTAGCCAACATGCCTGGGCTTGATGAACTTCGTGTGGTGATTCGCCAGACCGGCGCCGATCTCAAAGGATGGCGTAAGTGGCTTGCCTTACCACGCATGATGAATTACCGCATGACAATTCTTGAACGTCATTTGCTGCAATTGGCTGCTACGCAAAGAACAGCCTCTCCTTTATGGGAACAATCTCAATTGGAGTTTCCTGAGCTGACCCCACGGGAACGGGATATTTTAATTAAATTGACGCGCGCCATGGTGCCTGTTGCGCGTGGGAGGTTTAGCTAATGCGGGTTGTCATTGATATGCAATCGTTGCAGACTGAGAGCCAATTTCGTGGAATTGGTCGCTATTCATTCTCTTTGGTTAATGCGCTGCTAGGGATGTGGAAAGGGGTTGATTTTTGGATACTAATAAATGATCAAAAAGAAGAGGATATAGTTAGAATAGGTGGGCTTTTTTCTGGTTTGATCAGCCCTGAAAAAATAGTTTCTTTTGCTGCCCCTCATTCTGTAAATGAAGCATATAGCGAAAATCAGTGGCGAGTTAGAGCAGCTGAATTAATTCGATCACACTTTCTTGAAGAAATGTCACCTGATGTCGTTATAACTACGAGCCTTATGGAGTTTGATGCCGTTACATCTGTCGAGCCAGCTTCGAAAAGAACTTATAAAAGTGTAGTAATCCTATATGATCTAATTCCATTGGCTGATCCCGATCTGTATTTACAGAACCCACTTGTTCGGGGGTGGTATTACAGGAAACTTGAATCACTGAAGAATGCAGATTTGTTGTTGGCGATATCGGATTATTCCATGACAGATGCAGTCAATAAGCTGGGGCTTGATCCAACTCATTGTAGGAGTATATCGGCAGCTGCAGATAAAATTGCGGTTGGAAATATTACTTCAATAAATTTTACCGAAAGACATGCAGTTGACCAAGTCTGTAACGAATCAGTATTATATGTTGGAGGATTTGATAAAAGAAAAAACGTAGAAAAGCTGATAGAAGCGTATTCCTACTTACCTCACTCTGTTCAAAACAAATATAGACTTATCCTGGCAGGAAAAATTGGAAATGCGGACAAGGAACGTTTGACAAGTTTTGCATCAAGTCTTGGCATAGTAGCTGGAAATTTAATTTTTACTGGTTTTGTCCCTGATGATTTACTGGTGACTCTATATAAAGCTTGTAGATTGTTTGTTTTTCCATCTAGTAGTGAGGGGTTTGGGCTGCCACCATTGGAGGCGATGCTCTGCGGTGCACCTGTTATTGCTGCTGAAAGAACAAGCCTTATTGAGGTCGTAGGTTTTAAAGAGGCTCTTTTTGATCCCGAGAATGTAAGCTTGTTTTCTAAAATATTGCTAAGGGGCCTTACTGATGAAGAATTTCGTGATCAGCTGATTATGAATGGGAAAACTCAAACTAAAAAGTTTTCATGGGATTTGTCTGCAAGCAAAGCTATTGATGCAATATCAGTAATTTGTGACTACATAGAGCGTGGCCCCCAGCTTTCATCGGGTAAACCGTCTGCTGAGAAATTTCAAGCCAGAGGGAGCAAGGATGATCAGGAATTAAAATTAATTGAGAGCATTGGTGCAATTCAATTAAATATTATACCTGATAAAGACGACTTAGTGGATATTGCTAAAAAAATGGCTAGAAATTTCGAGTTTGTAAGCAAAAACATTTCTAATATTAAAAAAGAGTGCGTTACGCTTTCTACTAAATTCACTCAAATTGACCTTATAGCAGGACTTCCTAGTATCGAAAATATTCCGTTATTCGAACCCGAACCCATGTCAATACCTTGTGCATTTAGTTCAACCTTATGTCGTGCGCAACATTTTCGTATGCCACTTTATACATACTGGTGCAATGAGTTTAGGGAAACGCCACGATATCACAGGAAACAGTGGGAATTTGTGTATATATGTCAAACCTTATTTGAGAGGGGGTATCTTGTTCCAGGTAAGCGAGCTGTAGGTTTTGGTGTTGGTCGTGAGCCACTTGTTTCGCTATTTGCTTCTCGCGGGGTTAGTGTCCTTGCGTCAGATTTAGATATTGAGGATGCAAAACGCTTGGGGTGGGTTTCGACAAACCAGCATAGCGATGATCAATCTGACCTGAATCAGCTTGGGCTTTGCGAACCCAATGAATTTAATCGTCTTGTTACGTTCAAAAATATCGATATGAATAAAATACCTGTTGATATAGGTTGCTTTGATTTCTGCTGGTCGTCTTGCGCATTTGAACATTTAGGCTCTATCCGTCGTGGACTAGATTTTGTTTTGAATTCAGCCCGACTTCTAAAGTCTGGTGGAATGGCTGTTCACACTACTGAATTTAATGTTAGTTCTAATGATAGGACACTGGACAATAATGAAAGTTTTGTTATTTTTAGGCGACAAGATATAGAGTTGCTTGTATCTGAACTTAGTGCTGAAAATTTTGTAGTGGAAGCAATCGACTATTTCTCCGACACAGATTCGCTTGAGCAATATATTGATATGCCACCATATCAAGAAAAACTTCACTTACGCCTTCAGCTGGCAGGTGAGTTTACTGCTACTTCTATTGGAATAATAGTAAAAAGGCCCTAATGTGATGGTGGCATCCAGAAGATGTATGCTTACCTGAATCCGTAGCGTCTTTTGGTTGACAGATGGGTGGTGTAGAACTCATCCACGGACTGCTTAATGATAAAAGGCTTCATGCAATTCACCAGGTAAGTGAGTTTTTGTACGCACGACAATAGTACTATTATCAAGGAACATCAAATAATTACATTGGTTGTAGATGTATTTTACTACTTCACGCTACGGAGTCAGGAATAGAACAATGCACCTGATTTTCTCCGTCGATGCCCTTGCCCCTTCTCTCAGCGGTATTGGTCGCTACACTTGGGAGTTGGTGTCTCGTCTGTCTTTGATGTCTGATTTAGAAGCAGTGCGTTACATTCGACAAGAACGCTGGGTGGAAAATCCAGCGGACCTGCTTAAACCTGCATATCGGTTGCCTTGGAAAAGTTGGTTGCAGAGAAAAGAACCGAAGCTGGTTACTAACTGGAGATTAAAACGTCAATGCCGTGGACAGTTGTTTCATGGCCCAAATTACTTCCTACCCGACTATGCTGATATCGGCATCGCAACCATCCACGATCTTTCTGTTTTCAGGTTTCCCGAAACCCATCCTCTTGAGCGAGTTAACCAGTTTGAGGCTAACTTTACCGCTACGCTTGCACGGGCGGCACATCTGATTACCGATACCGATGCAATCCGGCAAGAGGTCATCAGTATATTTGGTTGGCCGGAAGCCCAAATTACTGCGGTGCCGCTTGGGGTTGCGACTGCTTACAGACCACACAGGAGTGACGAGGCTGCGGCCCTGCTTGCGAAGTATGCTCTTGTGCATGGTGGCTACAGTTTGTCTGTTTCTACCATTGAGCCACGTAAAAAAATTGATAAACTGCTGGATGCCTATGGCCGGTTGCCGATGAGACTGCGGAAACGGTTTCCGTTGGTACTGATCGGCCATACTGGCTGGAAGAGTGAGAGGGTGCACCAACAGATTGAGCGATGCTGTTCTGAAGGGTGGTTAACGTATCTGGGGTTTGTTCCTGAAGCTGATCTGCCTGTTTTGTACGCCTCTGCACGCCTGTTTGTGTATCCGTCTCAGTACGAAGGTTTTGGTCTGCCAGTTCTGGAAGCGATGGCCTCCGGGGTGCCGGTGATTACCTCTTGTGATCCTGCGTTGCTGGAGGTGGGTGGTGGAACAACTTTGGCTGTGTCACCTGATGATGGTGACGCACTACTGCAGGCAATCCTTAAAGGGCTGGAGGATGCTGGCTGGCGAGATGAGGCGCTTGAGTCAGGTTTGCGACGAGCGAGCCAGTTTACCTGGGAGCGGTGTGTTGAACAGACGGTGCAGGTGTACCGGAAATTGGTTTGATTCGTGCTATTGTTTGAAAAGTACGACAATATTGCCTGGGTTTAATAAGCGTTTGCTGCGTATTAGTTTTCTTGCTGCAAGTTGAAAATCGGCAAGAAATCTGTGGATTCGATCTTTAAAGGAAACCGGGGTAGAATCAAGCAGTAATGAGCAGTTGCTGTAACGCTGGAATATCTGAGCCCGGTTAAAACCGGTCTGTTTACCCAGCTGCACAATTTTATAGGCAGGCATTTCCTTTTCTGTGACACCGTACCTTTCGACAGCATGCTGGGTCTCTTGTGAAAGATGGTGCCCTTTACCCGGCTCTACCGTGATGCAAATGCCGCCCGGTCTTAAAGCTTTGCATACCGCGCGGAGCGCTGCCTGTTCATCAACGGCGTGGTGGAGTGAGTCATAGAATACGGCACAATCGAACTGTTCTGGCATATCTAATGTTTCATAGTCATTGACGATAAAATTGACATTGTTTAAGGCTGCTGCCTGTTTATTCTGTTGTGCCAGCTCAATCATAGCAGGGGCTATATCCTGCCCGACGACCTCATAGCCTTTACGTGCGAACAGGACGCTGGTCCAGCCGGTGCCGACACCAAGGTCAAGCAGTCGTGCCGGGGGGGGAGGCAGGAGCAGGAACAGGTTGCCTATATCTAAAAAGTAGATGCCGCAGCGCGGGTCTGAATAAGGCTTGTTCAGGGCATGATACATGCCGTCAGTTCCAATATTATCTATGTAATCAATTTCAGCCTGTTTTGACATGGTAAAAAACCTTGATCGGAGTGGTGAGAGTACAGTTGCCATGGTATTATTACCAAACCTAACAGGGGCGGCTGCAGTTGGCAAGCGTGATGTCAACGAGTGTTGGCAGTACGTCTGAAAATCCAGTTTGGTACATATAATTCTTTACGAGACCGTAATAAGGGGTGTGAGGTGGTAGATGATGTCAGCTAAAAAAGCGCTTATCAGCGGCGTATCCGGGCAGGATGGTGCGTACCTCGCCAGGCTGTTGCTGGAAAAAGGGTATCAGGTTTTCGGGACTGTTCGTGACGCTCAGGTCGCTTCATTTCATAACCTGAAGCTGCTGGAAATTAAGGAACAGATTTCTTTTTATTCAATGGCTCTTAATGATTTCCGCAGTGTGCTGCAAACGCTTTCAAAGGTGCAGCCAGATGAGATTTATAACCTGGCAGGCCAGAGTTCAGTTGGGCTCTCTTTTGAACAGCCTGTCGAAACACTTGAGAGCCTGGCAATCGGTACTTTAAACCTTCTGGAAGCACTACGTTTTTTACAAATACCAGCACGTCTGTATAGTGCGGGGTCTAGTGAGTGTTTTGGCAACACCGGAGGAAAGATCGCTGATGAATCAACCTCTTTCCATCCCCGCTCACCCTATGCAGTGGCAAAGGCAACTGCTCATTGGGAGGTGGCAAATTATAGAGAGGCATATAGTCTGTATGCCTGTACCGGTATCCTCTTTAATCATGAATCACCACTGCGTCCAGAGCGCTTTGTGACCCGTAAGATTATTACAACAGCTTGTCGTATTGCAGCGGGCAGCACTGAGAAACTACAACTTGGCAATATATCTATTGCCAGGGACTGGGGCTGGGCCCCTGAATATGTTGAGGCGATGTGGAAGATGCTGCAACAGGATCAACCGCAGGATTTTGTGATTGCTACCGGTGAGACCAACACCTTGCAGGATTTTGTTATTGAGGTTTTTAACCAGCTTGGCCTTGATTGGCAGGAACATGTCTCAACTGACCCTTCGCTTCTGAGGCCGTCCGAGATTATGGTCAGCAGGGGGAATCCCTTTAAGGCAGAAAAAGAGATCGGTTGGAAAGCACAGTACCGGATGCGTGATGTTATCCGCATGATGCTTGCGGAGGATTTAACCTAGATGATGCCGGATCCCCATTCAATGGTTGCAGGCGCGCTGGTAGGTCTGATGGTCGGTCTTACCGGTATTGGTGGCGGAGCTCTGATGACTCCGATTCTGGTTCTGATTTTGGGTACTGCCCCTAAAACTGCGGTGGGCACCGATCTGTTTTTTGCCGCCATTACCAAAATGGCTGGCGTTGCGGTGCATGGTCAGCGTGGCACTATTGACTGGCAGATTTGTCGGCGTCTGGCTGCCGGTAGTCTGCCTGCAGCAGTACTGACCGGCCTGGCGCTGCACCAGTTTGGTAGAAATGCCCTTAAGGTTGATGCGGTTATCATGCATGGCTTGGGCTATATGCTCGCGTTAACTGCTGTTGGATTGTTGTTTAAAGCCAGACTTCATGCTTTGGGAAGGCATTTTCGGGTTGAGCATGTGGAGCGGTTTAAGTACCTGCAAGGGCCACTGACGGTTCTGGCGGGTGTTTTTCTGGGGATCGTGGTTACCTTGACGTCAGTAGGAGCAGGCGCATTGGGGACGGTGATGATGTTGTATCTCTATCCGCTGCGATTGACTCCTTCAAAGGTGGTTGGAACTGACCTGGCCCATGCTATTCCGTTGGCTCTGGTTGCCGGTGCCGGTCACTGGATGGCCGGTAATGTTAATTACTCCCTGCTCTTCTCTCTTCTGGCTGGATCTCTTCCAGGGGTGCTTGTTGGATCATGGCTTTCTGCCAGGGCTTCTGATGCAGTTCTCCGTCCGATACTGGCCTTACTATTGCTGTTGACCGGTCTGAAAATTCTGCTGGGATGAAAAGCAAGGATGAAGGCGGAAGGATGAAGGATGAAAAGCAAGGATAAAGGCGGAAGGATGAAGGCCCACTTACAGCAGCTTGAGGCCGAAAGCATTCATATAATCCGCGAAGTGGCAGCCGAGTTTGAAAACCCGGTCATGCTGTATTCCATCGGCAAAGATTCTTCTGTCATGCTGCGCCTGGCGCTGAAGGCCTTTTACCCTGCCAAACCTCCCTTTCCGTTGATGCATATTGATACGACCTGGAAGTTTAAAGAGATGATTACCTTCCGGGATCAAATGGCGGCAGCGTATGGCTTTGACCTGTTGGTGCATGTCAATCAGGATGGCCTGGATCAAGGGATCAGTCCGTTTACCCATGGTTCGGCGCTCTACACGGATGTTATGAAGACGGAAGGGCTTAAACAGGCGCTGGACAAATACAGGTTTGATGCAGCCTTTGGTGGCGCACGCCGGGATGAAGAGAAATCACGGGCCAAAGAGCGGATTTTTTCGTTCCGTAGCGCCAACCACCGTTGGGATCCCAAGAACCAACGTCCCGAGTTGTGGAATCTGTACAATACCCGCGTCAGTCCAGGCGAGAGTATTCGGGTTTTTCCAATCTCAAATTGGACTGAACTGGACGTCTGGCAGTACATCTATTCGGAGCAGATTCCGATCGTGCCGCTCTATTACGCGAAACAACGTCCGGTGGTGGAGCGAAATGGTATGCTGATCCTGCTGGATGATGAACGTCTGGAACTGCAGCCTGGAGAACAGATACAGATGAAGTCGGTGCGGTTTCGTACGCTTGGGTGCTACCCGCTGACCGGTGCGATTGAGTCCACTGCTGCCACACTGCCGGAGATCATCCAGGAGATGCTGCTGACCAGGACTTCAGAACGTCAGGGACGGCTGATTGATCACGATCAGGCTGGATCTATGGAAAAGAAGAAGCATGAAGGCTATTTCTGATCAACGATCAGAAATAGCCTTCATGGCTTGAGGCAAAAAGCGCTGGAAGCTGGACGGAAAAAAGCGCTGGACGAAAAAGCGCTGGACGAAGAAAACGCTGGAAGCTGGACGAAGAGAAAGCTTGACGCTGGACGAAGAAAACGCTGGAAGCTGGACGAAAAGCCTCCAGCCTTAAGCCTCAAGCCTCCAGCGTTTTTCCCCTCCAGCCTCCAGC